>JAQUCU010000128.1 GCA_028686055.1 Desulfuromonadaceae bacterium
GGACATCCACTGGCGGGAAGATCCCCTGTTGGTGCAGTTCACGCGACAAGACAATCTGCCCCTCGGTTATGTAACCGGTCAGGTCAGGGATCTGGTGGGTAATGTCGTCCTCAGGCATAGTCACCACCGGCAGCATGGTCACTGAACCGGCCAGGCCACGGATTCGCCCGGCTCGCTCATAGAGCGACGACAGGTCGGAATACAGGTAGCCTGGATAACCGCGCCGCCCCGGCAACTCCTCGCGGGCGGTTGAGACCTCACGCAGGGCATCACAGTAATTGGTCATGTCAGTGATCAGCACCAGCACGTCCATGGCGTGGCAGAAGGCCAGGTATTCTGCCATGGCAAGGCCGAAGCGGGGTGCCAGCAAACGTTCGATAACCGGCTCACCGGCGCGGTTGATAAAGGCGACGAAACCGCCCGCCATTCCTGACAGCACCTCCATATAGTAGGAATACTCATGGTGCGTCAGCCCCAGGGCCACGAACACCACTACGAACTGGCCGCCCCCCCCCAGGCGGGCATTCTTCAGGATGCCGGCCGCCATCTCCTTGGCCGGCAGCCCGGCGCAGGAAAAGATCGGCAGCTTCTGACCGCGCACCAGGGTATTGAGAGCATCGATGGTGCTGAAACCGGTCTCGATGAAGTCCTGCGGGCGGGCCCGGGCCACAGGGTTGATGGGGGCACCGGATATGGCGCCCCACCGCTCCGGGACATAGGGAGGTTCGTTGTCAAGAGGCAGGAAAGAGCCGCTGAAGACCCGGCCGATCGCCTCTACCGAGAGCGGGGCCCGCTTGACCGCATCGCTGAAAAACACGGTAGAGCCGGTATCGAGACCGCGGGTCTCGCCCATGACCTGCACCAGGACCGTATCGCCGTCGATCTTGATCACCTCGCCCTCCAGAGGCTCCCCCTCGGGCGGGATGATGCGAACAACCTCGCCGAAGCGGACCTCCCGAACCCTGTCCAGAAAGATCAGGGGGCCGCGTATGGAGGAGATGGTGCGGTAGGCATGTTCACTGAGCCGCATGTTCGA
Organism: Desulfuromonadaceae bacterium; assembly: GCA_028686055.1. Classification (GTDB taxonomy): domain Bacteria; phylum Desulfobacterota; class Desulfuromonadia; order Geobacterales; family Pseudopelobacteraceae; genus JACRCG01. Next base: position 1,037 of record JAQUCU010000128.1, read on the forward strand.
CACCCCCCTTCCCCAAGGCTGCCTCAAGGGAATCGCCCGCTGCCAGGCGCTGTTCGAGCCGTTCGTGATCGGCCAGTATCCCGTCGATCATGGCCATGATCTTTTTAGGAGCGCTGAAGGCATCCTCGCTGTAGGCGTTCTGGCAGAGGAATTCCAGCCTGATCCGTTCCGCGCTGTGCAGGGTCAGGCGGTCCTGTTCCTGCATCCCCTCCAGTCCGACAATCTCGGCCACCTCGCGTAGCGCCTCCTCCCGCTGAAGCAGGGTCCGGCAGTGCTGGCGCGCCTCGGCCCACCCCGCTGCGATCGTGCGGGAAAAATGCTGCTCCATCGTTCGTTCATAGAGGGAATAGCTCTGGAACCAGTTGACGGCCGGAAAGTGGCGGCGGTGTGCCAGGGATGCGTCCAGCATCAAGAACGCGCCGGCTGTACGCAGGCATGCCTGTGTGACCGGTTCGGTAAAATCGCCGCCGGGAGGTGAAACGGAAAGGATCATGCTCAGGGAACCGATCCTACCGTTCATGGTCTCCACCACTCCGGCCCGCTCCATGAAACCGGCCATGCGCGAGGCCAGATAGGTGGGATACCCTTCTTCTCCCGGCATCTCCTCAAGCGATGATGATATCTCCCGCAGCGCCTCGGCCCAGCGTGAAATGCTGTCCGCCAGCAGAAGGACGTGGCAGCCCATGTCCCGGAAATATTCGGCCATGGTGACGGCGGTGTAGATCGAGGCCTCGCGGGCGGCCACCGGCATGTTGGAGGTGTTGGCCACCACGATGGTGCGTTCCATAAGGCGCCGTGCCGTCCAGGGATCGCTCAGGGTGGCGAACTCTTCCAACAGCTCGGCCATTTCATTGCCTCGCTCGCCACAGCCGACGTAAACCACCAGGTCCACGTCAGAAAATTTGGCAAAGGACTGCTCCAGAAGGGTCTTGCCGGTGCCGAAGCCGCCGGGGATAATGGCGGTGCCTCCACGAACCAAAGGGTAGAGGAAGTCCACCACCCGCTGACCGGTCACCAACGGTTCGACAGGGGGAAGTCGACGACGACAGGGACGAGGACGCCGCACCGGCCATTCCTGGCAGATGGAGAGCGGGGTCCCATCAGCATAACTGCCCACCGCCTGACACACACTGTAGAAGCCAGACACCAGGGTGGCCAGCTCACCGTCACGGGGGGCGCCCACCAGATGGCGGAAAGTGCCCTCCTCAGCCTGCCCGACAACCTCTCCGGCCGTCACCATCTCACCCGGCCGCTTGAATGGCGTGAAGTGCCACTGCAACGGGCTGTCCAGCAGCGAGACGCTGCTGCCGCTGCCTATGAAGGGGCCGTCTCGTTCGAGGAGTTTTTCCAGCGGGCGTTGCAGACCGTCAAACATCCCACCAAGAAGACCCGGGCCAAGCTGTACGGCCAGGGTACGGGCAGTTCCGGCAACCGGCTCGCCAACCGCCAATCCGCGGGTATCCTCGTAAACCTGCACCACGGCCCGTTCCCGCTCCAGCCGCACCACCTCGCCGGTCAGACCTGCCTTACCCACCAGAACAATTTCGTTCAACCGCAGTCCTTTCAGGTCGACGGTCACGGTCGGGCCTGCTATACCGATAATGGTTCCACTCATGTCCGCACCTTGACCTGGTAGCCGACTGCCTTCCGGATCAGGCGCATGGCATAATCCTCACCAGCCTCACTCACGCCTGGGGCCGGGAGTACTACCAGCACACCGGACCAGCGCCGTTCAAGAGTATGGATCATCTCCTCGCCCATCTCCCCAACCAGCCGTTCATCAAGGATCACGACACCGCTCCCAGCCTCGTCCAGCGCCTGCGCCAGTGTTTCAGACACCTGACCGGGGGCGACGGCATGCTGGACCGCTCCACAGCAGGCAAATCCGTTATCGGCATCAGCCGGTGTCAGGGCCACGATCCTGTTCATCTCCGCAGCTCCGCTTCGGCATATTCACCCCCCATCGACTCCAGTCGTTCCAGTAGGCCGATGTTGGCCGCCTCGTTGCCGCAGCGCCAAAGGTAGTCCAGAACCACCCCGACGCCGTCCGGTTCTCGAGCCAGGCGTCGCATGACCCGACGCTGTGCCTCGTACAACACCTGTTCCATTTCGACTGTCTCGTTATAAGGTGTCAGGCATCCCAAACGCATGGCGAGGTGCAGCAGTCCGGTATTATCCTTGAGTTCAAACAGCTCAGCCAGGCGCGAGGGCGGCAGGGTACCACCTTCCACCAATGGCGGTATAGTGCTCAACCGCCAGCGCAGCCGCTTGGCGATGGTGGTCAGATTGCGGCTGTCTATCATCAGTTCCAGATAACGACGCATGGCGGGGTGGAGTTGCTTTTCGCAAGCACTTGCAAGCGATATTTCATACAAGACTGTTTCCATGCCCCCCCCCCCCACTGTCCGCCAGGCTTCGCCCAGCCCGCCGGAGCGGGGGTCGTGGCCGGAGAGGATCGTCGTCAGTTGCCTCATGGCCGCAGCGCTGCCATCGGACCCGCACAGCAGGGTTCTGATGCGGTTGGAGAGAAGACTTTCCCTGAGCAGGTGTTCAAAGCCGGCCCCCCCCCTGTTCAGGAGCCGCAGGCTGATGGCAAGGATACGCACCTCCGCCAGCCAGAAAAATGGAGCTGTGTCCCCCCTGGTTTTCTCATCCATGCGCGAAAAAACCCATAAGTACTCCTGCTGCAGTGCCCGCAACTGCCAGTCAGGACCACCGGATACATGGTTCCGCCATGGGGCCGCGGACAGGGCAGCCAGCGGCTGGCTGGCCAACAGCACACGTTCCCAGTCATGTACCAGTAACGACCTCCTTCCCCGGATACGGGCAACCAGGGTGTCGACCGGCACTTCGGCCGGCATATCGCGAAGCAGTGTTCTCATGCCTGATACCCCCGCAATTCGGCCATAAACTCCGGCAGCAGGTCGGGCCATATCCTCTCGAGCCGCATCTCCAGAGTGTTGTCAACGGTAAGGCGGCCGTCTGTGGTCTCAGCCCTGAGACCGCCGCATATCTCAGGGTCAGCAACAATCTCGGAAGCCGGGAAGCAGAGAGCGGCTATGGCGCTGTTGCCTGGATTAACCTGCACCGTGCGCCATGACTCCAACGGCAGTTCGGCAGCGAGGCTGCGAAAATTCTGTTCCACGCTGGCCGTGCCCAGTTGTCTGAGACATCGCAGGGAGCGCTCACGCAGCCGCAACGACAGGGCATACTCCGCACGCAGCCGGATCAGGGCCGCCTCGCGCACCGCCCTGGACATCAGCAAACGCTGGCGTCCGCTGCAGAGCAGTTCTCGCTGTTGTTCGTGCTCCCGCATCAGTTCCTCACGGCGCTGCTCAACTCCGGATCGCAGCCGTTCTTCCTCAGCCGCACCTCTGGCAACAATGGCAGCCATCACCTCCTCGCCCTCGCGGTGCAGTGCCTCCACCAGTTCACGTCGTCCCATAAAACCTTCTTACTTATTCAGGATCATTGTTGCTACCACAAAACCGAGGATTACCATTGTTTCGGGAATCGCAAGCAGGATGATGACCGTCCCGGTCAACTCCGGCCGTTCGGCAATAGTGCCGGCGCCGGCAGCACCGATCCGTGACTGGGCCCAGGCGGTGGCAATGGCACACAGCCCTACAGCCAGGGCTGCGGCAAAACAGATCAGAATTTTTTCCATAGGTGTATCCTCCTTGACAATGTGCTGCCTATTTTCGAAGCGGTTCAAACCGTCTTCCGCCCGGTTCAACAAATTTGCTGTAAAACTCCACAAAATGGAGCCTCAGGCCATGAATTGCCGGCGCAAACAGCCCAAGCACAATAGCCACGGTATGTAATACAATGGCTGCCAACACCCCCAGGATCAGGTTACCGGTCAGCCCTGCAAGATGATTTGCAGCATTGGACAGCAGCGCAGAACTGAGGCCGATAGCCATGATCCTTGCATAGGAGACGATGTTTCCAACTGTTTTGATCATCTCGAGCGGTGCCAGCAGGCCTCCGGAGATGATCAGCAACGTCAGCAGCAGTCCAGCCAGCAAGAGAATCGAACGTGTGAGCAACCAAGGCGACGGGAAAAACATGGACGTCATCAGGCAGGCAAGACAGGCGATAAGAGCGATGGTAACGATGCGAACAACCGCCTCACTCCGTTCATGGCGCCTGATGGCCGTTATAAGACCAAGTAGCTGGCCGAGCACCACATGTGAGGCCCCCAGGGCCAGGGAGAAGATTAGCATCGGTATGACGGCTCCGCTCCGCTCAGGCAGGAGCGGTGTAAGGTGCAGCATCCGGCCGCCGGCCTCACCGAAAAACTCACCGAATAGTATGCCGAAAAGCACAGCGTAGCTTGAGGATATGAGCAGGATACGTGCCGCATCCCCCAACGTACCGCTCGGCCGGCGCCACAGGAGCAACAGGGCCGCCGCAAGCAGAACAAGTCCATATCCGGAATCGCCAAGCATCATGCCGAAGAAAAGCGGAAAGAAGATTCCGATGAAGGGAGTCGGATCCCACGATGAATAGCGGGGCAGCGGCAGCATGCGGGTAAAAAGCTCGAACGGTCTGAAATAGGGCGGGTTCCTGAGCGCAACCGGGACCTTTTCCAGGTCCTGCTCCAGGATGGCACACCGTTCCACCGCAACCCGGCCGCTAAACTTCCCGTCCAGGCGATCCTCCAGAATATCAGTCTCGTTCGTCAGAGCCCATCCATGAATCACAAAACACATGCCGGTCTGGCGGACAGATGTGGTTACCGACAGCAGCGTCATCCGCTCTGCCAGCCACTGGTTGATCCGGCGGTAAAAAGCCAGCCAGCGCCTGGCAAAACGTTCAAGTTCCGCCTCGATCTCCTCCATGCTGCAGCGGTTTGCCGCAAGACGCTCATCCAGGTAACTGACCCGTACCTGCAGGGGCAGGCTGCTCAGGGACTTCGGGACTGGAAGCTCTGGCAGCTGCTCGTCGTTGAGGGCCTTTCTGATGGCCATGCTGCGGGATGAAGGTGCGGTGATCAGCCCGATCAAGGTTCCATCGGCGGCAACGGTAGTGGTCAAGGTACATTCCCCGTTGACCAGGTAGGTCAACAGCTCGCGCAGACGCTCGATGAAGGAGGCATCGCGCAGGGTGATGCCGATGAACTCCAGACCGCTGCGGGGTTCGCTATCCTCGATGAGCCTGTCGATGGCAGACAGCAGTACTTTGTAGCGCCCCAGTTCCTCCTGCTCCAGGCGCAAGGTTTCGTGCCGTTCGGCCAGTTCGCGGCAAGTGGCCAGATGCCGTGTGGCGGTTGCGGCAATAGTATCCAGAATGGCCAGCGGGTCCAGCCAGCTCTCGCGGGTTTCCAGGGATGGCAGGAGCGCGATTATTTCACCGGTCTGGCGACGCAGGTTTTCAAGAAACAACCGTTCGGCTACGACCCGGTCATCGGGTGGCTGAGCGTGGAGCCATGCCTTCTGCCTCCCGTCGGCAACAGCGGCATTCTCCTCATCCAGCTGAAAGATACCCAGATCCCGGATGACCTCCAGCACCTCGAGGAGGAGCTCCTTGGGGCCGGCAATTTCAAGCTTGCTCATCCTGACGATCATTTCTCACCTTCCGGAAGGATGCGAGCAAGATGACGTAGTATGACCCTATCCAACTCCAGGGCATCCAAATTCTCCAGTTGCGTGGCAAACGCCCTTGCCTCTGCCAGCAGCGCATCTGCCTCCCGCAGCGCAGAATGCTCGGTCCTGGCCTGGGCTTGCTCCAATTCGGCCTGCAGTTTTCCGGATTCGTCATCAAGCATCCGGGTAAGCTCCCGATGGAGTTTTTCCAGACGCTCCGCCGTCTGCTGCTCCAGCGCCTCTATCTGCAGACGGATCTCACGTTCTGCCAAAAGTATGTCGGACAGCAGTTTGTCGTCCATGACTGTCACCGTTTTTTGAATAAGCCCATGTTTGCAGTTTAATTTTATCAAAAAATCAAGAATTTGCTTGGCAGGCGTGAAATTCTTTTGGCAGGGATGTTTGGAAGAGTCAGATGCGGTCACGGAGTAGCGCTGTGATACACCTGAACAGGTGGTAGCGTTTCCCGATAATGCGCCAATCCAGCTCATGCTTGCCGCACAGGGTATCAAGACCGTTCAGCTGATGTATCTCTCTGGCCAGCTCCGGGCTGATCGGGCCGGCGGTGTCGAGCAGCTCGACAACTCTGCGGGCCCTGACAATATGATCCTTGATCTCACCGGCGGCCGTTTTACTGACCAGGCCATGGCTTTCTTTGAGATGAATCATGGCCGCCGCGCTATCGTAGGTGGCAGCGACAATCTCATCCCGTGACATCCAGTTGGTTTCATAATTCAGACGCTGTTTCCAGCTCGGCATCAGCATTGCCCGGCGGTGTTCGCCAAGGGTGCGATAGAACAGACGGTAACCCATAGCTTCCGGTGTCTGAAAGATACGGCTGCCAGGATCGACGAAGGGTGCCAGAGGGGCGATCATGGGAAGCAGCTTGCCGCTTCGGCCATAGCGTTCCAGCAGTTCCCCGCACCAAGCCACCGATTGCATCACCGAAGCGTAATCCTGAAAGGGAAGCCCGACCATCAGAAACAGATCGATCCGCTTGCAGTTGCTGGCAACCAGAGCATCAAGGGAGGCCTCAAGCTCACGGTTGTCGTAGTTCTTGCCGAAGGCACTCCGGACCCGCAAGTCGTGGGACTCGGGGGACAACTCCGCGTTGAAGTTCTCCACACTGTTGTTAAGCAGCTCCACAAAATGTTGTGACGGGGGATTAAAAAACTCAAAGGCCAACTCATTGGTAATTCTGTGGCGCCGTATGGCACTGAAAAACGCCTCGGCGTATCCTGAGCCGGTCTGGAGCAGGTCGCCGATGATCATGATCGGCGCTCCAGTGTAGCCGGCGATGACGGCGATGTCCTCGACCAGCAGGGCCGGGGAGCGGAAGGCCGGTTTTGATCTGGTGCAGTTTGTGCTGAAGGCCGATGACGACCCGCCGCAGGTAGAACAGTCGTGCAGACAGCCACGACAGGTGAACACCGCCAGGACCGGGTGTTCGAGCCAGTTCACATAAGGGAGATAACCAACCGGATCGCGGTATCTGACAAGCATGCGGAAGATGTGTGAGTAGTCGTAGCGCACATGATCAAGGGTGTCCGGGTGCCAGGAAATCCCGTTGTCAACCACCCTGCCGTTGTCGCGCCACACCAGGTTTGGTACCTGCCCGAAACCGCCGCCATTCCTGATCGCTTCCATCAGCAGGCGCAGCGGTTCCTCAGTTGAATCGCCGCAGAGCACAAAGTCGATAGCGGGATACTCCCGCATCAGTTCATCCCGGAAATAAGTAGCCGAGAGTCCTCCCACGATCACCGGAACCTTCGGGTGTTGCCGTTTGAGTTGTTCGGCCAGGCAGAGACAGCCGTCCACATGAGGCAGCCAGTGCAGATCAATGCCGAAGGCCCGGGCTGAAAGCCCCGCAGTAAAATTTTCTGCATCGAAGGATGGGTCGCGGAGCATCTTAAGGGCCAGATTGACGATCCTGACCTCGATGCCATGCCCGGTAAGATACTCGGACAGAGTCATAAATCCGATCGGGTAGCCTTCAAAAACGGCAGTAGAAGGAATGACGTCACTGACCGGACCCAGAAAGCAGGGAAGTTCGCGAAAACGGAAGATGCTGGGCGGGTGCAGAAGGATCAGGTCGGTCACGGTCATGGCCCCCGGAATGCCATAAATATGCGAAGATTCAATTTCTAGTTTAATTGTATCAACATCTGAAACTAACTCAATGGGTAGTTTATAATTTTTTATGCACGCAGGTTGCGGAGTCAAGTTAGGGGGATATACTTATATCAAAAGAAGATTTAACAAAAATATATGGTCCAATATATAGTGCTGTAGAAACACAAATGTTAGCTGCTTCAAA
>JAQUCU010000129.1:0-3958 GCA_028686055.1 Desulfuromonadaceae bacterium
CGCTGTTACGCCTGCTATACCTGCACCTATTATGATGACAATGTGAATATCGGTCTCATATTCGTTCTTTGAGTCTCCGCCCGTCAGAGGTTCAAACAGGTTTCCCGGAGAGCCGCAGACAGGGCAGACGTCAAGGGGCTTGGATCCGTGGTGCAGGTAATCACAGATCCCGCACTGCCAGGAATCGGTCGTGACCGGAGCGGAAGACTCTGATTGTATCTCCAGCACGCTGAACATTTCCTGGCCTGCACCACAGACCGGGCACGGATTTGGAGGCTCTTCACCGTTATGGATGTAGCCGCATATTTCGCATTTCCAGATTTTCATGCGTTCATTCTGTTCCCTCAGTAATGCTCTTCCACAAGTTCGAAATATGCCTGGGGGTGTTTGCAGACAGGGCATATTTTCAGTGCTTCCAGGCCTTCATGGATGTGGCCGCAATTACGACATTTCCAGCGGACCTTTTCCCCTTTTGCAAAAAAGGTGTTTGTTTCCAACTCTTCAAGCAGTTTCAGGTAACGTTCTTTGTGAGCTTTTTCAATTTTACCTATCGACTCCAGCACAAAGGCAATGTCGGGGAACCCCTCTTCGCGCGCTTCCTTCGCCATAGTGGGATACATGTTCGTGCACTCTTCGAGCTCACCGGCAGCGGCGGCACGCAGGTTGTCAGCGGTTGAACCGATCCCGTTCAGGTATTGGAAATGCAGCTTGGCATGTTCCTTCTCGTTTTCTGCTGTTTCCAGGAAGAAGGCGGCAATCTTCTCATACCCCTCCTTCATCGCAACCGATGCAAAATACGTATACTTGTTGCGGGCCTGTGATTCTCCTGCAAATGCTTCCATGAGATTTTTTTCAGTCTTGGTTCCCTTGAGTTCCGGCATACAATAGCCCTCCTGTGGTTTGACTTCATGATTCTGCCCAGATGGCAAATTCTTTTGAAGTACCGGTCTATAGTACCACCAGTTGATCAAAAGTCGAGATTGTTCTGGGGTGCGCGCAAGCAGCGACCCAATCAGGTAATATGACGAAGTACTTCGTACAACTGCCGCGGCAGTCCTAAAATCAGGCTGATGGTGACTGAGTGACTGGTAACAAGCAGCAGGGGAGCCAGGCTGAACAGCACCGACTTTGCCAAATCCTGAAGAAAGCGACGGATCAGGCCGGATCAATCTGAAAAACATTACAACTTCAGGATTTATTCGGGTTTTTCAAAAAACAGATGCGAACGTTGCGTTATTATAAAAACATCTTCGCCTCACTAACTTCTTCATATTCCTCTGGTGTATTCAGATTCCGGAAAGATTCCTCCGCTCCGGGAATGAACTGAAAAAGCTCGTTCAACACCATTATTGTCCTCAGTCTGCCCAGCAACTTAATAATACTCTTGTCACCACGTTCAATAGCCTGTTGCATGGCGTTCAGGGCCGATTTGGCATAAAGCGCATGAAGCGGCTCCAGGCGACCTGATCGATCCAGTGGAACAACCGCATCACATTCTTCAGCGCCTTGGCAGAGAAACCGGATGAAATCAGCATTGAGAAAAGGCATGTCACATGCTGCGACAAAGATTCGATCGGTGCTGCTGGCACTGAGTCCTGCGTGCAGGCCGGCAATGGAACCGGCCCCCGGATAAATATCAGGGACCTTGCGACAGGAGATGAATTCGTATAGCTCCGGAGTATTAGTCACGATAATAACATTCGGAAACAAGGCTGCCATAGTAGCGTAAACTCTTTCAATCAGTAACAATTCCCCTGTTTTAAGCAACGCTTTGTTTTTCCCCATGCGACTTGAAGCGCCACCTGCCAGGATTACTCCGGTGACACCAGTAATGGTGTCGTATCCAAGATTCTGTTGATGATTATCGGTTTTAGAGATATCTAAATTTGCCCTATCCACAAGTAACTCCTTGAAGGAGACTTTATTACTGTTTACTGCTGCTGACAATCATCCTGTTGCACGTCCTACAATATCCAGCTCCCGCCCCTCTGGGGTAACCTGAAGACAACGGACACTACAAATATGGTCTCAACGTCGGCCACGGTTGTGAAGCCATCCACCGATAAAATTAATGAGTATGCCGATAATTCCGCCGATGATCATTGCTTGACCGGCAAGATGATGCCACCCGGTGTCCCGTGGAGCAACGACCAGCAACGCTCCAGCAACCATAAGCGAACAAGAAATCATGGCGCTGGCAAGCCGCTCGATATTCTGGCTGAAGCGACTTCCCAAGTTTTCCAAAACCGGAGCCTGCACTCGGCCCAGATTGCCTTCGGCAATACGTCGAAGAATGCGCCGCGTGTCGCCGGGCGCATCGCACATCAAGCGTTCCAGTTCGCGCGCCAACGTGGTTGTATTTTCCTTTATCCTCTCCAGTGAGAAATGTTGCGCGGTCAGGCGCGCGATCTCTTCACGAAACGACTTCAGGTAGTCATGGTTCGGGTCAAGTTGGTGTATCATGGATTCCAGAATGACGAATGTTCGCGTCAGAAGGAAAAACTCGGGAGGATTGTGGACCCCGTGTCGACTTCCGGCACGCAGCAGCGATTCAAACGAATCTCCGATAGAAACTTCTGCCAGGTCGCTCTTGTGGATTTCATAGAGCACCGCCTTTATGTCAATCAACAGCGCCGACCGGTTGACCTTTTCACTTGAAGATGTCATTTCAATATAGGCCTCGGTCACAGCCCGGGCATCGTGCTTGACGACCGCTTCGAGCAGGAGTTTCAACGATTCTCGCATCGTTTCGTCAAGCTCGCCCGTCATCCCGAAATCGAGAAGGGAGAGCCGCCCGTCAGGCAGTACCAGCACATTGCCGGGATGCGGGTCGGCGTGAAACAATCCTTCTTCGAAGATCGTTTGCAGTGTTAGCCGTACCAACGTGTTGATCAACCGCGGCATCGCTTCCGGATGCTGTTTGGCGTAGAGATCAACCCGCTCGCCATCCGCAAATTCCATTGTGAGCACTGTTCCAGTCGAATAGTCCGCTACTACATCCGGAATCCAGAGGCCAGGGACATCTTTCAGCGCGGTGCGAAAGAGGATTATGGAACGAGCTTCGTGACTGAAATCGGTTTCCCGGTTGAGACTGTTGGCGAATTCACGTACCAGAACAGGGAGGTCGAGAGCGCGTAAACGCGGAAACAGGCTTTCTCCCAACACTACCAGGTACGTTAGTGCCGCGATGTCTTTCGAGATCATTCTATTTAGGCCGGGGCGCTGCACCTTTATGGCCACATGACGCCCGTCATGCGTTGTCGCCTCATGCACCTGGGCGATGGTGGCGGCGGCTAGTGGCGTTTCGTTGAACGATGCGAACAGGTTCGTTAACGGAGCGCCCAGTTCGAATTCGACCCTTGCGCGCGCCGTTTTTATGTCCATCGCCGGCAACTGGTCATGCAACAGCTCCAGCTCATCAATGTAGGCGTCCGGCAGCAGGTCGCGCCGCAATGCGAGCACTTGGCCGAATTTGATAAAGGTTAGCCCCAGTTCCTCGATGGTTTCACGTACCTCTTTCGGCGGAGGCCAATGATTCTTGCCGCGCAGGGCACCCAGAAACTTGTGTCGGGAAAGCACACGCAGGATTTGCATGAGTCGCGGTGCAGCTTGCATCAGGTTTTGTTTCCCCGGGTCGAACATCAGTGCCATTGCTTCTCCCAACGGTGAACCGAAATTTCTTTTCCTATGCCGGAAGCTCCGGCTGTCACCAAAACGCGCTAAATCATGCCTGGTTCTCCACTCCACCTCAAGTTTGTTTAAATTACGTTTAGGCGCACATGGTGCCGGCGGGGTTCTCTTTAGGCATCTCCTGGTGGATGATACCGCTGCCTGGCGTTCATGCCATACACGCCGTGACAAACAACTCCAGGCTGATAAGGTCATGCACCAGATGCATGCCGAGATGTTCGAATATCCGGCACGACCCGTAGCAGACATTCCAGTGGGTACGGTTGAT
>JAQUCU010000129.1:4058-8884 GCA_028686055.1 Desulfuromonadaceae bacterium
CTGGCGTTCATGCCATACACGCCGTGACAAACAACTCCAGGCTGATAAGGTCATGCACCAGATGCATGCCGAGATGTTCGAATATCCGGCACGACCCGTAGCAGACATTCCAGTGGGTACGGTTGATGTCGAAGACCGCATGGGCCTGGATACTGCCCCCCTGCTGCGGAGCGACCATGGCCGGGAAACTGATGGACCGGGTTACCTCCTTGATGGTCAGCTCACCCGTGGCAACCCCTTGAGCCGCTTCCGGCCCTGATCCTGCCTGTGCTTCCCATCCGGTCAGGGTGAACGAGGCGCGCGGAAAGCGTTCGACCGCGAAGAAGTCCTCAGACGAGAGGTGCCGGATCAGCATGTCGTTCCAGCCCTGATCCTGCAGATCAAGATTGGAAATCGCCGTCATATCCAGCACGATGCTGCCCGTTGCCGGTTTCCCGCCGGCAATGACCAGCTCTCCCGCCTGGATGGCGATGCGGCCGTAGTGGCGTTTGCTGAGGTTGCGGCCGATCCACTCCAGGGTGCTTTTTCCCGTGTCGATCCGGTAGGTGCCATCCCGCAGCTCCGCTTCGGCGGCACAAGCCTGTCCGCTTCCCTCCACCGGCAGACCGGCGGCACGCCAGGCGGCAATGCCCCCGGCAAGGATGGCAACAGCAGCGTACCCCGCCTGGAGCAGCCGCTCCCGCGCCAGTCCGGCAGACCTGGTGGTGCCGGTGGCATCGTAGACGATAAGTTCGGCAGCCTTGTCAGGGACCTGTTCGGCGATGCGGTCGAGAAAGACCATCTCGTAGATACAGGCGTTCCTGGCGCCGGCCACATGGCGGACGGCGTACTCTTCCGGCGTCATCACATCGATCACCACCGCACCGGCGCCCATGCGCCGCATCAGTTCACTGCAGGATACCGTGTTATTCATGATGATCCGATCCTCTCTCTCCCGGCTGTACCGACATGGTCCCCTACACTGTCGTCGACTTCGGTTTGTAAAAAGCGTACCACTTTAATTTGTTTATTCAACGTACCGTTTCCTCACCCTATGGCCACTCAGATTCATTGTTGTTTTTTAAAAGAATTTCGATACAGTTGGGCCTATAAGCCGAAGTTGTCTGACTTGTGAGGATGTTCACATTATGACTGATCATATCTTCCGCATATGTCACACACGACAACAGTTTTGACTCTTGAAGAGTAGTGTACTAATATGCTGAACTTGGTATGCAATCAGGACAGACCGTAAAGGAAACCGATGCGTACGTTTTCATTCTCAAACATACCGATACGCATACAGCTGATAGTTCTGGCCATCCTTCTGACGCTGCCGGCCCTGGGAATAATTGTATATTCGGGCATTAAAGTTCGCAACGATAACTATCGCATGGCGGTTATCGAATCCCAAAAGCTTGCCGACCACCTTGCCGCCGAGCAGGAAAACCTTGTGCACGAGGCCCGGCAATTGAGCGGCTTTATCGCCGAGCTGCCGGATGTGGCCAATCGCAACAATGACAGGTTGCAGTTTATCATCAGCAACATCCTTAAAAAGAATCCCCAGTATCTGAACATCCTCATCACTGATGAAAGCGGCAGGGTCCTGGCCTCGGGCCTTCCCTACGCCGACGGGATATCACTGGCCGGGAGGCGTTATTTCAAGAACGCCCGTTCAACCCAACGCTTTTCGTCCGGCGAGTACAGCGTCGGTTTAATATCAAATAAGCCGACAATAGCCATGGCCTACCCCCTCGTTGATCATAATATCTTCCGTGGCGTAGTGATGATCAGTTTTGATCTTGATGTTTTGAAATCCATTCTGAAGCGTTCCCAGTTGCCGCCCAATTCAAACTATATTCTGGTCGATCACAACGGTACCATCATCAGTCGAGGCAGCGAGAATGGCCGTAATGTCGGCGATCTTATGATGCCGCTGGACCTGGAAAAGATGGTAAAAGGTCCGGACCGGGACACCTATGAATTCGTGCGCTCCGATGGTGACCGCCGTGTCACCACCTATCGCAAGCTGCGCCTGCCTGGCGAACAGACCCCTTACATGTACGTGCGGGCAGGCATATCAATCAAGGAAGCGGTTGCACGCGCAGATTTACATCTCTGGAACAGTGTCGCTATGATGGTGCCCTTTGTCCTGTTGGCCTTGATTCTCGCCCTCTTTATCGGCAAGAGTTCCATCGTTGATCGCGTTAAAAAGCTGCAGACCGCCTCACGATGCATAGGTGGAGGTAATCTGAAGACACGCGTCGGTGATCAGGTAGCGGGAGGCGAGCTGGGCGAACTGGGACGTGCCTTTGATGAGATGGCCAGCACTCTGGAGAAAAACATCAATGAGTTGAACCGGTCGCAACAGCTGCTGCATGAAAAAAAGGTGAGGTTGGAGGGCGAAATTGCCGAACGGCAGGTTGTTCAAGAGGACCTGGCAGAAAAGCAGCGTATGCTCGAATCCCTGAACCGGACCCTTGAAGAACGCATTGAAGCTGCGGTAAAGGAGCTCCGCCAGAAGGATCAGGCCATGATTCAGCAGAGCCGGCTGGCTTCCATGGGGGAAATGATCAACAACATAGCCCATCAGTGGCGCCAGCCGCTTAATGTGATAGGTCTCATCGCCCAAGGGCTGCCCGCGCGTAAGGATCTCTCGCAGTCAGAATTGGACCACGAGGTTGGACTTATCATGAATGTTGTCACGCAAATGTCGCAGACCATCGACGATTTCCGTAACTTTTTCCGGATTGACAAGGAAAAAATCCGTTTTAGCGCCAATCAGGCGGTGGCAAAGGCAGTGGAATTCATCAGCCCCAGCCTGATCAACAATGGCATCAGTACCGTTATCGATGAGCAGCCAGACGTAGCTATTATTGGATATAACAATGAATATGCGCAGGTTCTGCTTAACATACTCACCAATGCAAAGGATGTGCTGATGGAAAGAAACGTTGCAGTACCGCGCATCACTGTCAGCATTACCAGAGCAGATGACCGCTCCGTGGTTACTATAACCGACAACGGTGGCGGTATCGGCAAGGATATCATGCCCAAGATATTTGACCCGTATTTTACGACCAAGGAAAAAACGCACGGCACCGGCATCGGCTTGTACATGTCAAAAATCATCATTGAGCAAAACATGGGTGGCAGCTTGACCGCCCGGAATGTTGAAGGCGGGGTTGCATTCCGCATCGTGGTGTAATCAGACGTACCACCTGCCTGTGTCCATCAGGTGCAACAATCTCCAATCGAACCGCCGATATTATGTTCTTTGAGCCATTCGTTGATCAGCCCTGAAGCGCATCCTACGCCGCTATCAACCTGAATAGCCGTAACCGGGCAGTTGATAGAACAGGCTCCGCACTCCATACAGGCGTCAAGTTCTACAATAGCAGCTGTTTTGTCGACCATAGTGAAAACCTGATGGGGGCAGACTTCAGTACACATTTCACAGCCAATGCACTTCTCTTGATCCAGTTTCAGGGTCGCCACGTTTCGTAGGTAAGTAAAACCTTTCATAGAGTCTCCCTTTACAGAAACCTGCTTCCAACCAGTAACAGAAAACATGCGATAATTGCACTACCCATAACAGGCAGTGCAAGACGCATCTCTTTTTTCACCCCGGAACGTGACGTGAATGTTGTGCACCCGGTAAAGTTGAGAGTGTAGAAAGCGCTCACGGCAGGTATTCCCAGCAGTGCGGCAAGTATAGCTGGGATTGTAAATCCGCTTCTGCCGATAAAGACCGAAAAAATCAACGCCCACGCCATCCCTGCTATGGCACCTTTGATAGAAAAACTTCGACCCGGCAGCCAGGGAAGAAGCAATGGGGCAATGATGGTACCGACCAGCACAGCTCCAAGATACCCGGTAATAGCTGCAATACCTGCAGTTGTGCCACCAAAGATGCCTACCACCAATGCTAATAATGCCACTATAACAGCGGTTACTTTCATGGCGCCTACAAGTTCTACGGGGATGAGAATAAGGCGTTCCCTCAAGGAGAATGTTAGTTCACGCATAGCTTGTGTGGTTACCATACCATTATCAAGATACTCTGGCAGGTCTTGAGCACGAATTGCAGCATATTTGATGGTAAAGCATGTTCTCTTTTTCACCTCATGAGCTGCAACTCCCGGTGCCCCGAGAATTGGTAACAACAACTGTCTATGTGACACTAGCTTCGCCAATTCGGAGTGTTGTATCCTTTCAATCAGCTCCATCGTTCCAAAAGTGCCTTTACCCGCGGCACACCAGACATTGATACCGAATGTCTCCAGAACAAGGAGCCACACGTTTCTATGTGCCATCTGTTGTCGCACAATGTCATAGCTCATCTTGTAATTGGCAGTGACAAGCACAGGATCTTCCGCAGAAGGGTGTCCAATGGCATAAAGCCCTGGCGGAACAATGTAATTCATTCGTCCAATTCCCCAACGTGCCTTGCAGGCTCCGACAGTATCCTCAAATGACAGCGTGGTTCCGATTCGGGGAATTTGCCCCACACTTGTCTTGTACCACTCTTGAAATCCTGGGACCTTTTCATCAATGACTCCGCCACCGGCGGAAGTTGGTGGTCCTCAGCAGGGTGGTTTATCGGCGTGGCCTGTTGCCCCGCTGCCGCAATTATTTTGCACTGAGGTTGATTCGATGATCTGAGTTTGGTTTTCCATGCATACATTCTCCTTCAGGTATAATAGCACGGTAATAACCGTGCGTCATAGATCTCAAATAAGCAGCAGAAAGGCTATCACGTGATGAAGCTGAAAAGTTTGTAGCATCGATTCGAGCGAACGATGCAGAGTTGGCTATTCCTGGAGTGATTGACCTCTCAGACGTTA
>JAQUCU010000130.1 GCA_028686055.1 Desulfuromonadaceae bacterium
ATATGATCAACGTTAAGTCCCAGCTTTGCCATTACTTCTCTCCGATATTTTTTTTGACCAGATCACAGATCTCGTTGGCCCACGCCGTAATTTCGTATTTATCCTGCCCTTCGATCATAACCCTCAACAGCGGTTCCGTGCCTGAATAGCGGACCAGCACCCGCCCTTCGTGGCCGAGCTTGCTCTCGACATCCTTGATCTTGGCAGCGATATCACCGATGGAATAGATGTCCACCTTCTCCCGGACACGGGTATTGCAGAGTACCTGAGGCAGCGGAATCATTATTTCTGCCAGTTCGGAAAGGTGCTTGTTTTCACGGCGCATAACCGCCAGAAGCTTTAATGCCGAGAGAATTCCGTCACCGGTGGTGCTGTAATCCAGAAAAATCATGTGGCCGGACTGTTCGCCACCAAGATTGTAACCGCCCTTACGCATCGCCTCAACCACATAGCGGTCCCCGACATCGGTCTTGATAATTTTGCCGCCCGCTTTGCGCAGGGCAATATCAAGCCCCATATTGCTCATAACGGTCGCTACCAGAGTTTTCTTGAGGAGCAGCTTGTGCTTCAGCATATCGGTTGCGCAAATTGCCATGATATGGTCACCGTCGACCTCATTACCGAATTCATCACAGACAATCACACGGTCGGCATCGCCGTCCAGTGCAATACCGATATCGGCGCGATGCAGCTTGACCGCTTCACTGATAACGGACGGACAGGTTGAGCCGCACTCGGCATTGATATTGGTCCCGTTTGGCGAAACCCCATACGTGATGACTTCGGCCCCCAGTTCTTCAAACACGGCCGGAGCGACCTTATAGGCCGCACCGTTGGCACAATCAAGAACGATCTTCAGGCCGGAAAGATCCATCTCCTGGGGAAAGGTGTTCTTGAGAAAGACTATATAGCGGCCGGCAGCATCTTCGATGCGATAGGCCTTGCCGACTTCGGTCGCGGTGGGGCGCAGAGCATCTATTTTTTTTGTTTCGATAAGCTGCTCAATCTTCATCTCCACTTCATCAGGCAGCTTAAAACCGTCGGCCGAAAAGAACTTGATGCCGTTATCCTGAAAGGGGTTGTGCGAAGCGGAGATGACAACCCCGGCATCAGCGCGCATGGATGAAGTGATGTTGGCGATGCCGGGGGTCGGCAGCGGTCCGACCTGCAGGACGTCGACCCCCATGGAGCAGATACCGGCTACAAGTGCGTTTTCCAGCATATAACCGGATAGCCTGGTGTCTTTTCCTATCACGATACGGTGGCGGCGCTTCCCCCCGCTTTTGAAAATATAGGCGGCTGCACGTCCCAGCTGCATCGCCATCTCGGTGGTCATGGGATAAACATTGGCAACGCCGCGCACGCCGTCAGTTCCGAATAGTTTTTTCATCGTCGGTGTAACTCCTCAATTAAAATCAGTATTACGCGGGCGTAGTCACCTCGGGGCGCGACGCCCTTCAATCGCCTTGCGGGAGAGATGACGGATCTCGGCCGGATCAGCATCATAGGTAATCTTTCCTTCATGAACAATCGATATCTTTCCGGTCTCCTCCGAGACGACCAGCACCAGGACGTCGGTCTGTTCGGATATGCCGAGCGCTGCCCTATGGCGGGTACCAAAGCTTTTTGCGATGTCCGGATTCTGTGACAGCGGGAGAATGCAGCCGGCCGAAATGATCTTTTCTTTTTCTATAATTACCGCGCCGTCATGTATCGGTGAATAGGGAAGAAATATTGATGTGAGCAGTTCGCTGGTCACCTTGGCGTCGATCTCGGTACCTATCTGAACAAGGTGGTCGATTGACATCTGGCGGACGATAACGATCAGGGCTCCGATTCTTCGTTCGGCCAGTTCATGGATACCTTTCAGCAACTCATCAACAGATGTGGTCAGGTCAAGGTTGTCACCATCACCGGAGTTATGGCGTTTCCAGAATGAAAAAAGAGCTCGTTTTATATCACTCTGGAAGATGATTGTCAGAATAACCGGCGCTGAGGAAAGAAGCAGATGCAGAAAATAGGCGGTCGAGGTGAGACCGAGCTTTTCTGCAATGAGTTCTGCAATAAAAACGGTGGTCAGAATTGCAAGGATACGGGGGGCGGCCTCTTTTCTGAGAATCAGCGTGCAACCGTAGACCAGCCCGACGACAATAAGCTTGTCGAGGAGGCCGAACAGGGTGACGCTGTCGAAAAGTAGAGCCATATTTCCTCTTTGAAATTGGCGCTCAGTGCCATGCTAGCTATTCATTACGGCATGTGCCATGTCGGCAACATCGCGCATTGCACGGACATCATGAACACGCAGAATAGATGCGCCATTGTATACCGAGATGGCTACCGTAGCGGCAGTGCCGAAAAGCCGGTCATCAGCCTGTCCCCTTCCCAGAACCTTTCCGATAAACGACTTGCGGGATGGCCCGAACAGGATCGGCAGACCAAACCCGGATAATTCGGCCAGTCTCCGTAAGAGTTCAAGATTACCAGCAGCATCCTTGCCGAAGCCGATACCCGGATCGACTGCAATGCAATCATCGGAAACACCCGCTTCCCGGGCGCAGACAATCGACGCATGCAGACCGGCTGTAACCTCGGTCATCAGATCATCATACTCGGTATCCTGCTGCATTTTGTCCGGAGTGCCCCTGGTGTGCATCAGTACGACACCCGCCCCGCTATTGGCGGCTAGTCCGGCCATCTGCGGATCAAAATTGAAGCCGCTGATGTCATTGATAATTTCGGCACCTGCCGCAACGGCAGTGGCGGCAACACCGCTTTTCCAGGTATCAACAGAAATGGCACAGGTAAGTACACCGGCGAGCCGCTCGATAACCGGTATAACCCGGCCCAGCTCTTCATCAGTCGACACCAGTGCCGCGCCGGGACGGGTACTTTCACCGCCGATATCGATGATATCAGCGCCTTCCGCTTCCATCTGCAGAGCCCTTTCAAACGCCAAATCAGGGCTATTGTAGCGCCCACTGTCTGAAAAAGAGTCCGGCGTAAGGTTCAAAATCCCCATAATCAACGGACGACGGAGTGATAACGTGCGACGCGATGTTTTCCACGCAGCCGGTACGGAGGATATATGCCCCAGCAGCAAGTCCAGTTCTCCTGCCAGCTCCGGCAAACCGAACGGCTGCGCCTTGAGTTTTCGGCAGAGCCGGCCAAGCTGTTTGGCAGTACCGATCAGGACACAATCGGTACTGCTGATACTGCAGGCAA
Organism: Desulfuromonadaceae bacterium; assembly: GCA_028686055.1. Taxonomy (GTDB): domain Bacteria; phylum Desulfobacterota; class Desulfuromonadia; order Geobacterales; family Pseudopelobacteraceae; genus JACRCG01. Next base: position 3,223 of record JAQUCU010000130.1, read on the forward strand.
CCGTGCCACGGGCAACGGCAGCATCTCCCCCCACAGACAGCATCTCCTGTTTGAGAATATTTGCCTGCCGACATTCCAGCTGAGGCAGATGAATACAGAGCATCTTCATCTTGGGAATCATTTCAATGATGCCGTAGCGATCAACCGCAATGCGCTGCAATTCACGCTCAGCATGCCCCAGGGTCTGCAGTGACAGTAATCGGGGTGAAAAATGTCCCATGCCTAAGCTTCGATGTCGGTGCCAGGCACTGCCGGTTCAGTCGGTTCAGTCGGTTCAGTCGGTTGCGACTGTGGCGGTTCTTCAGCGGCCAATTTGCCTGTCCTGATAATTTCATCAACCTGGTCGCCACTCAGATTTTCCTTATCAATCAGGCACTCGGAAAGATCGTGGAGACTCTGGAGGTTTTGACGCAGCAGTCCGATTGCACGCTCATACGACTCATCAACGATACGTTTGATCTCGTCGTCAATATGCTCGGCGGTCTTTTCACTGAAATTTTTGTGCATCGCCATCTCACGGCCGAGGAAGATCGATTCGTCTTTCTTGCCGAAGGAGAGCGGCCCCATCTTGTCGCTCATGCCCCATTCGCAGACCATCTTGCGGGCCATTTCGGTGGCACGCTCTATGTCGTTGCCGGCACCGGTTGTAAACGTGTTGAAGATCAGATCTTCGGCCGCCCGGCCACCCATCAGAACCGCAATGCGTGCCAGCAGGGATTCGCGGGAATAGCTGTGCTTGTCTTCGATCGGGAGCTGCATCGTGACGCCGAGCGCCCGTCCACGCGGAATAATGGAAACCTTGTGAATCGGGTCGGTGCCCGGAACCATCTTGGCGACCAGAGTATGGCCGGCTTCGTGGTAGGCGGTGCTTTTCTTCTCCTCATCGGAGATGACCATACTGCGGCGCTCGGCCCCCATCAGGACCTTGTCCTTGGCACTGTCAAAATCGCTTGGTTCGGCAACCGTTTTATTCAGGCGGGCAGCCAGCAGAGCCGCTTCATTGACCAGATTTGCCAGATCAGCGCCGGAAAAACCCGGGGTGCCGCGAGCGATTACCGCCAGGTCGACATCAGGAGATAGCGGCACTTTTTTGGAGTGAACTTTCAGAATCATTTCGCGACCCTTGACGTCAGGGCGCGGGACAACGACCTGACGGTCGAAACGTCCCGGACGAAGCAGTGCAGGGTCAAGAACGTCAGGGCGGTTAGTTGCTGCGATGAGGATCACCCCTTCATTAGACTCGAAACCGTCCATCTCCACCAGTAGCTGGTTGAGGGTCTGCTCGCGTTCGTCGTGCCCTCCCCCCATACCGGCGCCGCGGTGGCGGCCGACCGCATCGATTTCATCAATGAAGATTATGCACGGGGCGCTCTTTTTCCCCTGCAAAAACAGGTCACGCACCCGGCTTGCACCGACACCGACAAACATCTCTACAAAGTCCGAACCGGATATGGAGAAGAACGGAACACCTGCTTCTCCGGCAACAGCACGGGCCAGAAGTGTTTTACCGGTTCCAGGAGGACCGACCAGCAACACCCCTTTAGGGATTTTTCCCCCCAGCACGGTAAACTTCTTCGGTTCTTTCAAAAAAGCAATGATCTCTTCCAGCTCTTCCTTTGCTTCTTCAATGCCGGCAACATCTTCAAAGGTTATCTTACCCTGGGATTCGGTCAGCAGCTTGGCGCGACTCTTGCCGAACGACATGGCCTTCCCGCCCCCCATCTGCATTTGGCGCATGAAGAAAATCCAGACGCCGACCAGCAGAATCAGCGGAAACCAGGAGATGAATATCGAAAACCAGGAGAATTTTTCCTCTTCCGGCTTGACATTGATCGCTATCTTTTTATCGAGCAGCTTTTTAGTCAGGTCTGCGTCGGAAAAAGGTTTATAGGTGTGAAATTCCTTGCCGTCCTTGCCGTCGAACCTGCCGGATATATCGTTACCCTGAATAACTACAGCGGTGATCTTTCCCGCATCGACCTGGTTCATAAAATCGCTGAAATTAAGTTTTTCAGCGGTTGTCCGCGGCTTGTTGAACATGTTGAAAAGCAGGATCATCATCAGGCTGATGACCAGCCAGAGTGAGAGATTCTTGTAAAACTGGTTCAAGGTAAACCCCCATGTGAATGTACGTATCTATGGCGTTGAAAATTTTGTAAAACTAGCATAATGGTATGGAGGTTGACAAGCTGAATTGCGGTTTAGTGCCTTATGAAATCGGTTTTACGGCAGGGATCCTGCCGGAAGATGACAGCCGCAGACGTGTTGTCGCGTGGTGCTGTAAATCCGCTTCAGCGCCCCATCATGATGCCCATATCCTCAGCGGTATGAACGATCTCCCCCTCCGGATCAACCAGGTTCAGTTCACGAGCGGCATCCTCTATGGACACGGTACCAAGATTTCTGCCCTGCAGAGAGACCATCCGGCCGAACTCCCCGGCAGCTATCATCGCAACTGCCCTGGTGCCGAAACGGCTCCCCAGGGCGCGGTCAAAGGTGGTGGGGGATCCTCCGCGCTGCAGATGACCGAGTACGGTAACACGGACTTCCATCTCCAGGCATTTTTCGATCTGCTTTGCCACGTGCTGTCCTATGCCGCCAAGACGTTCAATGCTGTTCCACGCGTCGGCCGCCCTGGCCACTACCCGGTCTCCGCCGGCTGGAAAGGCACCCTCGGCGGCTACGATGATACTGAAGCGACTGCCGCGGTCTGAACGCTTCTTTATCGCCGCGCAGATGCGGTCGAAATCGTATGGAATTTCGGGAATAAGGATCACGTCGGCACCGCCGGCGATGCCTGATTCCAGCGCGATCCAGCCGGCGTAGCGCCCCATCACCTCCAGGATCATCACACGGTGGTGGCTCTCTGCGGTGGTGTGCAGCTTGTCCAAGGCATCGGTGGCGGTTTCCAGTGCGGTATTATAGCCGAAAGTGAAGTCGGTCCCGAGCAGGTCGTTATCGATGGTCTTCGGTATACCAACCACCGGCACACCTTTTTTAGACAGCTCCATCGCGATCTTGAGCGACCCCTCCCCCCCCACCACAATCAGCGCATCAAGTCCAAGCGTGCGGAAGTTTTCAACCACCCTGTTGGACAGATCTACCGGTATGAATCTGCCGTCCTGTTCCACCGGGTAGGAAAACGGGTTGCCGCGGTTTGTGGTGCCCAGGATAGTGCCGCCACGGGGCAGAATCCCGCGTACGCTCTCAAGTGTGAGCTCTCGGCATCTGCTGAGATCCAGCAGTCCGTCGAAACCGTCTTCGATACCGATCACTTCCCAGCCATGCCGGATGATGGCGCTCTTGACAACGCCGCGTATGACTGCGTTCAGGCCGGGACAGTCGCCGCCGCCGGTAAGAATGCCGATTTTTTTATTCATGAAGGCCTCCCGTAGATTTTCCCTTAAGGGATGCCGCCACCCCCGTATGAACAATTCTCCCACCCTTCAGGTTCAGCGCAGAAGCCAGTTCCGGTGACGCCTTAACAGCCTCCTCAGCCCCTAGACGCGCCAGGGTCCGGATATATGGCAGCGTGGCGTTGACAAGTGCCTGGGTCGACGTACGCGGGTATGCTCCGGGCATATTTGCCACGCAGTAGTGCATGATCCCATCCACACTGTAGACAGGGTCGTCGTGGGTTGTCGGATGGCTGGTCTCTGCGCAGCCCCCCTGATCTATCGCGACGTCCACAATCACCGCCCCCGGCTTCATAACGGCAAGCATATCCCGGGTAATAAACAGCGGCGTTCTGCCGCCGGTTGCGTAGAGGGCCCCGATGACGATATCGGCCGCGGCGATCTCCTCCAGCAGGGAATCATCATCAAGGATACGGCTCCTCACCGCTCCCTTGAATGCCTGATCTATATCGCGTAGTTTTTCGATCCCCCTGTTCAGGACCACCGTTTCCATGCCGATCCCTGCAGCTATGCGAGCCGCCCCGGCCCCGACATTTCCGGCCCCGATAATAGCGGTCCGCGCCGGCTGCACACCGGGGACTCCGCACGGCAGCAGGCCATTGCCCCCCTCCGGCCGCTGCAGGTAAAAGCAGCCGATCAGTGGCGCCATCCGTCCGGCAATTTCACTCATTGGCACCAGCAGAGGTTTCTGTCCGCCCTTTTCCAGTGTCTCATAGGCAAAGGCGGTGACCCCTCTCTCCAGCAGCTGCTCTGTCAACTGCCGGTTAGGAGCCAGATGAAGGTAGGTGAACAGAACCTGTCCGGGCCTGAGCAGATCATACTCAACGGGAAGCGGTTCCTTGACCTTAATGATCAGTTCAGCCTCCCTGAACAGGGTCGTGCGCTCCACCACCCGGCCCCCGGCCCGCAGATATTCGTCATCTCTGAAACCGCTCCCCAGTCCGGCCCCCTGTTCCACCAGCACCTGATGTCCGTCCCGGCCGAGCTGATGAGCCCCTTGCGGAGTCAGTGCAACCCGGTACTCCTGTATCTTTATCTCACGCGCAACACCAACGATCATGGTCTGCCCCCCGTCTTGCAAGGGATTGTATTTCCTGGTTATTCCCAAGCGTAGCAGTGATAGGTGCGATGTCAACCAACCGGAGCCTGAAACGTAAGCCCCCTTTGACAACTTTACCGGACCGCCGGTGTCGCTGTTTCTGGTGCATCCGGGCCTTTCCCGCCTGTCTCCGACTGGATTGGCCGGCTCGAAGCCCCCTCTTCATCCTTTATCAATTGTGGAGATGATGGTGTGAAAACATCTCCGCCATGCTTGTGGCAGTACTCTTTCGGCTCGGTCCCGGCGATATAGAATTCATCGCGTCGCCCCGGGCAGTCAGGAGCCGCCAGCAAACCTGTCTTAGGGTCGATGGCAATGGAGACGACTGTATCCGGCCTCGTGAAATCAATGGCCGGCCTGGACGCCAGAGCCTTGCGCATGAAGCGCTCCCAGATCGGGGCGGCGACGGCGCCTCCGGTAAAGCCTCTGCCACCCGGGCGGGGCTTGTCATATCCGACCCAGACTCCGGTTATAACCTGCGGGGTATAGCCGACGAACCAGGCGTCCCGGTAATCATCGGTGGTGCCGGTCTTCCCGGCTGACGGCCGTTTCTGGCTGAACTTTCTGAGACTCTTGGCGGTTCCGTACGTCATAACGTCCTTCATCATCTGGGTGGTGACAAAAGCCGCAGCAGGGGAGATGACAGGAGCGACTGCGGGAGGGGTCATACTCCAGGTGTTACGCTTACGGTCATACACCTTGATAATGGTCCTCGCTTCGGGACGCATCCCCCCGGCGGCCAGCGGGCTGTATGCCAGGACCAGATCACTCAACGTTACATCATCCGTTCCCAGGGCCAGCGAAAGACCATTCTCTGAACGTAACGTCACTCCATCCTTCCTGGCGAAATCGACAAAATACGGGACCCCGATTGCATCCAGCAATTTCACCGCAATGACATTGTTCGAGTATGCCAGGGCCTTTCTGAGGCTCAGTTCCCCGTAGAGTTCGTGACCATAGTTGGCCGGTTTCCATATCTGATTATTGCCGCGGTTATAGACGACAGGGGCATCATCCCAGACGCTCCCGGCAGTAAATCCCTTTTCCAGCGCCGCGGCATAGATCAGCGGCTTGATGGCCGACCCCGGTTGACGCTTGGCAAAAAAAGCGC
>JAQUCU010000131.1 GCA_028686055.1 Desulfuromonadaceae bacterium
CGATTAACGCTCCCGCGGTTCCGGCCATGGATGCGCCGAGTCCAAAAGCCAGGATTGACATCCATTTAACGTTGATCCCCATCAACTGTGCCGCTTCGCGGTCCTGCGCCGTAGCACGAATGGCCTGGCCGGTGTCGGTCTTCATCAGGAACCAGTAAAGCACAGCCGTAATAGCGACCGTAATCAGGAATGAAATGGCCAGTGGCTTTGATATAGACAATCCTGCTAGACGATAACTGGAAGATGAGTATGACGTTGTCAGAATCTTATAGTCCGAAGTGAATGCCAGCATTATGCTGTTACTCATGATCAGTCCCAGGCCTATGGTAAGAAGAATCTGGTTTTGCGGCAGCGCTCCCAAAATACGGTTGATGATCAGTTTTTGCAGTATTGCGCCGAAAATGAACATGAGCGGTATGGTTATGAGCACCGAGATGAAGGGATCGATTCCGAACAGAGTAAACAGGAAGTAGGTCATATACATTCCGACCATCATGATCTCACCATGAGCAAAATTGATAACACGCATGACGCCGAAGATTATGGTCAGACCGATGCCGATCAGGGCATATACCCCGCCGATCAAAACGCCGCTGATGAGTGATTGCAAAAATAGGATCATCGAGTTTCTCCCGAAGGGGAAGTAGTAAAAAAAGGGGACGATAAAAATATCGCCCCCGGCTCAGCAAAACAAATTACCACTTGAAGGGAAAGATTGGCTTCCTGGTCGCAAACTTGGCCGGGTACACTGTTTCGTACTGGCCGTTCTGGATCTGCTGCACCAGCATCGGGTGATTGTTCTGGTTGGTATAGCCGGCATAGTCGGCAAATTTAACCTCACCCATGATGCCGTTCCACTGGCCCGATTTCAGCCCTGCACGGGTTTTTTCACGGTTGCCGCCGTTTTTGGCGGCCGTTTCAGCCATGATGATCATCGCTTCATAGGCACAGGCCGCATGATATGATGGTACTTTGCCGAATTTTGATTTATAGCGGTTATAAAAAGCGCGGGCGCCGGGCCAGTTAACGTCATCGGTCCACTGGGTGCTGGAGAAGACAAGGTTGGATATTTTTTTCTGCGCCAGAAACTGGGACGTGGTAAAGCCCGCCCCCGCCCCAAGGAATGCCTTGGGAGTCAGGCCGATCTCGCGGGATTGCCGCATGAGAGTTATCGCATCAACTTCATAGGAAACCATGAAGACCAGGTCCGGATGGAGGGTCTTTATTTTCGTCAGGGTAGAGCGGAAATCCGGGGCCCCTTTCTGGTATTTTTCATCGGCCACTTCACGTATTCCCAGCTTTTTGGCGTATTCCTTGGCTGTTTTAACCGTGGAGATGCCGAAGTCGGTATTGGCGTAGACGTAGGCGATTGTTTTTGGCTTATCCACCGTCAGGATCGCGTCCATAAGTACGGACGAATAGACATTTGCCGGTGCGTTGAGGCGGAAGACATATTTATGCCCCATGCGTGTGATTTCCTCTTTTGCTGCCGCAGGGATTAATTGGGCAAGCCTGTACCTGTCGGCTTGGCTGGCAACTGCATTCGCACAAGCTGACGTATAAGGTCCGACCACGCCGGCCACGTTGTCTCGGGTCGCGAGTTTTTCAAAGGCAGAAAGAGCTTTTTCCGGTTTGCCGGTGTCATCTTCCTTGATCAGGTCAACGTCAATGCCTTTTTTCTTGAGATCTTCCAGGGCCAATGTTACGCCATTAGTCAGGTTTTCCCCGATAGGTGCCTCGGCGCCGGTGATTGTGTTTATAAAACCGATTTTTACCTTTGCCGCCTGGGATATTCCCGGGAGGGCAAGTCCAAGAATAAGGGCCGTCACTGCAATTTTTCTGTACATAAGTAACCTCCTTTGGTTTGATATACTGCCTTCGGTTTCAGGTATGTCTGCGTGATTATGATGTTATGTTTTATTGCAAAGCAGGTGTCACTTGTGTGACTTATTGTAAGTGTACCATATAGAGAGTGTTTGTCTTTCCCATGACAAAATAACTATGGCGGCAGGGGAGGTGGGTGGCTGAAGTCAGCCACCCGCAATGGCGGAAAACAACCAGTTCAGGCGATCCAAATAAAAGGTGGGTAGAGCAGTTACGGCATGAGCAGTATTAAATAAAGGTGTTATAGTGATGTAAAAAAGCGCGTACTCATTTCTTCAAGACCCAATGCCCCCAGCAGTTCATTTAGGCGCTCTGATGGCCTACGACGGGGGAGGTTCTTGTAGCTGGCGATAATCAGCTCGTTTTTCATCGAATGTTCCCACCCGACCAACTCGGTCACGTTAACCTGATATCCATGCGCTTCCAACTGCAGGCAACGTAGAACATTGGTGATCAGACTGCCAAATTCACGGGTGTGCAGCGGATGCCTCCATAACTCGGAGAGGCTGTTAGAAATAAACGATGCGGCTTTGTTTTTACGAAGCACGGCAGCAACTTCAGCCTGGCAACAGGGCACCAGCACAATAAAGCGGGCATTTTTTTTTAGGGCGAATAGTATGGCGTCGTCAGTGGCAGTATTGCAGGCGTGCAGTGCAGTAACAATGTCTACTGTTTCAGGAAGTAAGTCCGAATAGATAGACTCGGCAACAGACAAATTCAAAAAAGACATGCCGGAAAACTGAAGTTTATGCGCAAGAGCCCGTGATTTTTGGACCAGTTCGTCACGGGTTTCTATGCCGAAAATATGTGAACTGTCGTCCTGATATTTGAAAAATAGGTCATACAGAATAAATCCGAGGTACGATTTTCCGGCACCATGATCGGCCAACGTGATCCCGGAATGGTCCAGTTGGACCTCTCTCAATAAAGGTTCAATAAACTGGTAAAGGTGGTTGACCTGCTTGAGTTTGCGTCTGCTGTCCTGATTCAGTTTGCCGTCACGGGTGAGGATATGCAGTTCTTTCAGCAGCTCAATTGATTGACCCGGTTTAATGGCGTGTTTATCGGTCATTTCCTGTTGTTTCTGCTCATATTTGGTGTCAGTTATACCCAATGTCATATTTCTAATTCCATTTTTTGCAGGATTTTTTTCAATATGCCGCAAACAGATTTATTTTGGGAGATTGTTGCCAGCCTGTTGAGATATTGTTGGTACTTCACTTCGATGGTCATATCCGTTTGTACCGCTTGTAATGAATTAATTAAACTGGTACGTTGGCATAATGAGTATGTGTGTGAAAGATAATAGATGTAATTACATCCGCTTCCTTCCCCTCATTATCCCACTGTTTTTGGTTTTTTTGGGGATGAGAGTGCCCGATCTTTCTCGGCCTCAAAAGCCCAAGCCAATGCGACTGGCAGTTCTGGATAAGACGCCGGTTGAAACCGTATTGCAATCTGTAACAAAGATTGAAGTTGATCCAGATATAGCAACAGGTTTGACTACCCTCGCTCTCCCTGCTACAGAAGAGGCTTACGCTGAAACAGACTTCATTCGTGCATCAATACCGCTTTTGTTGCTAAGCCAGTTCCCTCCAAGAGCTCCACCGGCAGCAAATAATCCTGCATAGCCGAAAATCCTTTTTATCCCTTAAATTCTATATTCTGAATATGGTGAAGTCGCGCGCCTGTATTCATACAACCTTATATTTAACAGGAGGATATATCATGCAAAAGCGCAAACCGTTTTATGCCGTTGTCGTGTTTCTCGTTGCCGTGTTTATAACTGCCGGCTGTGCAAAACAGGAAGTTGTAAAAAAGGACGAGGGAATTGTACCTGCACCAGTTGCCAGGCAGGTTGAACCGATAAAGTCCAGCATAGCTACACCACAGCAGCCCTCCACAACATCGGTCACGCAGGTTAATCCTTCTTCTGCCTCTACCGTACAAGCACAGAAAGCGACATCTATTGCACAACTGCAGTCTGCTTTGAACAAGATCTATTTCAATTTTGATTCCTCTGATCTGTCTGAATCCGCACGTAGCACATTAACTAAAAACGCCGTGCCACTGACAAAGGAACCAACAGCTAAAATTCGTATCGAGGGTAACTGCGACGAGCGCGGTTCGGCAGAGTACAACCTGGCTCTTGGTGAGCGTCGGGCTAAAGCTGCTCAACAATATCTGGTCACCCTGGGAGTCAAACCTGGCCGTATTTCTACCATCAGTTACGGCAAAGAGAAGCCTGCAGTTCAGGGAAGCGATGAGGCTGCGTGGTCAAAAAATCGTCGTGATGAGTTCGTTGTTGTTATGCCGTGATGTGATCCCCCCGGTTATGCCGGGGATTCTTTAAGTTTAGTTGATATAATCATGAAACCCGCTATGCGGGTCGTCATGATTATATCAACTGTCAGTCTCTGAACCGTTTCAGCAAATCCCCGTACTTATCGATCCTACGATCACGCAAAAATGGCCAGATGCGGCGCACCTGTTCGCTACGCGTATAGTCGATCTCAACCTGAACGATCTCTTCATTTTCCTGAGAGGCTTCCGCCAGAATTTCTCCCTGCGGTCCCGCCGCAAAACTGCCTCCCCAAAACTGAATACCGGCATCCTGTTGTTGAGGTGAATTTTCAAAGCCGACCCTGTTGACGGCAAGAAGAGGCAGCCCGTTAGCCACTGCGTGTCCACGCTGTACCGTAACCCAGGCATCATACTGCCGCTGCTGTTCTTCAACCGTATCTTTCGGGTCCCAGCCGATAGCGGTCGGGTAGATCAACAGGTCAGCTCCAGCCAGAGCCATCAGCCTGGCGGCTTCAGGATACCATTGGTCCCAGCAGACCAACACCCCGAGAGTACCGACTGAGGTTTTTATCGGATTAAAACCGAGGTCCCCGGGAGTGAAATAGAATTTCTCATAAAACCCGGGGTCATCTGGAATATGCATCTTGCGATAGATCCCTGCAATAGAACCGTCATTTTCCAACACAACAGCCGTATTATGATAAAGCCCGGCCGCCCGGCGCTCAAACAGTGACGCAACAATTACCACACCAAGTTCTCCTGCCAGCCTCCCCAATGTATCGGTGGAAGGTCCGGGTATTGGTTCGGCAAGGTCAAAAAGGGCAGGGGACTCAACCTGGCAGAAATACGTTGATGTATGCAGTTCCTGTAATACGACAAGTTGCGCCCCGGATTCAGCTGCTTGGCGGACCAGCCGCGCTGTCCTGGCAAGGTTTTCATCGCGGCAGGTTGAGCACTTTTGCTGGATCAAAGCAACCTTGAGCGGTTTCATGCCAGTACCCCCTGGGGAAGCTGCATGGTCACACAGTGAAGCGAACCATGCTGCTCAAGCAGAGGCAGGCAGTCGATTGCAACAATTTCGCGTCCCGGAAACGCCTGGCCGATCCGCTCCAGAGCCATAAGATCGTTCTCGGAATCTCGATAGGTCGGCACCAGTACTGCCCCGTTGATAATCAGGAAATTGGCATAGGTCGCCGGTAGTCGGTGAGCCTCTTCATCAAAAATTGCTCTGGGCAAGGGGAGGGGGATCAGCTTATAGGGAGAACCATCCGGTGCGGTGAACGATTTAAGTTCACTCTCCATCAGTTTTAATGATTCAAAATGCTCATCGAGCGGGTTGTTGCATGCCTGATAGACAATGGTGTTGTCTGGACAGATACGTGCCAGCGTATCAATATGAGAGTCGGTATCGTCACCGGCCAATCCCCCGTGGGTCAGCCAGAGAACACGCTTTGCGCCGACCAGCGAGGCCAGTGCCTGTTCTATTTCGCTCTTGTCCAGTTGAGGATTGCGGTTTGGCGAAAGCAGGCATTCTGCCGTTGTCAGGATCGTTCCGAGGCCGTCACTTTCAATACTTCCACCTTCCATGATAAGACCGATCGTATTCAGGTTGGGGAGCAGGGCACCCTGCAGTTTGAGGCTTTTTGAAATCACGTTATCATAGTTGGCCGGGAACTTAAGCCCCCAGCCGTTGAAGCCGAAATCCATCAGGACCGGTTTATTATTGAATAAAACTGTTATCGGACCGAAATCACGCGCCCAGGTGTCATTATTTGGAATTTCATAGATTCTTACTCTGGTTAACTCCACGCAGGCTTCGACAAGATAATCTACAACAGATGCAGCATGCGGTGCAGTCAGAAGTACCCGCTCAAAGCGGGTAATATGGCGGATAATGTCAGCAAAAACGGGACGAATGTCATCCAGCATATAGGCCCAGTCAGTACCTTCATGCGGCCAGGCCATCAGTACTCCGTCCTGAATTTCCCATTCGGCTGGTAATCTTGGATTCACGGTAATATCTCCATTATTTCAATGATTGTGGTGTCGGTATTCGGGCACTCACAATCTGTAACTATAGTACATTAAGTTGTTGCCTTGCAAGGTTGGTTTTTACTGTTTCATTTCACTGCTAACTCGATATTTCAAATAACCAGGTGCCATTGCAATATTGAACCTTGGTGGTACCATTTAAATAACCAGGTGCCATTGCAATATTGAACCTTGGTGGTACCATTTAAATAACTATCTCGTCTAAAAGGAGAACAGGTTATGCAAAAGAAGCTGGTAGTCATTACTCTGATAGCGGTGCTGGACACACTGATCTTTTCCGATATTGGGAGTAACCTGATCGCAGAGGCTTCTGCCAATCCCACAACGGTAACACAAAAAAATGCGGCCAAAAGCTGCGTTGTGAAGGCATCACACACAGTCAAAATGGTACCCGGCACCCCTGATGGTGTGCTGATGATGCAGGCGCAGGCGCTTTTCGGCAAACTTCCCGCAACCATGCCGGGTAGTGAGCAGGATACTCCCGCCATGATTGCGTTGGGGAAAAAACTATATTTCGAGGTAGGCATTTCAATCAACAAAACTCAATCCTGCAACTCTTGCCATCCTATTGACAACAAAGGTGCCGGCGCGGACAATCTCAAGACAGGCAAAGGCGCAATAGGTAAATCCGGCGACCGTAACGATCCCCCAACCATGAATGCCGGTTACCAGTTTGCGCAGTTCTGGGACGGGCGAGCGCCCACTCTTGAAAAACAGTCTCAGGGCCCCCCGCTAAACCCTATTGAAATGGGCATGCCTGATGCCGAAGCATTGGTCAAACGACTGAAAGACATAAAACAGTATCCAACTGATTTCAAAAAGGCCTTTCCCGGCGAAAAAAACCCGGTGACTTTCGACAATTTTGCCAAAGCGGTTGCTGCCTTTGAGCGCACACTGATTAGCCGTGGCCGCTTCGACCGTTTCATGGACGGCGACAGACAGGCCCTCACCGGCCAGGAAATGGAAGGGATGCGCAGCTTCATCAATGTCGGGTGCGTACAGTGTCACAACGGGCCAAACCTGGGCGGGATGACCTTCCAAAAAATGGGCGTGTTTAGTGAGTACTCCAAAACAGACCCTGGACGCTTTAAGGTTACCAACCTGGAAAGTGATAAGTATGTTTTCAAAGTTCCCATGCTGCGCAATGTCACTCTTACCGCACCATATTTCCATGACGGAGAGGTTGGTAACCTGGCTGAGGCTGTGAATATGATGGTTTTTTTGCAGTTAAACAAGGGACTTAATGACGAAGAAATAAACAATATCCTCAGGTTTTTGACAACTCTGACCGATGCGAAGCTCACCGCCGCTCCGTCAATAAAGGCAAATACTTCTTCTGCCTGGGTACCACCGTTAATAAAAGATATTCCACAAGGAGAGGATGGTGCTCAGATCCGATATGGTGCACTACTTGTGACCGATACCTTTGCACAGTTGGGGCCTGGTGTGAAGAATGAGAAAATGCGTTTTTCCGGAAACACCCTGAACTGTACGAACTGCCACCAGGATAAGGGCACCAAGCAATTTGGTCTTCCATGGATGGGGGTTAGTCAGGTATACCCACAATACCGTGCCCGCGAAGACCAGGTGCAGGGGCTTGAAAAACGGATTAACGGTTGTTTCGAGCGCAGCCTGAACGGCAGAGAGATGGCAGTTGGCAGCAGGGAGATGAAGGCAATTGTTGCTTATATGAACTGGTTATCGAAAGATATGCCCAAGAATGCCTATGGTCTTGGAACACCCAAATACGAAAGTCCGAACCGCAAGGCCAATGTGATAAAGGGTGAAGAGGTGTACAGCCGGTTCTGCATGTCTTGCCATGGCGTAAACGGGGACGGTTATCAGTCACTGTCGGCAGGTGGCTTGGGTAGTCATGTTGCGCCGGCGCTCTGGGGATCAAACAGCTATAACAACGGAGCAGGAATGAACCGGCTGTTGACCAGCGCCGCGTTCATTCACAGCAACATGCCTCTGGGGACACAGTGGAACCACCCGGCAATCACAAATGAAGACGCTTACGATGTCGCCGCTTATCTCAGTTCCAAGGAGCGGCCACAGATGAGCGGACTGGAGAAGGATTATCCAAAACTGGAGAAAAAAGCGGTGGACTGCCCGTATCCACCTTATGCAGATAAGTTTCCACAGGAGCAGCATCAGTACGGACCGTTCCAGCCAATAAAGCAAGCGCAGAAAAAGAAATAAAATGCCGGGAAGCAAATTTGATATGCATCATCAGTAACGTCCGGCTAATTTTTGCTGCACTCTTACAACATACTGATGTTCAATAAAATTTATCAAACTGTTCTTTTTTCGATTTGAATTCGGCCCGGGACACGGACTTCACAAACTTCGTATTTCGGGCCTGCTTCACAAAAAATAAGTTCCCATAAGACGTACTTGACATAATATATC
>JAQUCU010000132.1 GCA_028686055.1 Desulfuromonadaceae bacterium
AAGGCCCTATAACATGTCTGTATTCAAAAGATTAATGTTTTACATGAAACCCTACTGGTGGCGCATTCTTGTTGCTGGGCTGGCCTCGTCAGCATATGGCGGCCTCGACGCAACTTTTGCGTGGATGATTGAACCTCTTTTGAAAAAGATATTCGTCACCAAAGACATGTTCATCTTTACCATTCTTCCCTTTGCCATAATTCTCATATTTCTTTTCCGGGCCGCCTGCCGCTTTCTGAACGACTATTATATGAGAACGGCTGCCCAACTGGCTGTTCAGGATGTCCGTAACGAAATATTCCGAAGAAACGTACATCTTGACCTGAATTTTTTTCATCGTAACCAGACCGGCTCACTGATGTCGCGGATTGTAAACGATGTCGCCATGATGCAAGATGGTGTCGGCGGGATAATTACCGGCGTATTCAGAGACTTTATTGGTCTTGTCTCCCTTCTGGGAGTTATCTTCTATCGCGATTGGCAGCTGGCGCTCATATCGACACTGGTGATTCCGCTCACCATTTATCCTGCGAATATTCTGGGTAAAAGAATAAAAAACAACGCCCGGAAAGGTCAGGAAGAAGCCGGATATTTTGCAAGTGTCCTTCAAGAGACGATAAGCGGCATAAAAGTTGTCAAAGCTTTTTCCCTTGAGCAGGTCATGGTCGATCAATTCACCCGCGCCAATTTAAAGTTCTATATCTTCACAAGAAAACTTATTAAATATAATGCGTTATCAGCTCCGATCATGGAAATAATTACGTCGCTAGGCATCGCTGCGGTGATTTATTATGGCGGCAACAAAGTATTGGCAAACAAGATGACCGCGCCTGAATTTTTCTCATTTATTACCGCCATGGCACTGGTTTACTCCCCCCTTAAAAAACTCATCGCTGCTTATAACGAAGCACAACGCAGCCTCGGTGCTGCTGAACGGGTTTTCGAAATCATAGATGCTGTTCCCGAAATCATTGACAGCCCTGACGGCTATACACTTGCACAGGACGATAACCGCGTAGAACTTAGACATGTAAGCTTCAAATATCAGAATGACTACGTTATTAATGACGTCAGCCTCGTTGCTGAAAAAGGTGAAGTCGTTGCGCTCGTTGGCCCCTCCGGTGGAGGAAAAACCACTCTCGTATCGTTGATTGCCCGTTTTTTTGATACCAGTGAAGGTCAGATCTTCATCGGGCAGCATGATGTCCGTGACATAACCAAGACGAGCCTCATGCGCCAAATTGCATTGGTTGACCAGGAGACAGTACTATTTCACGATACAATCGCAAACAACATACGCTACGGGATGCCCGACGCAAGCGATGATGAGGTTGTAAGGGCAGCCCAGACAGCTTTCGCGCATGATTTTATTATGGAAATGCCCAAGGGTTACGAAACAAGCATTGGCGATCGGGGGGTACGACTTTCCGGGGGACAGCGCCAGAGGCTCTGCATTGCCCGGGCAATTCTGAAAAACGCACCAATCCTGATACTGGACGAGGCCACGAGTGCCCTTGATACCGAAAGTGAACAGATGGTGCAGAAAGCACTGGACAACTTAATGACTAACCGTACGACGTTTGTGATTGCTCACCGGCTTTCTACGGTTCTCCATGCGGATAAAATTATTGTTCTGGAAAATGGACGAATTGTTGAGAGCGGAACTCATCAGGAATTGATCAGAAATAGTGGACTATATAGCAGGCTTTGTACGGCACAGTTTGGAAACTAATAAATTAAAGCAGTTATCAACAATAGCACCTTACAAACTATTCATAGACTCATTTTTAAATACGTTTAATTTTTTGTATTCCGAGCATGATAAACGACACCGTCAGCATGAGAAAATACGCAAAGATGACTGAGCCAAATATATGAAGACCGTCGTCCATATATGGTTATGCCGGCTATAACTTGTTTTGATGGCAATCAGCAAAACTGAAAAAGGCCTGACAATGATTATTCAACAGCATTCTCCGCTAGTCAGCATCCTGATTCCAGTCTACAATCGTGAAAATTTGGTTGGCCCATGCATCCAGTCGGCCTGCGAACAGACGGTCAGCGATTGTGAAATAGTGGTAGTCGATAATGCCAGCACTGACAGAACATTAGCCGTCTGCCGGGAGATGGCAGATCAAGATCACCGTATCCGGGTATTTAGCAACGATTCGAATCTAGGACCGGTCCACAATTGGCACCGTTGCATAGCGGAGGCACGGGGCATTTACGGCAAAATCCTTTTCTCCGATGACCTCATGGTCCCGGATTATTTGGCCAAGACCATCCCTTTTCTTGAGCGTGACGACGTCGGGTTTGTTTTTTCCTCTGCAGTTGTTGGTCCAACATCATTTAATGGTGATGTTAAATACAAGTTCACCGGCCAGACCGGAATTTTTGACAGCAGCCGCTTTATCAGCATGGCACTTTTCAACGGCGATATCCCGGTTTCTCCCGGCGGGGCGCTATTCCGGCTACGCGACCTCCAAAAGAGCCTGCTGCTTGACATTCCGTCCCCGACGATCAAGGATTTCCCAAGGCATGGAGGGGGCCCCGACCTTCTCATGTATCTTCTCACCGCCTCAAGATACCCGAAGATTGCCTACGTACACGAGCCGCTTTCGTATTTCCGCGCCCACGAGGGCTCGATAACAGTCAGCAAGGAAAAACACTACTTGTCACAGTGCTATCGTCAGGCAAGACTCTGGTTTGCAGAGCAATATCTTGACGAAAAATGGCTCAAAAAACTGTATGTGTACGAATGGAAGAGGGAGTGCAAAGAAACTGGCAGATGGACCCTCCCCGGAAGCATTTTCAGTCGCTACAGCAAAAAAAAACGTCTACTGTCACCGTTCGATATTATATCCGGTCTTTTGACAGCAAAATCGATAAAAAAAGGGAAGTGTACCTTGCAACGTGGTTGGGTAGCGGAAACAACTAACAACGAGTAGCTGTACATGAACGTTGTAACTTGTTAACCGGGCTTGAGAGACTATTAAACGAATAGGCGATCATCTGGCTAATGGCAGATAGTTCCGGTAACCGGAAATAATAGCGATACATGTCATAACTGATTTTTTTCTAAAAGAAGGAAGCTATCATGAAAGTTGTAATTTTAGCCGGAGGGTTCGGTACACGCATCAGTGAAGAATCGCATCTAAAACCAAAGCCAATGATCGAGATTGGCGAACGCCCGATTCTCTGGCACATCATGAAGATTTATTCCAGCTACGGATTTAACGATTTCGTCATCTGTCTCGGATACAAGGGTTATTGCATCAAAGAATATTTTGCCCATTATTTTCTTCATGAATCAGACGTTACCTTTGACTTTAAGCATGGCAACGAGCGCATGGTTCATCACCACACAGCTGAGCCATGGACGGTAACGCTCGTTAATACAGGTGGGGAAACCATGACTGGAGGCCGGGTTAAACGTGTTCAGGAATATATTGGAAACGAAACGTTTCTGCTCACTTATGGTGATGGAGTTTCGGATGTTAATATTTCAGACCTTGTGGCCTGTCACAAATCCCATGGCAAACTTGCGACGGTAACATCAGTTCAACCTTCGGGACGATTTGGTGCCCTGGACTTGGATAACGAAAATATGGTCCATGGCTTCAAAGAAAAACCAAAAGGAGATGGGGCCTGGATTAACGGCGGCTTCTTTGTCCTGGAACCGGAAGTTTTCAACTATATTGATGGAGATGCCACAGTCTTGGAAAAAGAGCCTTTGGAACACCTATCACGAGACAAGCAGCTTGTAGCACACAAACATTCCGGTTTTTGGCAACCGATGGACACGATGCGGGACAAAACCCATCTTGAAGAACTCTGGACATCAGGAAATGCACCATGGAAGGTGTGGTAATGAAAAGTTTTTTTCTTGGAAAAAAGGTTTTTATTACCGGCCATACCGGTTTCAAGGGCAGCTGGCTTTGCCTCTGGCTTTCCAGTATGGGTGCTCGCATAACCGGTTATGCACTTGATCCGCCAACCACGCCGAGCCTTTTTTCATTGGCTCGGGTTGCCGAACTCGTTGATTCCCGGATTGCTGATGTTCGGGATGCCGAATGTCTGGCGCGTACCATGGCCGAAGCGCAGCCGGAAATCGTCATCCATATGGCAGCGCAGCCGCTGGTTCGAGATTCGTATAAAATTCCTGTTGAGACTTACGCCACCAATGTGATGGGAACAGTCCACCTGTTAGAGGCGGTTCGCGGATGTCCGTCAGTAAAAGCTGTTGTTAATGTTACCACTGACAAATGCTATGAAAATCGCGAGTGGGTATGGGGATACCGGGAGAACGAACCAATGGGCGGTTTTGACCCTTATTCAAACAGCAAAGGCTGTTCCGAATTAGTAACCGCCGCGTATCGAAACTCGTATTTCCAGCGTTCAGTTGCGCTGGCTTCAGCGCGGGCCGGCAATGTTATTGGAGGCGGGGACTGGGCAACCGACAGACTGATACCTGACTGTATCAACGCGTTGCTGGCAAGTGAGCCGGTCCGTATACGCAATCCTCACGCTATCCGTCCCTGGCAGCATGTTTTGGAGCCACTCAGCGGATATCTGCTCCTTGCGCAAAAGCTGCACGAATCAGGTACGGAATACGCTGAAGGTTGGAACTTCGGCCCGACCGACAATGACGCCAAACCTGTCGAGTGGATTGTTAACCGGATGTGCAATCTTTGGGGCAATGGCGCACGATACGAAATAGACGCAGGGGACCATCCTCATGAGGCGAATTATCTGAAACTTGATTGTTCAAAAGCCCGCACGCGACTTGGCTGGCAGCCGCGTTGGAATCTCGAAAAAGCTTTGGATAACATCATGGAGTGGACTGATGTGTACCGCTCTGAGGGCGACCTGCGACGTTGCTGCCTGGAGCAGATTGATTCCTTTGAAAAACACATAGAGGAGCAGTTGTGAAAAACGAACTCGAAAAGCAACTACGCAAACAGGCCATTGAGGCTGCAACAGCCTACTATCGACATGCACATGTTCAGAACAGGACATTCACCCCCGGTGATCGCATACCCTACGCCGGACGAGTATTTGACGAAGTAGAGATAAGCAACCTGATTGATGCTTCGCTTGATTTCTGGCTCACTACCGGACGATACGCAGAACGTTTCGAACAGGAATTTGCCGATTTTCTCGGCGTTGAGTACTGTTCCCTTACCAACTCCGGATCTTCAGCAAACCTGCTCGCCTTCATGGCTCTGACTTCTCCAAAACTGGGAAACCGCCGCATCAAACCCGGCGATGAAGTTATTACCGTGGCAGCCGGTTTCCCGACCACCGTCGCACCCATCATCCAGTACGGAGCCATACCGGTTTTCGTTGATGTCTCGCTCCCCACGTATAATATCAATGTCACCCAACTGGATGCGGCACTGTCCGAAAAAACCAAAGCGGTCATGGTGGCCCACACGTTGGGTAACCCGTTTGATCTTGCTGCGGTTAAGATGTTTTGCGACACACATAATCTCTGGCTGGTTGAGGATAACTGTGATGCCCTGGGGTCACGCTATCAGCACAACGGTACCTGGAAATACACCGGGACCATTGGGCACATTGGGACCTCAAGCTTCTATCCACCACACCATATGACCATGGGGGAAGGTGGCGCAGTCTATACAGACGATCCGCTGCTGAAGCGCCTGGTTGAATCTTTCCGTGACTGGGGACGCGACTGCTGGTGTCCATCAGGAAAGGACAACACCTGCAGCAACCGTTTCGGACAGCAGTTCGGTGAACTTCCTTTCGGGTACGACCACAAATATGTTTACTCGCACTTTGGCTACAACCTGAAAGTCACCGACATGCAGGCTGCTATCGGCTGTGCCCAACTGGAGAAGCTGCCCGGATTTATAGAAGACCGCAAAAGAAACTGGAAGCTGTTGCGCGAAGGCCTGGCAAGCCTGGAAGACATATTTATTCTGCCTGAGGCAACTGTAAAATCCGACCCATCCTGGTTTGGCTTCCTGCTGACCGTGCGCAAAGAGAGCGGTTTCACCCGTGATAAAATTGTCAACCACCTTGAGGGAAAAGGAATCCAGACGCGCATGCTCTTTGCCGGCAATCTGATCAAGCACCCATGTTTCGACGAGATGCGCCGGGAGGGGAAAGGGTACCGTGTGGCTGGGACACTTGAGAATACAGACAGAATTATGAATGACACCTTCTGGGTCGGCGTTTATCCGGGGATGAAAGAAGAGATGGTTGCATATATGGTCGAAGTAGTGAGAGGATTCTGTCGTCGATGAACATCCTGTTAACCGGCGCCACCGGATATCTTGGCAGTAACCTCCTGGCTCGTCTGGTTGAAGATGGCCACAAGGTAACAATAATTGTTCGGAAATCTTCTTCGTTTCAGAGAATTGCTCCTCTACTTGATCAAATAAGCATCTATACAATTGGGGACTCTAGCCTTTATGAGCTGTTTCGGACCAACAAGATAGAAACAGTCATTCACTGTGCTACGAACTATGGACGCGGAAATACTGACCCTTCAGAACTTTTAGAGTCAAACCTCACCATGCCCCTCCAGCTGTTACATGCGGGTTGTGGCGCCGGTGCTCGCTGTTTCATAAATACGGATACAATTCTCGACAAAGGAGTCAGTGATTATGCTCTGTCCAAAAGCCAGTTTCAAGAATGGCTTGGCAGATACGCACAAAGGATGGTTTGTGTAAATGTCGCCCTGGAACACTTTTACGGGCCACATGATGACGCTTCCAAGTTTGTCAGTTACATTGTCAAGCAGCTCCTGGACGGTGTGGAGAGTATCGATTTAACACGAGGTGAACAGAAGCGTGACTTTATCTATATTGACGATATCGTTTCTGCTTTTTTACTGATCATTGACAGCTGTGCTTCTTTGAAATCCGGCTATATCGACTACGAAGTCGGAACCGGGGTCACCATCACCATCAGGGATTTTGTTGAACTGGCAAAGCAAATCACTGGCAACACTCATACTCAACTCAATTTTGGCGCCATTCCTTATCGAAAAAACGAGCCCATGGAAACGATTGTAAATACTGAAGCGATACGTGCTTTAGGCTGGCTCCACAGCACATCACTTGCCGAGGGACTTTCAAAGATAGTTGCACAGGAACAGGAGACAAAGACTATATGAAGTTATTGATTACCGGTGGGTGCGGGTTTCTTGGGAGCAATCTGGCGTCACATGCCATTGAAAAAGGCTTTGAGGTTGTTGTTTTTGACAACCTGTATCGCGAAGGCTCACTGCATAATCTGGGCTGGCTGAAGAATAAAGGGGCATTTCGGTTTGTACATGGCGATATTCGTAACCAGAACGACATAACCAGGCTTGTGCAGGATTTTAGACCTGAGGCGATATTCCATCTGGCGGGACAAGTTGCAATGACTACTTCGATTGCCAACCCGCGCATGGATTTTGAAGTTAATACCGTTGGCACGCATAACCTGCTGGAGGCGGTTCGCCTCTTTGCACCGGAAGCGGCTGTGATTTACTCCTCTACGAACAAGGTTTATGGAGATCTTGAGCAATACTCCTATCGTGAGACGAAATCCCGCTACGAATGCATAGACAAGCTGAACGGCTTTGATGAGGCGACACAGCTCAACTTCCACTCCCCTTATGGCTGTTCCAAAGGTGCGGCGGATCAGTACATGCTCGATTACGCTCGGATATTCGGGCTTAAAACGGTAGTGTTCCGGCATTCCAGTATGTACGGTGGCCGTCAATTCGCGACCTATGACCAAGGTTGGATCGGCTGGTTTTGCCAGAAAGCGACTGAAGCAAAGCTTGGCCTGCTCAAAGAGCCGTTCACCATATCAGGAAACGGCAAGCAGGTCCGCGACGTCCTCCATGCAGATGACATGATCAGCCTCTATTATGCGGCACTTGAGCATGCAGACACAATCGGTGGTGAGGCATTCAACATCGGCGGTGGCATCGATAACAGCCTGTCACTCCTGGAGTTATTCACTCTTCTTGAAGAGATGACCGACGTGAAGTTGAATTATTCCCGACTTGCACCTCGGGAGAGCGATCAGCGGGTATTCGTAGCCGACATCGGCAAGGCTGCCCGTCTAATCGGTTGGCACCCACAAGTGTCCGCCCGTAACGGTGTCGCAAGAATGTTGGAATGGGTAAGAGAGTCGATTAACGATTGAACCCCAACTTTCAACAATATTTTTTTGAAATATAAACGACCGAGTGCACCGTGAGACGATGACAGGCTATGTGGACATGAACTACAGCAAAGACAACCTACTATTATCAATAACAATTCCAACGTATAAACGATGCAAGTTGTTGACACATCTCCTTGAGAACATTGCTCCCGAAGCAGAGCGGCTTGGAGTCGAAGTGTGTGTCGTCGATAACTGTTCAGCAGATGGGACATCAGAGCAGTTGGCAGTGCTGTCTGCACAGTACAGCTCTATTCGCTATGAGGTTAATGCGAAGACGGTTTCAATCGATGAAAACATGCGTCTCGCCATGCAGATGGCGAATGGCATCTATGTGTTCCCACTTGGCGATGATGACGGTTTGCCATCGGGATCACTTATATCAATTATTGATGAACTGGCTCATGGTCCCGACATGTTGTCGCTTGGTGGCCAGAGTATAAACGCAAATCAT
>JAQUCU010000133.1 GCA_028686055.1 Desulfuromonadaceae bacterium
GTGTACCTCGGCTTGGACGTTCGGAAACCCAACCTTGAAGAGGTATTCCTGAAGCTCACCGGCGAGGCGCTCCGCGACAATCCTGTCGGGGAAGGAGGTACGGTATGAACCTGCGTGTCATCGGCGCAAATCTCGTCGTGAAACTCATGGGCTTCTATCGCGAGAAGACCACCATGTTCTTCACGATTGCGTTCCCCATAATCCTGATACTCGTGTTCGGCACGATCTTCATGGGCCAGGACAACGTGGAATACCACCTTAGCGTGCAGGATCTCGACCAGACCAAATCGTCCGCGGAGTCCGTAAAGACCCTCGAACTCAACGGGAAGTTCAAGATAACCAGAGTCGACCCCGCCGTCAACGCAGCGCAGTATGTCAGAGACAACAGGGTGAACCTTGTCCTGGTTATTCCCAAGGGCCTGGAAAGATCCCTCTTGCGGAGGAAGTTTTTCAACGACTTCAAATCATCCGCCACTATCACCTATGTATACGACCCCAGCTCTTCTTCGGTTGCCACCAAGATTCAAATCCTGAACGCGGTCCTCGCCGGCATAAACCAGGAAATGGTGGGGATGCCGCCGTTCCTCAAATCGGTTGAGAAATCGATTCTCACCAGGAAATACCGGTTCATCGAGTTCTTCATCCCAGGCATCATCGCAATGGCGGTGATGACGCTGAGCCTGTTCGGCACGGTGGACTCAGACACGGAACTGCGACAGAAGGGGATCATCAGAAAGCTGTCCACCACCCCCATCTCCCGTACCGACTGGATACTGTCGAACATTCTGTACCATTTCATACTCGCGGTCATATCCACGGCTGCGATGCTGCTGGTGAGCTACGCCGTGTTTGATGTCCGCCTGCATATAGGCGCCTGGCTCCTTGTGTTCATTTTGCTTGACGTCTTCGCGTTTGTCGGAATCGGGATGATACTGACCCGCTTCGCCAGGGAGGCGCAGAGCGCCGCCGCCGCGGCAAATGCCATCAGTTACCCGATGATGTTCCTTTCGGGGAGCTTCTTCCCTATCGAACTGATGCCGGGGTTCCTGCAGAAGTTTGCCAGGGTACTGCCGCTGTTTTACGTGAACGAAGGGCTCCGGGCAGCGATGGTGTTTGAAGACAGCATGGCCGCGCTGCGCTGCGCTGCGATCATAGGTGTTTTTGCGGCCGTGGTCTTTATCCTGGGGATCATAGCCACCAAATGGGAAGAGGACCAGTGATGGCAAGCGGCCTCCTTGGCACCATCACCCAGGCACCCTGTCCACGCGCAATGACCGCCCTGGCCGCAGCAGCAGTTGCTGTCGCCATCGATCTCATTTTCAGATTCCGTGATTACCGTAAGCTCCTCAATTCATTCTCGGCAGCCGCCATCATGAGGTCTTTGAGTACCCTCACGCTGGTTTTCCTGCAGGTGGTCGCCCTTTTTTATCTCATCACCCTCCTCCCTCTATCTCTCCGCGTGGTCGTTCTCCTCATTTCCGCTTTTGTTGTTATCGTCCAGTTATCCTATTGGCGTACTCTATCCCAGTTCATGACCGCTACCGACCTGTTTCTCGCCGTAACCGTCAGCGGTGACCATCGGGTAGAAGCCATCCTGAGCTTCTTCAAGCCGCTAGTCCTGTTATATTCTCTCCCCTACGTGCTCATCCTCTCGGGACTGGCCCTCGCCCCCCCTGTCTCCGCCTTCTGGATGGCTCTTCCCCTCAGCCTCCTGCCGGTGCTCTATCTCCTCGGTTCCAATTACATCCTCTTCCTCCATGTGCCGGAACGCAGCTTTCATCTCAATCCCCTGACCTCATTCCTTCGTTCAATACTTCATTGCAAATTTGAAAGCCTCCGCTCCTACCATGGCCCGCGAGACGACCTGCCCCCGTTTAACGCTTCTCAACGGCCACTCGACAGCGTCATCTATGTCATCGATGAGTCGGTTCGCGGCAGCAATCTCAGCCTGAACGGCTATCCGCGCTCTACCACACCGTTTCTTCAATCCCTCGAAACCCGGGGTCTCCTCAAGAATCTCGGCATTTGTGTCGCGGCCGGGTCCTTTTCCCATATCAGCAATGCCTATCTTATTACCGGTCACAACGAATTTCCCGACGACACCTTTCAAACCGACAGGAACCCGACCATCTTTGATTACGCAAAAAAAATGGGCTACGAGACGATCTACATCGACGTCAACAACGTCTACCTTTCCTCGCTCATGAAAGCGGCCGGTGATAGTCCCGTGAGATCCCTGGACCGGTGGATGAACGAAGATTCGTTCGAATATCTCCATATTGATCTTGATGTTACGAAGGATCCGGGGGTGGCCCGCGTTCTCAGTGGTCTTCTGAATGAGAGAAGCGGCCGTTTTATTATCGTCAACAAAAAGGGGCTTCATTTCCATTATAGCAATAATTACCCGGATGATATGGCCTCTACGCTCTGGGAACCTGTTTTGAAAGCATCGGAATCCCTTGACTCCAGCCCGGCAGGACGCGAGAGGCTTGTCAATACCTATGACAACGGGATTCGCTTCCAGGTTGATGAATTTTTCCGGGTATTTGTTTCCGAAACGACAAATCAGAACTATGCCGTTCTGTACACATCGGATCATGGCCAGACATTGGCCGAGCATGGGCAGGTGTATACCCATATGAAACCTGACATGGAGATCGTTGATGTGCCCGATTTTATCGTGTCGGGTGAGCGGTATGGCCAAAAAAGGCTCATGGACGGCATTGCCCCGGGCATCAGGGTTTCCCATCTCAACAATTTTGCAACTCTTCTGGATCTGATGGGCGTACCGGCGTCTTTGCGGGTTCGTCCTTACGATAAATCTATTTTCTCTTTGACAGCCGAGGACAACAGGGAGCGTTACTATATGAGCGGCTCTCTTCATGGATCCGGCGATTTCACGGTGGAGAAGATACCTACGCCACCGGAGCCGGGGTGGGGCGTTTCGCGACCTGTCGGCAACAATACCGAGGTGAAGTTATGAAAATAAAACTTATCGCACCCTATGACCACAGTGAAGACAAGATATCAAGCCCCTTCAAGCTGCAGAGGGTAAACCTTCCTCTTCTGGCTGCGCTCACCCCGCCGGGCCACACTGTTGCCATTGTCGAAGAAGCTTTTGCTCCTGATGACGTCGATCAGGATGTGGATCTGGTGGGGATCACCGTCCTGACCGAACTCGCGCCAAGAGCCTATCAGATCGGCGACACCTATCGCCGGAAAGGTGTAAAGGTGGTTATGGGGGGGATACACCCCACGGTATTGCCGGACGAAGCCCTGGAACATGCGGACGCTGTCGTCGTGGGAGAAGCGGAAGGCCTCTGGCCGCAGCTTTTGGCGGATGCCGATTCGGGGCAGATGCAAAGAATATATCGGGCCGGCACAATGACCGATCTCACAGGGCTGCCGAAGCCGCGCCGGGAACTCTTCCCCGAAACCAGAGGTAACGCTTATGCGCCAATTCCTATCGGCGTGGAAACATCCCGTGGATGTCCGTATGATTGCGAATTCTGCTGCATCGGCCAGACATTGGGGTCTCAATACCGGGTCAGGCCTGTTCAGGAGGTGATTGCCGAGATAGAGGCCATTGATTCCCCTTACCTCTTCTTCGTTGATGACGCCCTCGGGTTGGACCGGAAAGCAGCTAAAAAGCTCTTTACTGAAATGATACCTCTCAAGCGGCATTGGCTGGCGCAGGGAACCGTGTCGTTAGCCGAGGACCCGGAACTGCTGGCATTGATGAAACGTTCGGGGTGTATGGGGCTTTTGATCGGATTCGAATCGGTACAAAAAGGCACTCAGGATGAGGTGAATAAAATCAGGAACCTGAGTATTGATTTTTACGAGGCCATGCATCGATTCCATGGGGAAGGTTTCGGTATACTGGGGTGCTTTGTTTTTGGCTTTGATTACGAAAACAGGGATGTGTTCGACCAGACCCTCGAGTTTATAATGAGGAGTCGCATTGATTGTGCCCAACTGAGAATTCTCACGCCGTATCCGGGAACACGTTTATACAAACGCCTTTTAAGCGAAGGCAGGTTGCTGGTGGATGACTGGTGGCTCCGTGGCTATCCTCCGGACACACTCCTTTACCAACCAAAGGGGATGACTGCCCAAGAACTCATTACCGGTTTCGCCAGGCTGAACAGACAGGCCTATTCTTACGGTGCAATGGCAAAGCGATTCTTCGGCATGAGCCCATGGAAACGAACCATGTTCGGTTGCTGGCTGTACGCCGGGCTCAATCTGTCTACCCGTGACCGGTATTTCAAAAGTCTGAAGAATCCGCAGCCGTTTGCAGGGCTTTCAATGCAATAGAAAAGTGGTAGAGATCACTTATGGGAGAAACGGCAAACGACTTGATATTCGATGTTTTTGAATATATCTGAAGGGTAACAGCCGTATGATGACGTATCGCTTGAAAACTGAAAATTGCATCGTTACTTGCTTTGGCAGCGCTTATTGTTATTATTTACACTTGTAGGGAGTCTGTTTTATGGTTGCCAGAAATTGTCTTTCAGCCATTGCTGCTCTTGCTTTTCTGCTTGGTGCGGAAGCACAGGCACAGGATACTAATCCCGCTGGAGCACCAACCAAGCCCCTCTGGGAGGTGTGCGTAGGGGGGGGGGTTAATTATTCCCCGGATTATCCGGCTGCTGATAAAAACTCACTACATGGACTGGCTCTGCCTTATGTGATCTATCGTGGAGATTTTTTACGCCTGGGAACAGACAGTATCGCGAAGGGTATATTTATTAATAATGATTATACAGAACTGGACGTGAGTCTGGCAGCCTCATTTAATGCAAATTCCAATGATAATGACGCGCGGCGGGGGATGCCGAATCTGGATTATCTTTTTGAAATGGGACCGCAGTTAAAGATTAAGTTTGGAAAAATTTATGGCGGTAAAACCGAATTACAACTGCCTGTTCGTGCGGTATTATCCACCGATTTCAGCAGATTCAATCATAGAGGTTTTCTCTTCAATCCAAAATTTGTCTACGAGCGGCAAAACATTTTCAATTCCGGTGTCGATATGGATAGCTCTATCGGCTCCACCTTTGCCACGAAAAAACTGCATGAATATTTTTACCGGGTAGAGCCGCGGTTTGCGACAGCTACCCGCCCTGCGTATGAAGCAGATGGCGGATATTTAGGCAGTAAAATAACACTTGGCCTGGCCTATCGCATCACGGACCGGGTGCGGGTCTATGTCGGCGGACAATTAGGGTATTATGGCGGTGCCGCGAATGAGGATAGCCCTCTGTTTCGTCAAAAAGTGAATTCTACAGTCTATGCCGGCGTTACATGGTCAATATTTCAAAGCGATACACGCGTCATCTCCTCTGAATAGATAAAACGTGGATGGTCTCTTCATGAGCGATGAAACATGATCAGGGACTGGAAAGACAGGTACACCATGAAACGAACCATGATACTCCCGCTGCTGATCCTGTGCAGCGCAGCAGTGGCCGATGCCGAAACGTATAAATGGACCGACGACCAGGGAGTGGTCAGTTTCACCGATGACCCGGCCCTGATTCCTTCCAGGTACCGCAGCAAAGCGCTGAAGGGTGAGGATAACACCAGCCGCAACCGCACCAGGGAGCTGGAGGAGAAGAGACTCCGGGACGAGCTTACGATACCCGACCGGCTGCAATCTCCGCCTGCACGGCCAGGAATGCATCAACCGCTTAAAGGGCATCCGGGCGGCAACCAGATAGACCCCACACCACCGAGTATGAAGCAGCCGATACCAGAACCACTTGGAGATCAACCGATAGCGACACCACAGGGCATGAAGCAGCCGAAACCGGTGCCGCTGGGGGTTCAACCGGCACCGACACCGCCGGGAATGAGACAACCGAAGCCGGCACCGCTGGGCGATCAGCCAACGCCGACACCATTGGGCATGGAGCAGCCTACACCGGCAAAGTAGGATCTGCCGGTGGTTAGCGCTCGTAGATATGGCCTATGCGATAGGCTGAGGCCTGCGGCTAGAACGTCTATGGCAACCCGGCGGCATAGAGCACAACCTGGCCAACAACTGTGAAACCATGTCAAACAGCATTAATGCGCATTATCAGAGTGTTGAAAAAAATGGGTTTCCGGTAATTCTTATATAAGAATGGGAGGCGTTGACAATGGTAGCTTGACAATGGTAGTTTGGGCACCGTGGTCAGAAAAAGTGTTGTATTGAATTAACATTTCACAAAAGGAGTCTCATTTATGGCTAGTCTTAACAAGGTCATGCTGATCGGAAATCTGGGCAAAGATCCTGAAGTGCGTTTCACCGCATCCGGACAGGCCGTTGCGAGTTTTTCCCTTGCTACAAGTGAAAAGTTCAAGGGTAAGTCTGGTGAGATGGAAGAGCGCACCGAGTGGCACAATATCACACTCTGGGGCAAGCTGGCCGAGATCGCCGGCGAGTACCTCTCCAAAGGCAAAACAGTCTATATCGAGGGGCGCCTGCAGACCCGCAAGTGGCAGGATAAAAACGGCAACGACCGCTACACCACCGATATTGTTGGAGACAGGATGCAGATGCTTTCCGCCAAAGGCGAGCGGAGCGGTGGCGGAGACACTTCATCAGCTCAAAAATCCGGAGGCGCCAGCTACGAAGAGCCTCCTTTCCAGGATGATGATATCCCCTTCTAGTCAGGTATGATCCTAAAAATATCAATAAAAAAGACGTAACCTTTCGAGTTTACGTCTCTTTTTTTTGCAATCACTTACGTTCTGTATAACGCCAGACTGGCGTCATTTATCTCCTTCAACCACCACTGAAACACGCAGCTTCCGATGCTGAACTCCCTGCAGATGAAAACGTTGAAAGTTCCTTTTTTACTTCTATTGAGCCGCACGTCGGACACTCTATTTCACTGGGCGCACCGGACTTCTGAAGCTTCTCAAAGCGGCTGCCACATTTTGTGCATAAGTATTCGTAAATCGGCATCTATTTCACCCCCAATAGATTATATTCAGTTTATTGAATATAATAACTTCTCCCCTTGATACTGTCAATGAGTTAGTTGGTCAGGTTATGATGCCGGCGGAAAGAGGGGATACCATAACGAGTGGTGGAGTAGCGGTGATGGATGCAAGGGGGCAGGAGACGCTCTTGACATTATTATATTCAATACATTACGGTGAATGTGCGTGTTATTAAATTAGAGGGGTGAAAAAATGAAAGATGTTCTGCTTATGTTCGTAATAGTTGCCGCCTGGTTTGTGTTGCAGAAATACATCTTGCCCTTTCTTGGGGTTCGTACCTGAATGTCAAACACCTGTGACCTCGGGGACCGAGGTACAAAGAAAATAGATACAGAGGTGGAGACTGAAGAGCAGACTAAGCCGAAACCCTGAATGGAGCAGTTCAGATAAATCTGATGTGGCAGCGAACAAGCGAAACAGGCGAATCCCTGATAAAGCTGCTTTCCTGTGCAGTATTAGGCTGGATAATCAAGGCTTGGAACCCGGTGCTGAATCAGTTAAGTGTCATGCCTGAAGAAAGCCGCCCTTTCAGGTCGCATCCACTGACAGCGTCTTTCCCTTCTGCATCAGTCACTTGATGGAAGGAACAGCTCACAGAAGAATACCCGCTTTCCACCACCTGCTTGACAAAATAGATATGATCCCGTTTCGTAGTCAGCATAAAGCTATCACTGGAGCCGTCTTCACAATTGATTTTATGCCGGCCCGGTTCTACATCAATGATAAAATAAGCGGAAGGATCAGATTGGCCTATAATTTTACCATCAACCAGCAAATCAATGCTTAACGCCGAAGCGAGGCCCTGATTTCGGAAAATGTATATTGATGATTTCCCCGCCGCGACACTAAACTTTTTTGATTGCAGGTCAGGATTAGGCTTCGGCGCGGATGCGCAACCGGAAAAAACCGCTGATGCCGCCAATAACAACAGAATAACTCTTTTCATGCTCTGCCGTTTCCCCCAATGTATTTTTTCAACAGAACATTGCCACCCGGGCTAAAAACAGAATGAACATGGCGTTGCATTCCGGAATGACCGGCTGACCTCCTGTTGTACTGTCGGACAACCATTTTTCTGCCTCGAATAAACTCCAAGAGCCCAGACCGGGAAAAACAGGCGATAACCGTGATAGCGCAGATAGAACACCCGGGGGAATCCTGTGCCTGTAAAGTGCTGTTCATCCCAGCCATCCGGCCGGTGATGATCCGTCAGATAACGGATCCCCCGCCGAACCGACTCGTTCTCAACCTCATTCGCCGCCATAAGCGCCAATAAAGCCCAGGCAGTCTGGGAAGCGGTGCTGTCCCCCATGCCGGCCAGGGAAGGATTATCATAACTCGCGCATGTTTCACCCCAGCCGCCGTCTGTGTTCTGGCGTGCCATAAGCCATTTTACCGCTTTATTCACATATGGTTTTCCCATGTCTTCACCCGCCTGATGGAGACCGGAAAGCACCGACCATGTACCGTATATGTAATTTACCCCCCAGCGTCCAAACCATCCACCGAACTCTTCCTGTTCCTTGCGCAGAAAAGCGACCCCTT
>JAQUCU010000007.1 GCA_028686055.1 Desulfuromonadaceae bacterium
AATTTTTTCAGTTTTTCCTTTGCATGCCCCGCCGGTTTACTCTACATTCCGGCATATAAGTATCCACGCATCATGAGGTACACATGATCACCAAAGCCGTTTCTTTCGTCGCCAGATCCGGAACCGGTAAAACGACGCTGCTGGAAAAAGTCATCGCCGAACTCAAGCTGCGCGGCTACCGCATCGGCGTGATAAAACACGATGCACATCGTTTCGACATCGATCACCCCGGCAAGGACAGCTACCGCCTCACCCAGGCCGGAGCCGACACGATGCTGATTTCGTCACCGGAAAAACTTGCCCTCGTCAAGCATCACGCCGAGCCGCCCCCTCTCGCGGAACTGATCGCCACCTATTTTGGCGATGTGGACCTGATCCTGACCGAGGGTTTCAAGAAGAGCGGTCTCCCGAAGATCGAGGTGCACCGCCACGAGCACAGTGCCACCTTGATCTGCCGTGGCGAGGAGCATGATCCCAACCTTATAGCAGTGGCATCAGACGAACCGCTGCAGCTTGACGTGCCGGTCCTGGATCTGGACAATCCGGCCCAGGTGGCAGATTTCGTCGAGAAGCACATTATCCATGCAGCTGACTGACTCCATCGGGAGAAACATAAACTACCTGCGTCTGTCCGTCACCGACCGCTGCAACATGCGCTGTTTCTACTGCATGCCGAAGGAGGGCGTCTCCAGGGAGGAGCATGGTACAATCCTTTCCTATGAGGAGCTGCTGCTGATCGCTGAAACGGCCGTCGGACTGGGCATCGAGAAGATCCGCATAACCGGTGGTGAGCCGCTGGTACGGGCCGGCATCGTCGGTTTCCTGGCGAACCTGTCCGCTATCCCCGGATTGCGCCACCTGGCCCTGACCACAAACGGCCTGCTGCTGGCAGAGATGGCCGCCGATCTGTTCAGAGCGGGGGTGCAGCGCCTCAACGTCAGCATTGACTCCCTCAACCCGGATACCTTTAGAGACATCACCCGCGGCGGCGATCTCAGCAGAGTATTAGCAGGACTGGATGCCGCCGAGGAGGCCGGTTTCCCGCCACCGAAGATCAATGCTGTCATCATGCGCGGGGTGAACGATGCAGAGCTCCTCGACTTTGCAGAGATGACCCGCCTGCGCGGCAACTCCGTGCGCTTCATCGAATACATGCCGGTGGTCAAGGATGAAGGATGGCAACGCTACTGCCTCTCCGGAGAGGAGATCCTGCAGCGCATAGCCGCAAACTACCAACTGGAGCCGGTAGACAAGGGCCCGTTTGCCGGACCTTCACGGGATTTCCGCATCGCCGGCGCCCGGGGAAGCATCGGCATCATCACCGCCGTATCCGGCCATTTCTGCAGCGACTGCAACCGTATCCGTGTCACCTCCACAGGTCAGGCCAAAGGGTGCCTTTTTTCCGACGAGAAGACCGATCTGTTGCCCTGCCTGCGCCCCCCTGACCAGGAGCGCTTGGCAGAAGCGGTGCGAAGAATCGTTTCTACAAAACCGGAACGCCATTCCATAACAGGTAATGGGTACACCCACCGAAATTTTACCATGTCACAGATCGGAGGATAACAACATGGCCAGTGTCAAAGCGGTATGTGTCAGCGAAAACAAGGGTGAGCGCAAGACACCCGTTGCAGCGGTGGAGCTGCGTGAAAATCACGGCATCGTCGGGGACGCCCACGCCGGCGACTGGCACCGTCAGGTGAGTCTGCTGGCGCAGGAGAGCATCGATAAGATGCGGGCTAGTGGGCTGGACGTCAATGCAGGTGACTTTGCCGAGAACATCACCACGACCGGCATCGAACTGGTGTCGCTGCCGATAGGCACACGTCTGCAGATCGGTGGCGCCCTGCTGGAAGTGACCCAGATCGGCAAGGAGTGCCACAACCGCTGCGCCATCTATTACCAGGCCGGCGACTGCGTCATGCCGAAAGAGGGGATTTTCGCAAAGGTTATCACCGGGGGGACGGTAAGGCCGGAGGATACAGTGCAAAGAGCCGCCTGAACCTCTGCCATTTTTCCTTTGCCTCTCCCTGTACATTGCCTGTATTATGGCGCGATTTAATATCTCCGACATATGGATATCAACACACTCATGGATGAAGCAAAAAAAATAAAACTGATCAAAGAGCTGCAGGGTATGGCGCTGGGAACCGTCGGCGTATTCTTTCTGCTCGCGTTCCTGACCTATAACTCCGCCGATGTTTCGTGGAACAGCTACTCCAATGAGGGGGGCATTAACAACCTCGGCGGGCGGCTCGGAGCACAATTTGCCAATCTGTTTTTCACCAGCTTCGGTCTGGCTTCATACCTGATTCCTCTGGCGCTGCTCTACATGGCCTACACCCTCTTCCGCTTTAAAGAGATCCGCCTCCGCTCATATAAACTGGCTGCGGCATTCGGGCTCCTCTTCTCCCTGGCGACCCTGTTTGCGTTTTTTCGCGACAAGACAATTTTATTTGGCCAGCAGGTTGCTACCGGCGGAGCGGTCGGCGTGGTCATGGCCCGTATCCTCAAAAGCACAGTCGGCGTCACCGGCGGCCTGCTGCTGCTTCTACCGCTGCTGGCTGCCACGATCATGATCCTTTCGAAATTCTCCTTTATCCTGTTTGCCGGCTGGTGGCTGCAGAACTTCAGGAATAAGTGGGACGCCTGGCAGGGACGCCGCGCCAAGGAACGCGATGAAAAGAACCGTGCCAAGGCGAAACAGGAAGGGCTCCCGGCTGTGGCTGCGGCAAGCGGTCCGGTCATCAAGCCGCTGGCGCCGCCGCCTCCAAAGCCCAATATCATCAAGAAGGAAAAGGACAGGAAAAAAGAGGACGCCAAAACCGCAGCAGTACAGGAAACCTTCGAATTCATCAAAGCTGAAGGTGATTTTCACACACCGCCCTTCTCGCTGCTGGATATTCCTCCCGCCACCGAGAAGACTCTGGACCGCGACGCCCTGACGATGAACGCACGGTTGCTGGAGAAGAAGCTCAAAGATTACAACATCGACGGCGAAGTCGTGGAAATCTGCCCCGGCCCGGTCATCACAATGTATGAATTTTCGCCGGCCCCTGGAATCAAGATCAGCCGTATCGCCGGCCTTACCGACGACCTGACGATGGCACTGCAGGCCATGTCGATCCGCATCGTGGCACCGATCCCGGGCAAGGGTGTTGTCGGCATCGAAGTCCCGAACCGGGACCGCGACATGGTCTTCCTGCGCGAAATTTTCAACTGCGAGCATTTTTCTCACAGCAAGATGAAGCTGCCGCTGGCCCTGGGCAAGGACATTGCCGGGCTGCCGGTCGTGACCGACCTCGCCAAGGCGCCGCACCTGCTGGTCGCCGGTTCTACCGGATCCGGCAAATCCGTCTCGATCAACACGATGATCCTCTCCCTGCTCTACACCTCCACCCCCAAGGATGTGCGGATGATCATGGTAGATCCCAAGATGCTTGAATTTTCTATGTACGAGGGAATCCCGCACCTGCTGCTGCCAGTTGTGACCGAGCCGAAAAAGGCCTCACTGGCGCTGAAATGGGCGGTGAACGAGATGGAGCGCCGCTACCAGCTGTTGTCGGACAAGGGCGTGCGCAACATCGACTCATACAACAAAAAGCTGGCAGGCGAACTTCTCGAACAGGAGGAGCTGGGGACAATATCCGATGCCAAAATAATAGAAGAGCTGGAAGATACCGTTGATGATGGTGAAGCCGCTATCGACCCGATTCCGTTTGCCGTTGATGACGGGGAAGTTCTGGAGCACAGCCACCTCCCCTATATCGTCGTGATTGTAGACGAACTGGCCGACCTGATGATGGTTGCCGGCCGCGAAGTCGAGGAACATATCGCCCGCTTGGCCCAAAAGGCACGCGCCTCCGGCATCCACCTTATCCTGGCGACCCAGCGTCCCTCCGTGGATGTCATAACCGGCCTGATAAAAGCCAACCTGCCGTCCCGCATCTCGTTCCAGGTCACCTCAAAAGTGGATTCGCGCACGATTCTGGACACCAATGGCGCTGAAAGCCTGCTTGGTAACGGTGACATGCTCTACATGCCGCCGGGGACATCCCGCCTGCAGCGTATCCACGGCGCATTCGTTTCCGACTCCGAAGTGCAACGGGTCGTGGACTTCCTCAAGAAGCAGGGCAAACCGGTCTACGAGAAGTCGATCCTGGAGATGAAGGACCCTGATGAAAAGGGGAGCAGCGAGGACGAGATTCAGGATGAACGCTGGGAGGATGCCCTGCGGCTTGTGGCTGAAACCAGGCAGGCCAGCATCTCTATGGTACAGCGCCGCCTGCGCATCGGCTACAACCGCGCCGCCCGCATTGTCGAAATGATGGAGAGCGAGGGGATGATCGCCCAGAGCGACGGCACCAGTAAGCCGCGCGAGATTTATATGGATGTCATCAATGCCTACCTGAATTCGCAACTGACGAGGTGAGCGGGCGAGGGGGTTGATCCTGACGGCCCTGGAGTGTATAGACACGAGTTTCAGTTTGTGATTCTGTACCGCAAGAGAAGCCATGCCCGTGGCCATGTCATCTGATAGTTCCATTAACACATTGAAGGCTCTGCGTTCCGGTAACGGATTCAGGGCTTTTTTTGTGCGCCGAGCTGCCATTTCCGTGGTTTTACGGCATGAGCGGGCGGCATTATCTCTTCAGATATTCATCGTAAAATCTCCAATCTTTTCCTGTCGCAGGAAAGTGCCGTTTTTTTTGCTTGCTTTTTATTTTTAACATCTCTATTGTTGACTACATTGGTAGTGTACACAAACAGGAATGCTTACATGTCTAGCAGCCAATAGTGCGAAGTTAAAACCCCGTTAAAGGGAACTTTAGTAAAACGGGTAAATAAATCTGATCGGTTATGACCGTCAGTAAGAAAGGAGAATAGATTATGGAATATTTGGTAATTGGTTTTATTGCAACGTGTGTCATCGCGGTTTTTCTTCAGATTCAATGCTATTCCGGTTTCTCGCGAAAAGACGCGGCATGATTAAAATTGTAGTCACAAAACCCCAAAGATTTATTCATACCCTTTAATCCCCCTCCTTGATTACCCCGAACGAGTTCAACTCGTTCAATCTCATTAACATCCAATTATTTATATATATACACTGTTAATTATAATCGCTAGCTTAGCGTTCCTCTACCAAACACCCGCAATGAGCCAGCTTGAAAACCAGACAGAGTAAAGAACAGGATTGACTCGGACACATCACATATTTTGAATTTATAGAAGTAACTTCCCATTTAGTTGTTATTGACAACTGTTGTATAATATATTATTGTATAGAACAACTGAGGTAGCCAATGTCTTTTGCCATGAATGAATCGATAGGTTTCACTGTTTATCGGACAGCAATTAAACTTCGTGCTGAAATGCTGCGACGTCTCAAGCCGTTTGGATTAACACCGGACTTGTGGTCAGTTTTGGGCTGTCTGGCAGAACAAGACGGTATTTCACAGCGGGAACTTGCGGAACGCACATTCAAGGACAATCCGACAACGACGAGAATCCTCGACAAACTGATGGATATGGACCTGATTCGACGTGATGCCCGTAACACTGACCGTCGAACATTTTCCATTGTCATAACTGACAGAGGGCGTGAACTGCGCGAGCAAATCCTGCCAATTGCAACAAAGATGAACGAAGACGCTGGTCGGGGCATATCAGCCGACAACAAGACACGGCTGTTCTCCCTGCTGAATCAGATTCAGAAAAACGTTGAGGGTTAATGAGAGGAGAAGGAAATGCAAGTTAAGGGGAAAAATGTATTGGTGACTGGTGCTAATGGCGGAATCGGGAGTGCTTTCGTCAAGGAGCTCCTCCAGCGGGGTGCATCTAAAGTTTATGCTGCGGCACGTAACAAGCATTCACTCGGGCATCTCAAGCAGCTTGACCCGGAGCGAGTGGTAGCAGTTGCACTGGATATTACTGATGCAACGCACATTGCCAATGTTGCCGGTACATGCAGTGATGTACACATTCTTATCAATAACGCCGGTGTCAATCGAGGTATGTGGCTTACGGCTCCTTCCGGCCAGGAAGCTGCCAGAGATGAAATGGAGGTCAACTTTTTCGGCACGCTCGCCATGTGCCGTGCATTCGCTCCAGTAATCACAGCCAATGGCGGAGGTATTATCGCAAATACCTGTTCACTTCTGGCCCTGGTTAACATGCCGGTAATAGGCACATATTGCGTTTCCAAGGCCGCAGAGCATTCGCTTATTCAGGGCTTGCGCGGAGAGATGGCACCGAAAGGCATCAAAGTAATCGGTATATATCCTGGACAAGTTGATACCAGAATGACAGAAGGTGCTGATGGGCCAAAAGCAATACCGGAGCAGGTGGTAACAGCTATTCTTGATGGGCTTGAGAGTGGTGCAGAAGAAATATTCCCTGACCCGATGTCACAGCAGGTTCACACAATGTTGCTGACAGACCCAGGACAGGTGGAAAAAGAATTTGCCAAGATGATTCCAGCATAATCGAAAATCAGGAAATGGAAGCTTAATATTCATAGAAGCATATAAGAAGGCTCTTTACCGGTTTTTTAACCGTTGAAGAGCCTTCTTGTTTTTCAACACCCTTAACCACGGCGCAGATGACAGGAACCCGGTCACCTGCGCCGGAAGACGAGCAGCTGCGCCGTGAACTTCTCCAGCGTCATCCCATTGCGCGCGGCCGGATCCACCGAATTAAAGGGAGGTAGAATTCTCCTTTATCAACAGCCACGGGACAGTTCCGGAGACGGCCATACCATACTTCAACGTTGACTCCTGATGTGGAAACCGTTAATTTTCAAAAAGAGCTGCCGCCACAGTAGAGAAGGAGTTTATTATGACCATAAGAACCGTTGCTATCCAGTTTAACGTCAAGCAGGGAGATGTGGACGCCAATCTGGCTTATGTACGCGAAGCTCTTTCCCGCGTAGCCGCACAGGGGGCCAATCTCGTCGTGCTGCCGGAGATGTGGTCAAGCGGTTTTGCCTACCGGGATCTTAATCAGCTGGCTCTGTTGACAGCGGGGATTGTGGAAGAGCTGCTGCCCCTCTCGCGGGAGCTTAAACTCGTGATCGTCGGCAGCATGCCGGAACCGAACGGCGACAAGGTTTTCAATACGGTCTATGTTGCCGACAACGGTACGCTGGCCGGGGTTTACCGCAAGATCCACCTCTTCTCGCTGCTCGGTGAAGATCGTGCTTTTTCCGGCGGTGATTCATGGCTGCTGGCGGATACGTCGATCGGCAGGATCGGGGTCATCATCTGTTACGACCTGCGCTTCCCCGAGCTTTCACGGCGCCTTGCGGTCGAAGGGGCCCAGGTGATCTGCGTGCCGGCCCAATGGCCCAAACCGCGTCAGGATCACTGGCGCACGCTGCTGCGGGCGAGGGCGATCGAAAACCAGCTCTTCGTTGTCGCCTGCAACGCCTGCGGCATGATCGGTAAACTGGACTTCTTCGGCATGAGCATGATTATCGGTCCAAAAGGGGAGTTGCTGGCCGAGGCAGGGGAGAGCGAAGGGGAGATTATCGCTCCGCTTGACATGCAGGAAATGGACGACTGGCGGGGACAGATCCCCTGTTTCAACGACCGCAGGCCGGATATCTATTAAACACTCTTTTTCAAACGCGCAGTTTTTTCAGCAGGTCAGGTTTATGCAGAGACTTTCGCAAGGTGTCCCGCACCGCTTCGACCTGTTCAAACCCTTCCTCCCTTGACATGAGGCCGCCCTTATAGCGCAGTCGCAAATTTTTGCGCAATCCGTCGGCGGCTGCCAGCGCCTTCTCCCCGGTCGGATCCACCCGCAAGTATTTCGAATCATCCGGATGCTGCAGAAAATCGCAGATAGCTTCCATCGCCAACTGCATATACTCGTCGCGGTCAGCCGGCGCCAGCTGGTAACGAGATTTGCTGGATAAGGTCAGCATGATCTTTTGCAGCTGTTCCATACGGGAGATCAGCATGATCGAATTAAAGATCCTCTTGTTGGTGCCGAACGAGAAAAGTGTCGTCGCCAACACACTGCGCAGCAATTTATCGTTGCCGCGTTGATCGGCACGGCAGACGCGGCGTGCCAGCGTCCAGGTTTTCTTCTCAACAAAGCCCTCGAAGCGCATCTCCCAATAGGCGTGTTTCATCGTTATCGCCGCAAACGAGCGGATGGTCTTGTAGGGAACGTAGTAATTATGGGCGACCGTATCCGCCGCCAGATGGCAGAGATACCCATATGCACAGGCTCTCTGATGGTCTGTTTCTGCCTCTTTCAGCAGAGTCCGGCCTATACCCCAGCGGTGGCAGTTGAGCAGATAATGGGTATATTTTTTGCCGACCGTAATGTCCGGCGCGAGACAGCCATACAGAAAATCTTTGGGATGGACCGCCAGAAGTGCAGCCACATCGGGGGAGACCATATCAAGATGGGCCAGCACCTGGGCACCCAACTGGAGATGAATGCCGCCACCCCAGGCCATGGCATCGGTCGGGAACAAGGTTGCCACAATGGTAATTAGCAAAAAATACATCGGGTTCTTTCTTTTGACAGCCTCAGTTCTTACTGGTAGATTGCAGATAATTGTACGCCAGATTGTACTGCGTTGCACACAAAAATGACAAGCGGCTGCCGCAGACACGAAGGCAGCCTTGGCAGGAGCCGTCCCCGTGACCACACATTCAACCCGACATTCCATCCAGTCCACCCTGGCCGCATCGCTCACCGCCTATCTGGAGGATCTCCAGGAAAGTGGAGTGGACGGTATTCCGCCAGAGCTGTTGACTGCTGCTGTGGCAGACAACTCGCTGCAGCGAACCGCACCTGCAGAACAGGGCTTAGAGAACATAATGAATGAGCAAAATGACGCACCGGAGAAACATGAGACACTTGAGCAGATCAGAAAGAGTCTGGGAGAGTGTCAGCGCTGCAAACTGGGGGCCACCAGAAAAAACCTGGTGTTCGGAGTCGGCAATCCGGAAGCCAGGCTCGTTTTTGTCGGTGAAGGGCCGGGAGCCGATGAGGATAGGCAGGGGGAACCGTTTGTCGGGGATGCCGGGAAAATGCTGAATCGCATCATTGCCGCAATGGAGCTTAACCGCGAGGATGTTTACATCTGCAACGTCGTCAAGTGCCGCCCGCCGCAGAACCGTCCGCCGGAGAGCGATGAAGTCGGCAGCTGTTCCCCGTTCCTGCTGCGGCAGCTTCGGTCAGTCCGACCGGAGGCTATCGTAGCCCTCGGCAGTTCCGCCGCCCAGGCTCTGCTGCAGACGAAAGTGCCGATCTCAAAGCTGCGCGGCAAGTTCCACGACTTCCACGGGATTCCGCTCATGCCCACCTATCACCCCTCCTATCTGCTCCGTACCGGCGGCAATTCAGACTCTTTCTGGAGTGTCTGGGACGACATGACCCAGGTACTGCAGCTGCTCAACCTGCCGGTCCCGGACAAGAGTAGGAAGAAATAGAGCCCCGGCAAATGTAATGACCGCGACCATACCCTTTCTGAAGGACATCTTCCCCCCCTCACACCACGGCCGCGTTTTCCTTGTCGGCGGCACGGTGCGCGATATGCTTCGCGGCAGGGAGAGCCAGGATATCGACCTGGTGTCCGCCCTTTCCGATAAAGAACTCACTGCGCTCGGCTTCCGCCTCGTGGAGACGGTCAGTGCGTCCCCGATCTACTTCAAACACCACACGCACTTGGGCAAGATTGAAGTCACCCGTATCAACAGCATTGATGATCTGGAGGGTGATCTTCTCCGGCGCGACTTCACGATCAACGCCATCGCAATGGATCTGTCCGGCCGGCGGATCGATCCCCTGGGTGGAGAAGATGATTTGAAGGAGTTAATACTCCG
Source organism: Desulfuromonadaceae bacterium (assembly GCA_028686055.1). Classification (GTDB taxonomy): domain Bacteria; phylum Desulfobacterota; class Desulfuromonadia; order Geobacterales; family Pseudopelobacteraceae; genus JACRCG01. Next base: position 9,846 of record JAQUCU010000007.1, read on the forward strand.
GACGTGCAGCGATCGCTCCTTCACAAACGATCCGCTGCGGATCTTTCGCGCCTTCCGCTTCGAGGCCGACGGCTGGACAATGGCGCCCGGCACCGCGGCGCTGATCCGGGGTGTGGATTGGTCAGAAGCGCTCAGTGCCATACCAATTGAGCGCTTCAGCAGTGAGATGCTGAAGGCCCTGGCACGGGGACTGCCCGAACGCTTCTTTCAGCGGATGATCGAATTCAACGTCGGGACTGAATTTCTCCCTGAGCTTTTCCGGATGCCGGAGATCCAAGCCGGACCGCTCCAGCATCATCCGGAGGGAGACCTGTTCACCCACTCGATCCAGGTGCTACAACGGGTTGCAGCACTGAGTGATGACCCGCTGTCCCGTTTTTGCGCCCTCTTCCACGATCTCGGCAAGCTGGCCACCGAACCGGCGCTTTATCCGCAGCACCATGGTCATGACGAAGCCGGGTTTGGCCTGGCAACAGCGTTCTGCAACCGCCTCCGTCTGCCGTCAACGTACCGCAGGGCACTGGCCTGGGTCAGCCGCCTGCACGGCAAAGGCAACAGATGGGACGAACTGCGGGATTCATCAAAGATAAAAATGGCAGAGCAGGCTGTCAAGGCGGGCATTGCCAGGATTCTGCCGCTGGGTTGCACCGCCGACAAGCCGGGCGGGCCGCCGCTGGCCGGGTGGGATGACGCCATCCGTATTATCAGGATGAGCACGCTGGAGTTGGGAATTGATCAGCAGAAACTTGAGGCGATGCCGACCGGGAGCCGTCCACCATTCATCCTGCAGAAGCGGGTGGATATGCTGAGAGAATTCCGCACCCTGAAACATCGCTCCGACGGGGAAACTTTCGGTGAAACCTGATCCAGCTATCCCCACCTGACCCCCCTCCCCGAACATCCGGAAGCCGTTTTTCTTGTGCTCATTTCAGGAGGAGAGTATATTTAAAAAATATGAACTATTTCCACCTGAAGGAGTAATCAATGCCCAAGTATCTATCAGGCCTTATCGGCCTGGTATCTCTTACCTTCCTATCTGTTTCAACTGCAATCCGTATCCTGCTCTATCTCTTTACCCCGAAAGGTGCGGGGTTGACATTGCTTCTGATACTCAAGGCCGCACTTACCGGTTTTGTATTCGACCTGGCAACTCTTTCCTATGCGCTGCTGCCACTTGCCCTCTACCTGATAATTGTGCCCAAACGGTTTGCCTGCAGCAGGTGGCACAACTGGCTGGTACGGCTGCTGTTCATCCTGTTCCTGGCGGTCCTGTTCTTTGATGGCTGCGCCGAATATTTCTTTTTCGACGAATTCGGTACCCGCTTCAATTTCATTGCTGTCGACTACCTGATCTACACACGGGAGGTGATCGGCAACATCAAGGAATCTTATCCGCTCGGCCCCATATTCACCGGGATCGGAGCCGCTGCCCTCGCTTTGGTATGGCTGCTGAGAAAACGTATCGACCAGGCGTCCGGCATCACTTTCGGAGGCAGATACCACCGCACCGGAGCTCTGCTCCTGCTCCCTTCTCTGGTTGTTCTGGCGTTCATCAACGTCTCTCAGACAGCCATTTCGACCAACAATTTTGCCAACGAACTGGCAGGTAACGGCATCTACAATCTGGTGGCGGCATTTCGCAACAACGAGCTCAGCTTCTCGCAATTCTACCGGACCGCTCCGGAAGACAAGGTGCTGGCCAGGCTGCATACACTGGTCGCCGAGCGAAATAACCGCTACATAGCACCCGACTCCGGGCGCTTGACCCGCCACATAACTGCAGAGGGGCCGGAAAAGCGCCTGAACCTGATCGTTGTGGTGGAAGAGAGCCTGAGCGCCGAATACCTGGGCAGCTTCGGCAACCACGACAAACTTACCCCGAACCTGGACAGGCTTGCTGCCAAGTCACTGCTTTTCACCAATCTCTATGCAACAGGGACACGCACAATACGGGGACTGGAGGCTCTGTCCCTGTCAATCCCGCCACTCCCCGGCACTTCGATTGTGAAACGCCCGGATAACGGCGGGTTTCGTTCATGGGGGGAAATCCTCGACGCCAAAGGGTATGACAGCAAATTCATCTACGCGGGGCATGGCTACTTCGACAACATGAATGCATTCTTCTCCGCTAACGGCTTCAAGATTGTCGACCGGACTGATTTCGAAAAAAATGAGGTTACTTTTGACAATATCTGGGGTGTCTGCGACGAAGACCTCTTCCGCAAAACGATCCGCGAGGCGAATGCTTCACATGCTGCCGGACGGCCGTTTTTCTCAATGCTCATGACCACCTCGAATCATCGCCCCTTCACCTACCCGGAAGGGAAAATCGACATCCCCTCAAAAACCGGACGCAGCGGTGGAGTCAAGTATGCGGATTATGCGATCGGCCGCCTGATTGCCGAAGCCGGCCGTGAGCCATGGTTCAAGGACACCATCTTTGTCATTATTGCCGACCACTGTGCCGGGAGTGCCGGAAAGACGGATATTCCGATCAAAAAATACGAGATACCGATGCTCGTCCATTCTCCGCAGCACATCAAGCCGGGCCGGATAGATGGACTTATGAGCCAGATCGATGTGGCCCCGACGCTTCTCGGACTGATGAACATGAGTTACGATACGGATTTCATGGGGAGGGATGTACTGAAAGATTCCGGAACCGAGCCCCGGGCCTTCATCTCCACCTATCAGAAACTCGGATACCTGACCAACGATCGCCTGCTGGTGCTCGGCCCCCGCAAGTATACCGCCCAGTACCAGGCGGACCGTCTCACCGGGACACTCAAACCGCAGCCGCTTGATCAGACCCTGCTGGGGGATATGCTCGCCTACTACCAGGGCGCCGACTATATCTACCGGCATCGACTTAACCGTATCCGTTAGCAGCCAGGCCTTGAGCTCACCGTTATCCACGGTGAGCTCAAGGAACTCATTATTTCTTCTGCTCCGCCGGTATAAGCGAACCCTTCTTCCGATAGACCATCCCCTGGAAAATGGCCACAACATCACCTGCATCATCGGTGATCATAACCGAGTATGAAGCAAGCTTGTGATTGAGCGACTGCTCCTTCGCCTCTGCATAAAGCGTCCCACTCAGCGCGGCTTTCACAAAGTTGACGCTGGTATTGATTCCCATTGCCAGAGTCCCGTGAGAGTTGGAGGCAACGGCAAAGGTAAAATCTGCCAGTGTAAAAATGGCGCCGCCATGGACCGTTCTGGCACCGTTAAAATGGAACGGTTCAATCTTCATCCTGGCTTTTGCCCAGCCTCTCCCCGCATCGACAAGTTCAATACCGGTGTGATGCGCAAACAGATCCTCGGTTGAAAAAAACTTCTTTATCTCCTGCATGGCTGCACTCCCTTATACTTTGTTGCTCCACATACTTCGAAATGACGCAGACATGGGGGCTATTCACGCATACCTGCCCGCATGGTACGAACTGCGCACATACGGCCCGCTCTCCACGTGGCTGAACCCGATCTCCAGCGCCTGGGTCCGCAGCGACTCAAACAGTTCCGGCGGGACGTATTCCTGCACCGGGTAATGGAGGCGACTTGGTGACAGGTACTGGCCGATGCTGAGATAGGTGCAGCCGACATCACGCAGATCGCGTAACACCTGCAACACCTCATCTTCTGTTTCCCCCAACCCGAGCATGATCCCGGATTTGGTGCGGATATCCGTTGCGATTTCGCTGCAGTTCCGCAGCACGTCCAGTGAACGGCGGTAATCGGCGCCGCTGCGGATATGATACAGCCGCGGCACCGTCTCAACGTTGTGGGCGATGATATCCGGGAGTGACGCGGCGACCGCTTCCAGACCCGAGACGCTTCCCTGAAAATCGGGAATCAACAGTTCGATCCGTGTAGACGGGGAGGCGCTACGTATGGCTGCCACGGTGGCGGCGAAAATTCCTGCTCCGCCATCCGGCAGATCATCACGGGTCGGGCTCGTAACCACCACATGGGAGAGTTTCAGACGGGCGACCGCCTCGGCCACCCGTAGCGGTTCATCACTATCCACCGGCAGCGGCACGGTTTTTTCCACGTTGCAGAAAGAGCAGAGGCGGGTGCAGTTTTTACCGAGGATCAGGAAAGTGGCCTGCCCGCAGGAAAAACACTCCGAAATATTGGGGCAGAGCGCCTGCTGGCAGACCGTATTCAGGCGTAATTCACCCAGCAGCTGGCGCATCTCGCCCTGATCGCCCGGATTAACTTTTTTCCGCAGCCAGTCCGGTTTGCGCTGAATATTCACCCCTCCACCCCTTCCAGATTCCACTGTTCTGTTGAATATTTATTCAAAAGCAACCGCTCCATATCTGCCTGCTCCTCCGCGGACAACAAATCACGCAGGAGTTCAACACCAAAGTAGCTGCCAAAAGCAGCAGCAAGACTCTCCTTGAGGCATTTCACGTCGCCATGTACCCCGCACTCGGCAAGACTGAGCGTACCTTCGGCATGTTCGGGGGCCTGATCGCGCATGTACGATAATCCGGTGACGGCACGATTGTACAGCGGTATCGAACCGTGCTGAAAGATCGCCCCTTTCAACCGGCGCTGGGCATTACCGCCGATCTTGTTCCCATTGACAATGATATCGAAACTCTCCTTACCGGCAAAGCAGAATGCGGTCCGCTCACCAAGGCGGCCCCCCCCGGGAATGACATCAACAGCATAGAAGGCTTCAAGACCCAGGCCGCGGTAGAAGGCGAGCAGAAAACCGGTCAGCACGCGAAAGGAATCCTTGATGGATGATGCCGGGGGAATCTGTCCCGGCGCACAGACCAGTGAATAGGTCAACTCGTCGGCATGATAAATCACGCCGCCGCCGGTCACACGCCGCACGACCGCCACGCCGTCGACGCGGCAGCGCCCCAGATCAAGCACCTCGGCGGCTTTCTGGAAGCGCCCCATCGACAGCGCCGGCGGATTCCAGCCGTACAGGCGCAGGACCGGCAGAGAGGTCGCGGGGTCAAAGGAACGGAGCAGCGCCTCATCAATGGCCATATTCTCCGCTCCGGAAAACGATGGGGTCACGATAAGGCGCCATTTCTGATCGTTTTGCATTGTCATAGTACGCTTGTTGGGCCTGTATGCTCTTTCAATAAATAACTACGGTTCTTTCATATTATACCTGCCAGCCCGCATCAAATTCAACCTTCGACAGTGGTGTCGTTAGTGAATAATTAACCGTTGCCCCCTCGACAATTACAGCGATTGCGGTAAATCGAGCCACAATTCGCTTCTGCTCTTGTACATCTTCAGCCTGCTGACCACACTGGCCACCGGTGCCGAAAAAATCGCTTCATAGATAAATTCATCAGCCAACGGGTCCATGGCAAAGGCCAGCTGCTCTTTCTTGATGCTGAACTGAGCGTTGATCACGGTGGTGTTGCCCCGCGCATCGACCCGAATCCACTTGTCGATGGTGGCGAAGTAGATGGCATTAAAACCGTGCAAAACCATTTCATCATCGGCAGAGGGATCCAGGCGTAAAACCTGGTAGCAGAAACCGGCAGGGATATTGACCGCCCGGAGCAAGGCGGCCAGGAGGTGACTTTTTGCAAAACAGATTCCGCTACCGTGATGTAGAACTTCACTCGCCGTGCAGGTCACAACTTCAAGGCCGGCATCATTGGAGTGCAAAATGGAGTCTCTCACCCATTCATACAAACAACGGGCTTTGGCAACTTCATCTGGCAATGTCTGTGTAAGCTCCAGAGCCTTCTGCCGCACAGCCGGAGTCTGCCAGTCAACAATTGCGTCGGAAAGCAGATACTCATTTAAATCATCCGATTCAGGGTACATAACAACCTCGTTCAATGTTTATATTTATGACGGCAACTACCTGGTAAAATTAAAAAGATTGGACGGCACAATGGAGTAAAACATGGCCATAAAGAAAGCACTCTGGTGACGAATTGCCAGAGTGCTTTCATATCAGACTCTACGCATTAAAACAGACTCACCCGATACAGCAGACGTTCTGTTCCCTCGCCGCCTTGGTCTCGTCCAGCCGCGAGACCGGCATCGTCAGCGGTGCGTCGTGGAGCGCCTGCGGGTTGTTCTCTGCAGCCTTGGCCGCTTCGATCATGGTCTCAATGAAGGCATCCATCGTCGCCTTGCTCTCCGTCTCGGTCGGCTCAATCATGATAGCCTCCTTGACGATCATCGGAAAATAGACCGTGGGGGGATGATATCCCCTGTCGATCAGGAATTTGGCGATATCGATGGCATGGACGCCGTGCTCCAGCTGCCTGGATGCGGAAAAAACGCATTCATGCATGCAGGTCATCTTGTAGGGAAGGTCGTAGTATGGTTTGAGCCTTTCCTTGATGTAATTGGCATTCAGCACCGCCTGCTCGGAGGCCCGGATCAGCCCTTCGCGGCCAAGCATGATGATGTAGGCATACGCCTTTGCCATCACCCCGAAGTTGCCGAAGAAATTGGCCATGCGCCCGACCGTTCCCTTGTTGTCAGTTTGCAGCAGCAGCGTGCCATTGTCATCCCTGACGATGCGCGGCTGCGGCAGGAAAGGAATCAGCGCTTTTTTGACGCCGACCGGACCGGAACCGGGACCGCCGCCGCCGTGAGGGGTGCCGAAGGTCTTGTGCAGGTTGACATGAACCACATCGAAGCCGACATCACCCGGTCTGACCTTGCCCATGATCGCGTTCAGGTTGGCGCCGTCATAGTACATAAGCGCATCGTGAGAATGGGCGATGTCACAGATCTCCTTGATGTGCGGGTTGAACAGCCCCAGCGTATTGGGGCAGGTCATCATGACCGCGGCCACCTCGTCACTCATCGCCGCCTTGAACAGCTCCAGATCCATATCGCCATACGGTGCGGTCGGTATCGTGACGATCTCGTACCCGGCCATCGCCGCCGAGGCAGGATTGGTGCCGTGGGACGAATCCGGGACGACCACGTACTTCTTTTTACCACTGTTTCCCCTGGCCGCATGGTAGGCCGAGACCAGCATGATACCGGTCAGCTCGCCATGGGCACCGGCCAGCGGCTGGGGGGTAACCTCGTCCATACCGGTGATGTCGGCCAGCATCCGCCCCAGATCGTACAGCATCCCGAGTGTTCCCTGGCAGAGTTCCGCCCCCCCCGGCAGGAGTGCCGTCATCGGGTGAAACGGCGCGAACAGGGCCGCCGCGTTCTCCAGCACCTTGGCGTTGTACTTCATCGTGCAGGAACCGAGCGGGTAAAAGTTGGTATCCACCGAAAAGTTGCGGCGGGACAGATTGGTGAAATGCCGCACGAGGTCGAGTTCGGAAACCTCGGCCAAACCGGCTGGCTCCGTGCGCAGCAGTGTCGCGGGCAGAGCGGAGGCGACCGGGACATCGGATGCGGGCAGCTTGACGCCGCGGCGGCCGGGAACGGATTTTTCGTAGATCAGTTGCATAGCGCCACCTCCAGCTCCTTTGCAAACAGGTCGATTTCCTTCTTTGTCCGTTTCTCGGTCACCGTCACGGCCATACAGTTCTCCAACCCATGGTAATACTGACCCAGCGGCACGCCGGCGGCAATGCCCCGGTCAAGCAGCCCCGTAACGACAGCAGCGGCGTTTTTCGGCAGGGTAAGCGTAAACTCGTTGAAGGTGACAGTCGTTTGCAGCACGGACACCCCCGGGATCCTGGTCAACTGCTCCTTGGCATACTCGGCCTTGTCGCGGTTCAGGCGGGCCAGGTCGGCAAGCCCCTCTTTCCCAACTGAGGAAAGGAAGATCAGGCCGCGCAGGGCACAGAGCCCCTGGTTGCTGCAGATATTCGAGGTGGCCTTGTGGCGTTTGATATGCTGTTCGCGAGCCTGCAGCGTCAGCACATAGCCCCGTTTGCCGTTTTTGTCCACGGTTTCGCCGACGATTCGCCCCGGCATGTTGCGGATAAGTTTCTTTTTGGCGGCAATGTAGCCGAAGGAAGGACCGCCGAAGGAGAGCGGATTGCCCAGACTCTGGCCGTCACCCACAGCGATATCGATCCCCATCTCACCGGGGGACTTCACTATGCCGAGCGAGATCGGATAGACCGAACCGATAAGGAGTGCCCCGACGCCATGGACCTGCTCCGCCAGTGCGGTAAAATCTTCGATACTGCCGAAGAAGTTGGGGTTCTGCACCAGCACCGCAGCAACGCTGCCGTCAAGCAGGGCAGCCAGGGCAGCATGGTCCAACTGACCCTTCTGCGGCGCGATCTCGACCACCTCCACATCCTGGTTGAAGAGATAGGTCTTCAGCACCTGCCGGAAAAAGGGGCTGACGCAGCCATCCACGACGATCTTGTGGCGGCCGGTCACGCGCAGCGCCATCATCGCCGCCTCGGCACAGGCGGTTCCGCCGTCGTACAACGAGGCGTTGGAGACATCCAGCCCGGTCAGGCGGCAGATCGCTGTCTGGTACTCGAATAGTGCCTGCAGCGTTCCCTGGGAGCATTCCGGCTGGTAGGGGGTATAGGCGGTGTAGAATTCGGCGCGACCGGAGAGGTGATCAACCACGGAGGGAATGATGTGATCGTAGAAACCGCCACCGATGTAATTGGTCACACCCTGGGTGTTATCAGCGGCAATAGCCTGCATCCTGCTGAACGCCTCGAACTCGGACATGCCGGCGGGAAGGTTGAAACTCTTGGCACGCAGCTCGGCCGGGATCGGGGCGAAGAGTTCCTCTACAGAGGCAGCGCCTATGACGGAGAGCATTTCGGCGATATCCTCCGGCGTGTGGGGACAGTAGTGGCTGTCGTTCATTTTATGGTCTCCTGGGAAAAATAAACGTAGGGGCACCGCGTGCGGCGCCCTCGGGCTGGGAAGCCCTGCCCCTACAGAGTTTTCAGGTAGTCGTTATACTGTTCCTGCGTCATCAGGTTTTTCAGCTCCGCCTCGTCGGCGATCTCGACCCAAGCCATCCAGCCGGCATCCTCGGCGCTCTCGTTGACGATCTCGGGGGCCGTTTCCAGCGCCTCATTCACCTTGATAACCGTGCCGGAAACCGGCGCAAAGATATCGCTTGCCGCCTTGACAGACTCGATGCTTCCCAGGATTCCGAACTGTTTGACCACAGCGCCTGTCTTGGGCAGCTCCACGAAGGTAATATCACCCAGTTCATGCGCGGCGTGCTCGCTGATGCCGACCGCGCCGATCCCCTCTTTAACCTTGACCCACTCATGTTCCTTGGTGAAATACACACTCATCGCTCATTCCTCCTTGGTATAAGAATTAAGTTCCTTCTCCCTGAGGGAGAAGGTGGCCAAAGGCCGGATGAGGGGTGAAATGCAACATTTTCTCCTCATCCTTACCCTCTCTCTCAGGGCGAGGGGACTTTTAATCGTTTGTTACGACCTGATCGACCCGTCACGAAAGAACGGCAGTTCGCAGACCGTCGCGTCCATGCTGACCCGCTCATGGCGGATGGTGAGCGGCGTCCCGATGGACGCCAGCTCCGGCCTGATAAAGCCGATGCCGATCCCTTTGCCGAGCATCGGCGAGAACACACCGCTGGTCACTGAGCCGACACTCTCCCCTGCAAAGCAGATCTCATAATGATGGCGGGGCGAACGGCGACCGGCGACTTCGAAGGCGACCTTTTTTCGCGCAACCCCCTGTTCCTTCGACCGCAGCAGCGCCTCTTTGCCGACAAAGGATTTGTCGAAGTTGACGAACCCCTCCAGCCCGGCTTCAAGCGGCGTGGTTTCTTCATCGATATCGCTGCCGTAGAGCGAATAGCCGACTTCAAGGCGCAGCACGTCACGCGCCCCCAGACCGGCCGGCTTGACGCGCTCGTCGGTCAACAGCAGATCCCACAGTTCGCAGACCTTTTCAGACGGGATAAAAATTTCATATCCCAGCTCACCGGTGTAGCCGGTGCGGCTGACAATGGCTTCCACGCCGAGGATATTCATCGTGATAAACTTGAAATAGGGGATAGTGGCAACCTCCTCCCCTAACAGCTCGACCATGACGTAGCGGGAGAGCGGCCCCTGGAGATCAAGCTTGCCGGTATCAGAGGTAATATCGGTAAAGACACCGCCCCGCAGACGCCTCTGGATCACGGCAAAATCCTTGGGGGCCGTAGCGGCGTTGACCACGATCATGACCTTGTCCCCGGCCAGACGGAACACTATCAGATCGTCGATGATACCCCCGCCCTCGTTGAGCAGAAAACCATAGCGGGAGCGGCCGACAGGGATCGTTTTCACCGAAAAGGTGAAGACATCCTCCAGTCCATCGGCCTCGAAATCCCCCTGGAAGAGAAACTCTCCCATATGGCAGATATCAAAGAGCGCGGCCTGGGTGCGGCACCAGCTGTGTTCGGCGATAATCCCCTCGTACTGAATCGGCATGTCCCACCCGCCAAAAGGCGCCATCAGGGCATTCAAGGCACGATGCCGAGTGCAGATCGGCGTTGCCTGGAGCTGAGCATCCATCGTATGTCCTCCCCGTACAGTTATTGTTTTTCTGCTGTCGGCATGCTATATTCAGAACAAATTCGGACCACGGGGACCACCCCTGTGGTTTTTGCTTTTAAAGAAAGAGTACCATGTTTACAAATAAACGCACTCCGACAAAATATCAACCAAAAGGAGTGACGCTCCTTTACGAAGACAGGGATATTATCGTTATCGAAAAACCGTGCGGCCTGCTGACTATCGGCACTGAGCGGGACAAGTCGAGAACTGCCCACACCATCCTCAACGACTATGTCCGCAAGGGGGATCCCCGCTCCCGAAACCGGGTCTACATCGTCCACCGCCTCGATCGAGACACCTCGGGCATCCTGATTTTTGCCAGGAGCGAAGCGGCCAAGACCTTTCTGCAGGCTCACTGGGATAGCACCGACAAGCACTACCTCACGATCGTGCATGGCTCACTGGCATTGAAATCCGGAACGATCAGCAGCTACCTGGCCGAGAACTCCGCCTTTAACGTCTATTCCACCCCCGACGCGGCTGCGGGGAAGCTGTCACATACCGAGTATACGGTCCTGAAAGAGGCCAAGGGGTTCAGCCTGCTGGATATCCACCTGCTCACCGGCCGCAAACACCAGATACGGGTGCACCTGTCGGAAAAGGGACACCCGGTCGTAGGGGACAGAAAATACGGCAGGGGGAACGACCACTACGGCACCATGGCACTGCATGCCAGATCGATCTCGTTCACGCATCCGGTAAACGGTAAGCGGCTGACTTTTGAAACCGGCATCCCTGAGTTTTTCACCCGCCTGGTCGGCAGCATAGAAACGCCGGCACCCTGATTCCTCTGCAGATGGGATGTAAGCCATGATAATTTCCGCCAGCCGGCGCACCGACATACCGGCCTTCTATAGTGAATGGTTCATGAAGCGGGTGCGGGCGGGATACTTCTACCGGGTCAACCCCTTCAACAGCACACAGGTCACCGGATTCAGCCTTAAACCGGAGGATGTGGACGCGGTCTGCTTCTGGACCAAGGACCCGCGGCCGCTCATGAAGCATCTGGATGAGCTGGACGAACGGGGGCTGAACTACTACTTCCAGTTCACCCTCAACCCTTATGATAATATTTTCGAGCCGGGCGTACCGCCGCTGCAGGAACGTATCGCTGCCATGACCGAACTGGCCGGACGCATTGGGACGGAGCGGGTGGTGTGGCGCTACGATCCGGTCATCCTGAGCAGCGTCACCCCGGTGGCTTTCCACCTTGAAAAGATAGAGGAGGTTGCAGAACAGGTCGCCACGGCAACCCGGCGGCTGGTGTTCAGCTTCTACGATTTCTACGGCAGGGGGAAGGGGCGTCTGGACAGGGCTCTGGCGGAAACCGGCATAGAGTTGCACGATATTACCGCGCCGGAGCATGAGGATGCGCTTGATCTGGTTGCCCGCGGATTCAAGGCGACAGCCGACCGGCATACGCTGCAGATATTTTCCTGCAGCGAGGGTGTTGAGCTGGAGGCGGTCGGCATCAGGCACGGCGCCTGCATCGACGGCAACCTGATCCGGGAGCTGTTCGACATCAGCGGCAGTTTTGCCAGAGATCGGAACCAGCGTGATGCGTGCAACTGCGCCGAATCGGCCGACATGGGGAGCTACAACAGCTGCCGTTTCCGTTGCAGCTACTGCTACGCCAACTTCAACGAAGGAGTGATAGAGAGGAACTGGGGCGGGCATATCCCGGACAGCCCGGCGCTACTGTACGGGTACGACCGTGAAATTGAGATCAGGACAAGGAATTACCGGAGGTAAAAGGATGGCCGAGAGCCTACGGCGGGCATTGTGCGCACATCGATTTGAAGAGGTTGGTGCTCAGGTAGCGGTCACCTCGATCAGGAATGATGGCAACAATCAATCCCGATTCCAGTTCCGATGCCAGCCTGATCGCACCGGCCACGGCAGCGCCGCCAGACATCCCGCAAAAAATCCCCTGCCGCGAGGCAAGCAGCCGGGCGGTTTCGAAGGCATCATCGTCCTCCACGACAAGTTTGCGGTGGTAGGCATGCGGATCGTAGATGGGGGGAACAATTGCTTCCTGCATGTTTTTGAGCCCCTGGATCTTGTGCCCGAGGACCGGTTCTACGGCTACGATACGCACATCCGGTTTGATCTCCCGGAAATATTTCGCAACCCCCATGACCGTGCCGCTCGTGCCGATACCGGCCACGAAATGTGTGATCTCACCGCCGGTCTGGCGCATGATTTCCGGGGCGGTTGTTTCGTAGTGAGACAGGACATTGTTAGGATTGGCGTACTGGTTGGGCATATAGTACGTTCCGGGGTCGCTGTCGAGAATTTTGTGGGCGAGGCGGATCGCCCCGTCGGTAGCCTCACAGCCTGGAGAGAGCACAATCTCGGCGCCGTATGCCTCCAGCACGCTGCGCCGTTCCATGCTGACGCAGGCCGGCATGACCAGCTTTATTCGATAGCCTCTGGCTGCGGCGATCATGGCAAGGGCTATGCCGGTGTTGCCGGATGTCGGCTCAAGAATAACCTTGTCCGGAGTCATTTCACCGCTCGCCTCGGCAGCCAGGATCATACGGCGTGCCGGCCGGTCCTTGATCGAACCGCCAGGGTTGTTCCCTTCAAGCTTTGCCATGATGCGAACGCCGGGATTTGTGCAGAGGGAACCGATTTCAACGAGCGGAGTCGAGCCGATCGCTTCGAGAAGACTGTGACCTTTCATCTGTGCCTCATATATCTATAGTTGGAATCTTTAACATATAATCCTCACCGACCGTGGACGTCAAGAGCCACAAACTGATTAGAAGTGCCGAGCGCATTATTCTGGATATAAATTATCTGATATTTCATACTTATGCAGAGGGGCCGGAATGAACTGGCAGGTCTATATAATACTCTGTTCGGACAACACGCTCTATACCGGCATAACAACGGATCTTCAGCGGCGCTTCGGTCAGCATGCCTCAGGGCGTGGAGCCAAGTACTTTCGCGGCCGCCAGCCGGTGCAGGTGGTTTATCTGGAAAGCGGACATACCCGCAATTCAGCCGCTACCAGAGAAGTGGCGATCAAGAACCTTGCCCGCGCCGCTAAACTTAGACTGATCTCCTCTGAAATAACTGGCGACAGCTGCCAGCAGAAGGATACTATTCCTTCCTTCTTGCGACAGCCGCTTTTATGATATTCTGTCGAGTTTAATCCGGAAAACAGCTGTAATTGATAATTGAGCAGAGACTGAAAGGCAGGAACCATGGCACAACCCTGGAAAACCATTGAAAGCATCACCACCGAAGAAGGAGCACTTGAACTTCGCCAGCGCGGTGAACGGGATTTTATTATCACGATCGGCTCCCAGGTACTCATGAACAGCCTCTCCAACCGTTCCGAGGTCGTGCTGGGGCAGCTCGGCTGCGCCCTCCTGAAGGATAGTGAAAACCCGCGGGTTCTGGTGGGGGGGCTCGGTATGGGCTTTACGCTCAAAGCGAGCCTTGATACCCTGCCGGCGTCAGCCGCTGTTGTCGTCGCCGAACTGAACCCGACCGTGCGTGAATGGTGCCGGGGACCCCTGGCTCCCCTCACCGGAAACGCCGTCAACGACCCCCGTGTGACGGTGGAGATCGGTGATGTCTCCAGCCGGATCCGCCGGAGCGCCGTGGATGGCGGCGAGTCCCGCTTCGACGCCATCATACTGGACCTGTATCGCGGCCCCCACGCAAAAACACACCACAGCGACGACCCGCTCTACGGCAGCCGCGCCATCGAAAACATGCGGGCCGCACTCAAACCGTGCGGAACCCTGGCGGTGTGGGGAGAAAATTATGACGAGGGTTTCGACAAGCGCCTGCAGAGCGCCGGTTTCACAGTGACAACGGACCGGCCCGGTCGGGGCGGCCTCCGTCATGTGGTATTTCTTGGTAACCTGAAACAGTGCAGAAAAACAGGGAAACATACATCCTGAGCCGGATGCGGTGATCTTTGGCGGGGCGGTTCTCCCGTTACCCCCGGGTGAGGAGCGTTTTCAGCTTTACCATCTCATCGGGACAGATACTCAAACAGTCATGCCCTTCCAGAAATTCAACCAGTGACCCCAGAAAGATCCCGAACGAGAGCGGCACATTGGCCCTGTCGTAATAATAGGTACCGTTGTTGTACAGCACATTAAGCGCAAAACCGGTGTTGGGGGAATCCAGCTCGACAAGCCCCTTGATCAGACGGTAGATCTTCTTTTCCAGCGTGCGCTGGGCACCGCTCTCCGGCTTCGGCCTGTCCCCTTTCGTTCCCCCCTTCATTAAGGAGAGATTCACTCCGGTACGCTTCGACGTACACCCCAGCAGGCCGTTGAATATCATCATCATTTCCTTGACGATATTTTCTCTCGCGACTTCGGGAGAGGCATCCTCCGTAACCGGCTGGACATGGTTCACCTTGAACGGCGCCACCCTGTCGGAGGTCAAATCCGCAGCCAACCGTCTCAGCCTGGTGCTACCTTGTTTTTCTTCCATTACCACGGACTCCTGATTTCATTTTTTTATTTTCACACATTTGTTCACACGCCGGTTCATCCCCCCGTTTTTACACCCTGCTCCGCCTCCCTGATCGACAGCGAGATCCGCTTGCGCTGCGCATCGGCTGACAGCACCTTGACTTTCACCACCTGCCCCGCCCGAACAGCATCACTCGGGTCCTTGACATAACGGTTGGCCAGATGGCTGATATGCACCAGGCCATCCTGATGGACGCCGATATCGACAAAGGCACCGAACGCGGTCACATTGGTCACAACCCCCTGCAGGATCATACCCTCCTTCAGATCACCGATTTCGCGGATATCATCCCGGAAGAACGCGGTCTCGAACCGGCTGCGCGGATCGCGCCCCGGTTTTTTAAGTTCTTCAATGATATCGTTCAGTGTCGGCAGGCCGACACTGCCGGAGACATATCGTTGCAGATCAATTCTGTTCACCAGGGCAGGATCAGCGATCAGACCCGCCAGGGAGACACCCAGATCGGCTGCCATTGTCTCCACCAGCTTGTAACGCTCAGGATGAACGGCGCTGTTGTCCAGCGGATGTGTCCCCCCTCTGATACGGAGGAATCCGGCCGCCTGTTCAAAGGCTTTGGCCCCGAAACGGGGCACCTTGAGAAGCGCCTTGCGGGAGAGAAATGAGCCGTTCTCATCGCGATAGCGGGTGATGGCCTTTGCCAGGGAGGGCCCGACGCCGGAAACGTAGGCCAGAAGCGCCCAGGATGAGGTATTCAGATCGACTCCCACGTAGTTTACGCATGACTCCACAACACCGTCCAGCGCCCTCTTCAGCATACTCTGGTTGACATCGTGCTGATACTGCCCGACACCGATACTCTTCGGATCGACCTTGACCAACTCACCGAGCGGATCCTGCAGCCTGCGGGCGATGGAGATCGCTCCGCGCACCGTCAGATCCAGATCCGGAAACTCCTCACGGGCGATGTCCGAGGCCGAGTAGACACTGGCCCCCGCCTCGCTGACCGACACCACCGGGAGCTGCCTCCCTGCACCGGCCAGGGTCTCCTTGACAAAAATCTCCATCTCGCGACCGGCGGTGCCGTTGCCAACCGCAACCATCTCGATCGCATGGGTTTTAACGAGCCGCAGCAGATCGTGTCGCGCCTGGGGAATCCGTCCTTCGCCGATATGCGGATAGATCGTCACATGCTCGAGGAAGCGGCCGGTCGCATCCAGCGCCGCCAGCTTTGAACCGGTGCGGAAGCCCGGGTCGATACCGAGGACCCGTTTCCCACCGGCCGGCGGCGCCAGCAGCAGTTCGCGCAAATTACGGGCAAAGACGATGATGGCCGCTTCATCGGCGCGTTCCTTGCTCTCCAGGCGGAGTTCTACCTCGATGGAAGGCGCTATCAGGCGTTTGTAGGCATCCTCGGCCACCCGTTCGAGCAGCGGGGTGAAGATACTGGTTCTCTGTACCAGGCGCGACTTTAATCCGGCCAGGAGATGTTCGACCGGAGCGGAGATCGACAGGTAGAGCACCCCCTCCTTCTCGCCGCGCCGCATCGCCAGCATCCGGTGCGAGGGGACCGCCTTGAGCGGTTCCTGATAATCATAGTACATCTCGAATTTGGTGACCTGCTCCTTGTAGTCGGCCGCTACCCGCGAGGTAATCACACCCTTTTCGCTGGTAAGACGCCGCGCGATCGCGCGAGCATCGGCACTGTCGGAAAGTCGCTCTGCCAGTATGTATCCGGCCCCCTCCAGCGCGGTTGACGCATCAGGGACGTCCCTATCCGGATTGATGAAGCTGAGCGCCACTTCCTCTGCAGTTCCGGCTGTCAGCTCCTGGGCGGCCATGATATTCGCCAGCGGCTCCAGACCACGCGCCCTGGCAACCGTGGCCTTCGTGCGCCGTTTCGGCTTGTACGGCAGGTACAGGTCTTCCACCTCGGTCTTCTGACGCGAGGATTCGATCCGCCCACGCAGCTCAGGCGTCAGCTTGCCCTGTTCCTCGATGGATTTGAGCACAGTAACCTTGCGTTCTTCCAGCTCGCCGAAGTAAGCGAACTGCTCCTCAACCGCACGAATCTGCACCTCATCCAGCTCACCGGTATACTCCTTGCGGTACCGGGCGATGAAGGGAACCGTGGCCCCCTCCTGCAGCAACCCGACGGTATGCTCCACCTGAAACGGCTTGAGGCCGGTAGCTTCGATTATATAGGTTATCAACATGCGTGTTTGTTCGTCACTCTGCTTCATTACAGCTCCGGTCTGAGAGAACGGGGAATGGCCTTCAACAGCAGCAGAAAGTCCGCCGTCAGCCTTGTTTTTGCGGGAAATACGACAATAATCTATTATTCTACGGAGGCGATCCCCGTCACAAAGTATTCCGATTCGCCAAAACAGGTCGTTGGTATGCCTTTATGCTGCTCGTAGGATACGGATACCTTTTTACCCATGGCACCGTTGAGCTTTGCTGCAACGGCCTCATCCCTGACGCTGAAGAGAAACTTTTCCGGGAGAACCCCGGGGGCGGGTATCATCTGCATCTCACCTTCCCAGGTCTTGCACAGCCATCCTTTTTGAGAGAACTTCTGAATATAGCCGGCCCGTTCCCCTTTGGAATAGCTCCAGCTTAGCGCAACCCAGACATAGCCGGCAAAAAGCGCCAGCGCAACGAGTAGGACCATGCATGCAGACAGTATAATTTTTCTGGTACTTATTGCCATTGAAGCCTCCGAACAATTAATTGGTTGTGCATAGTTTTAGTGATATGCATCCAAAGTGTCAATCAGGAATGGCCTTTGTCCACCATCCATCTTTCGCCCACACCATAAGAAAAGCCGCCCGACGGATGTCGGACGGCTTTTGCTTACATGCAGCTAAAGAGTTGGTTACTTCTTCTTTTTGCCGGTTTTCTTGTGCTCAGCTGCAAATTTGCGCCCACCGAACTGCATTGGATCGCCTTTGTAGCCAAGAGCAGTCCAGTTCATGCGAGTACCGCCCATATGGCACTCACCGCACTGCAGGGCGTCTTCCTTAGGAGACACCTCGTGCTGAGCACTGATGTAGGAGGCGGTTTTTACAAATTGATACTTACCGCTGTATGGCAGAGCTTCCGGACCCTTGGCGCCATTTACCAGAGCTTTCTGCCAGTCATAGTTAACCCACAGTTCCTTGTACTGCTGGAAGGTGCTCAGGTACTTGAACTTGCTATCCATAGGCTGGGTACCGGTGAAGTACTTATATGGATAGATCTTGGCAGTCTTATCCTTGATATCGCCAACCGGTTTGGTAATGAATACCGGTTTGGATGGATCCTTGATCTTGTCACCCAGCATGTATCGGTCGATCTTGCCATTATACCATGCATACACCGGCACAACATTTTGTTCCCACCTGAAGGAACCTTTATGCTTGGCAAATGTCTCTTTATCGAACTGTTCCTCTGGTTTAATATTTTTACCTACATCAGACCAGTTCCACATCATTTTGGTGGCCTGACCCTTGCTGAATACCGGAATATGGCAGGTCTGGCAAGCGACGGTGGCCAGGTGATTATTCAGGATAGCTTTGTTCTTTGACTTCTGGTGAGGTGCCTTGGCACCACTGTGGCAATCTTCACAAGTAACGCGGGCATCGTAATGAGCCATCTGGCTGGAAGCACCGGCAATCCTGTGATCCTTTGTCGTATGGCAGTCCTGGCACATCATCTCCTGGCCACCCTTCGACTTCTTGGCCATGTGGACATCCTGCTTCTTGTCGGCAAACAGCAGAGTTGAATCCAGACCGGCATGTTTGACCGCATCACCACCACCGCCGTAGAAGTGGCAGTAGCCGCAGTTTATCAGGTTTGGCCTGCCCACGCTCTGTGCAGCAAGTTCAAGATTCATCGAACCTTTAAGGATGGCACTCATGTTGACTTCGCATCCGACTGCAGCGCGATCGTAGTTCCCCTTCCGGGCGTGGCAGACCAGGCAGTCAACCTTGCTCTTGTCGGTAAAATCGAAATTATTGCTGCGGGTCCAGCCATAACCGGCGTGGCATTTGTTGCAGGACTCGTGCACGATGCCGTCTGGTCCGTTAAAAGGTGTGGTACAGAAATTGTTGATCATGTTCTTCTTGCCATAGGTTTTAGTGCTCTTTTCCATCCCCTTGACATGGTTGGGCGTACCAGCCCAGGTAAAGTGGGTGGTTTTCATTACATCTGCCGCCTGCTTTTCGTGGCATTCCAGACAGACCTTCGTTACCGCTTGCCCGTCTTTGAATGGCCCTTTGACAAATTCCGCGTGGTCCGTTTCGGCAAAAGCCTGGAACGAAACCAGAACCAGAGCGGCAGTCAGTATCCCCACCATTCCTTTAACACTCTTCAAACCCTTCATACTCTCCCCTTTCGTTGTCCTGCGTATAGTCGGCCCAGCAGCAGTTGCCGAGCACAGCAGATAGAAACTCTTGTATAAGAACATATCTATATCTAGATGTCAACAACTCGCTATAGACACCAACAGGACCGTTTATATCTGTTTTAACAGGCTTTTTTGTAGTTGGCGGCAACCTGAAAAACTCCTGACAGTCTGCTCATCCGCTTCCCCCACTTCCGCGTTGCCGGCACCGAAATCCGGTTGAAGGTACGATTGAAAGAAAAAAGCCACATTTTCGAAAAAATGTGGCTTTTAAATAATTGGCGGTCCCTACCGGACTCTATTCTAACTTTTACCTTCAAATGGGATAAGTTCCCCCACCTGAAACCAGGATCGGGTTCAGGTGGGATGGTTCAGAATCACTGGGTTCTCAGCATCGTGATGACCCCAAGGTCCGTTGTCTTGCCTTGTAGCACACTTACCGATGAAGACGAGTAGGGAATAAACCCGTTTGCCGATATAAATGTCTTGTACGAGACTGTTGAGGAGCTGGGTGGAACGAATGCTGCAAACGGGGCCTGCCATGCGCCGCTCGTATAGTTGGAGAAGATTCGCCCTGTCGCAATCGGATCAGCATCGTTAATAGTGCCGCGACGCTTGACGGAAACGGTCGCACTCGACCAGTCATTGAATGCCGAGGACACCGTTCCCGAGATAGAGCCGAACTGGGTAAGCATGTCAGACATACGTACTAGCCGTATTCCGGTCGGTTTAAAGTTATAGTCACCGTTTTCCCGTACAACGATAGCGGTATTCGGATCGAAGTCGATCATTATTGCGTTGATTACGCCCGGTTTGATCTCGAGCGGGCCAAGGATTTTCAGGCCGGACTGCTGCCCGCTGGGTGTACTGAGCGGGATCGGTGTATTGCTGGTATCTGAGTTAAGCACGAGATAGTTTACCGGAGGCTGCTGGCCAGTGGGGTTAGGTGCAAGAATCAGGCGGATCTGGCTGTAGCTGCCTGCCGGAAGGACAACCTCTCCAAGCGCCTCCTGCACAAACTGCAACTGCATGACATCGACGACCTTTGGCGTTGCAAATTTCACCACAACGGGCAGTCCCGGATCATTATCCGGGGCGTTTTCCTTGCCGGCAGGCACCACCCGTATTTCACGTATACTGATGACGACGCTTTTGAACTGATCACTCATCTTGTCGGTGATGGCGAGCTTGAGCGTCCCTGTGGAGGCTGTGCTGCCGCCACCTCCACCGCACCCCTGCAATTGGAGCAGTGCCAGTGTTGTTGCCGCAAGAACCGCTGATACCTTCAGTACTGATGTTGCTTTTCGTAACATGTTGCCCCCTTTTCCCGGGAATTTGTAATAAAAAACCGGGCCGCTGAAATATAGTGGTATTTCGGCAACCCGGCTGTCTCCGAGAGACCCTATGGGCTTTCCGCCCCACCCTCGCGGGTGGTTTAGTAGTATCGAGAACCATCTATTTGGAAAGACTTGTAACGTTTGAACCAATCCTCTTTATCTTTAAACAAAGCAACTAACGTACCAAAGGATAACTACGGTTGCTGCAAGCGCAACATTTTGATTATACAGGGTAAAACCAATACTTGGTGTGCGGTGCAGAGTGTGGCCCGTTAGCCGGATCTGTCAAACACGGCGTATCTGTTATATATGGCGGATAGATGAAATATTCATGACCAGGCCGGCACTCCGATCAGCTCCAATTACAGATTGCCGTTTTCGTGCCACTCGACCGCGCCAAAATGCGAGCTGCCGACGAACGTATAGACAAGACTTACGGTTCCGTCACGTTGATGTCTGCTCGGCTGACTGCCATATTGCGAATTACGGAGCGACTCTACATATTGGAGCCCGAGACCATGGCGACCGTAGACCCTTATATTGAACCCCGTCTTGACGCGGACAATTTTCTCCGAGCCGCCCGCGCTATCCACAGGATTGCTGCTGGTGCTGAGGCTGTTGAATTGGCCCGAGCCGGTGACATAGTAGCCTCGTGCGTCCACTTCGAGAGCGGCTCTGTTGCCAAAGAGCAAACGGAGGGCGAGGAGTCCCTGCGGGGCAACGCCGTAGTGGTAGTCCCGGTCCCCTACTACGGTTGGAGTTGTCCCTGCAGCGCCGAAGCCGACACCGCCAAGGAGGGAGCCCTGCAGCGCAATACCCGGGCCCACCCAGCACTGACCGGTCGTGCCAAGAGAGAGGGCCGTGGTTGAGACGCGGAAGACGGCCGGCGACAGGTAGTCATAACTTCCGTAGAGTCCCCATATCCCGCGGTAGTCATTGCCGGCATGATAATCCGTGCCGTACAGCAGTCCGCGCAGCATGACGTTATTAACGGGGTTGCTCGGCTTGGCCTGGCTGCTTATCTCAAAGTCGAAGTAGTCCAGGGGGCGCGTGTAGGTATATCCGGGTTTCCCGGGCAGTCCGTAGGACATGTCAAAGTTCATGGTTGCGGCCGCCTGAGTACTGGAATTAAGGCTGGAGCCGACTTGAAAACGCCAGAAGGTTGCCGGATTGAGGCTCGGGTAGATGGTCTTGTACCGGTCACCAAAAGCCAACCGGTTAAAAGCGGTCGGTGGCGATATTACAGCCGCTCCGGCTTCGTGCCAGACATCAGGACTGGAACCGCCATCGTTAAGAACCAGTTCCGCCATCCTGAACAGTGCCTCACCGAGAAGACTTCCCGCGTTGCCGGTTGTTATCTGGTCATTGATGGATGGTGGATCGGTCTCGCCGGCCATCTTCCAGAGAAAGCTCCCTGCATTGCTGTAAGCCAGCGACTCCCAGAAGCCGAGGCCGGAGGATCGCGCCAATCCGTACATGGTCGCTCCCTGATAGGGATGTGCGAATTGATTGATGTTAAAAGGGTCCTGATCGAAGACCCAGTTTTGTTTTCGCAGGTGATCCCAGGTAGTGGAGAAATTAGAGCTGTACACCTTTTTCCCGTCCTGCATCTGGTCGGAGTAGGCAATCCTGTCATAGACGCTGAGCAGGCCGAGAAATCCCGTCACCTCGAGAGCAGGGATGAGATAGCTTTTGCTGGGCATATGCTCCCAGGGGGTGACCATATCCGGAGAAATAGCAGCCGGTTTTGGTGGATCAGCCGGATGTTCGGATAAAATGACGTCGGTTGGCGAACTCTTGTCACGTCGCCAGTTATACTCGGTGCCTGGCGCCTCTGGTGCCGCAACCGGTCGGGGCTGCAATGCGTCTGCAGAGGCGGCTTCCGCAGCATTTTGGCTCGACGCCGTGTCAGCTGTTCCGGTGGTTATTCCCTGTTCACCTTGCATCACGGTGCTATCCGGGTTTGCATACGCCGATGCAACAAAAAACAGCGAACAACATGCGAACGGAAGAATGGTTTTTGAATACATTGCATATCCTTTCCAACAGTACGGCGTTATGTTTTCAAGAGACCTGATACGCAAAAGAGGTTAATTTATTGGCTAGCCCCCGTATCATTGGTTCCGTCAGAAGGAGCGCTGCCAGCGCAGACCGAGGAAACCCGGGCCGATAACCGGGGCCAGGCAGGTTGCGTTTTCCGGCGTGACCGTGAGCAAGGCCACGCCATACGCCAAGGCGCCTGCGGCAATGACATCGCGCCAGTGATGCTTGTCTTCGTCAACGCGAACATACGCAACGTATGCGGTCGCCACATAGGCGGGGACACCCCACTTCCAACCGTAGCGCTGGCCCAGGAATGTTGCCCCGGAGGCCACAAAGGCCACATGACCGGAGGGAAAACCATAGCTACCGCCATTTGGACGTTCACCCAGACTGGTTTCGTTGAATCCGAGCCGGAGGGCCGACGTAAGGACCTGGTTTACTCCGGTGTTGCGCAGCCACTGTTTCTGGCCCTCAATATCGTCCGTAAAATATGCAACGGCAAGGCCGGTCAGGGGGACAACGGCCGTAAGGATGTCAGTAGCCACGACGTCAGGTCCGTTTCCGGCTTTGGCAGGTGCAGCGCACAGACCAAACGCCGCGATAATCAAACATATAAGCAGGTATCTGGTTATAAAAACACTCATGGATAAATCTCCTCCGGGGTTTAGTACCTCCGGCTCTTTTCGACCGTCATCCGATGCTGCCGCCGATACCTGCGGACTGATTCTATCGGTGATATTTGCTAAACAGGTTTGAGCAACTATAGTGCCAGAGTAGACTGCGGCTCTTGTGATCGTAACAGCCTGATAGTACGTGGAAAAGAGGGGACATAATGCAGGGATGAAGCGAAGGACAACGGTTTATTCCGTCATATTTGATATAACTGCCAAATGTGACGTGCCGACATTGACGAACGGATTCAAAGGTTAGACAACAAACGGGCACCAACTTCAATAACACATCTCTATATAATTACTGTTTCCAGTCAGACTTACAAAGAAAAAGGCCACTTTTCCGAATAAATATGGCCTTTTATCAACCTTTGAGCTCAGGGCTGTCGCGCCTGCAGCACATTGTTGGGCACTACCGTACTTTTCATTTTGGTGACCATAGTTTCCTCATGGTTTGCCAATGAACGCTAAACGCCAAATGGCATTTTGGAGGCCATCATCTTCCTCCGGTCAATCTTGTGCCCGTCGACAATGAACGTTCCGTCGCCAACAGCGTGAATCGTGCGTTTCTCTTTGCGTGCGGTAACGATGTACGCGGCAACCGCCTCTACCACGACGATGTTGTGCTTCTTGACGATGTCGATGACCTTGCACTCAATGTTGGCAAGGCACTCCTTGATCAAGGGCGGTCTGACGACTTTACTCTGCACAGGCGTGAGCTTGAACTTTGCGAACTTGTCTGTGTCTGTCCCAGAGCACGTTCCTATACCGACCACCGTATCAAGCATGTCAACCGTGGGAATAGCAATGACGCACTCCTTATTCTTTTGTAACGCCACGAAAGAGTGATTCCATTCACCCGTGGTGATGGCAAATACCGGGGTAAAATCCAACACCATCGTCCA
>JAQUCU010000134.1 GCA_028686055.1 Desulfuromonadaceae bacterium
GACGATGGCGAGATCTTTACACCGTATGGGGCAACCGAGGCGCTGCCGGTCAGCTCAATCGGCAGCCGCGAGGTACTTGGTGAAACCGGGGCGATGACCGGCAAGGGACACGGTGTCTGTGTCGGACGGCCGGTAAAAAGCATAAGCCTGGCGATCATTCCGATCACCGATGCTCCTGTAGAAATGTGGAATGATGACCTCGCGCTTCCGGCAGGGGAGATTGGTGAAATAACCGTGCGCGGCCCGCAGGTCAGCAGCGTCTACCTCAATCGACCCGAGTCGACCGGAATGGCCAAGATAGCTGATCCGTCCGGCGGCGTCTGGCATCGCATGGGTGATGTGGGGTATCGGGATGACAACGGCCGGATCTGGTTCTGCGGCCGCAAGGCCCACCGTGTCGTAACAACATTGGGTACACTCTTCACCATCCCGGTGGAAGGGGTCTTTAACACCCACCCCAAGGTCTTCCGCACGGCGCTGGTTGGGTTGGGAATAACCGGTAGCCAGCAGCCGGTGCTCTGTGTTGAGTTGGAGTCAAGAGCAGGAAAGCCTGAACAGGAGTCCATCCGTAAAGAACTTCTTGAACTGGGCAGCCGTTATCCGCATACAGAGAGCATCCATACGATCCTCTTTCACCCCACCTTTCCGGTTGATATCCGTCATAACGCCAAGATATTCCGTGAAAAACTGGCCCTCTGGGCGGAGAAGGAACTTTCATGAAGGCGCTCGTTACCGGTGGCGGCGGCTTTCTCGGCGGCGTGATCGTGCGGATGCTCCGTGAGCGTGGCGACCAGGTGCGCAGCTTTTCACGTGGTGAACATCCTGCCCTGGAAGATATCGGCGTGGAACAGTTTCGGGGCGATCTTACAGACCGGGATGCGGTGACGAGTGCCGCCGATGGCTGCGACACCGTCTTTCACGTGGCGGCCAAGGCAGGTATCTGGGGGAGTTATCGTGATTTCCACAGCGCCAACGTGACCGGCACCGGAAACGTCATTACCGCCTGCCGAGCCAATGGCGTCGCCACACTGATCCATACCAGCTCACCCAGCGTGGTCTTCGACGGCCGCGATGTGGAAGGTGGGGACGAGTCGCTCCCCTACCCGTCCATCTACAAGGCCCACTACTCCAAAACAAAGGCTCTGGCCGAACAGATGGTGCTGGCCGCCGCTTCTCCGGAACTGGCGGTTGCTGCGTTGCGCCCCCACCTGATCTGGGGCCCGGGAGACAACCACCTGGTGCCGCGCATTGTCGCCAAAGGTCGTGCCGGCAGTCTGCGCCGAATCGGCACTCGCGCCAATCTGGTGGATACGGTCTACGTTGACAACGCCGCCCGTGCCCATTTACAGGCGGCCGACCGCCTGACCGCTGACAGAGCGATCTCCGGCAAAGCCTATTTCATAAGCAACGGCCAGCCGCTACCCCTGTGGGAGATGGTCAACCGTATCCTCGCTGCTGCCGGTGTCCCGCCGGTGACGCGCAGCATCTCACCCAAACTGGCCTTGGCCGCCGGCTGCCTCTGCGAAGGGTTATGGGGTGTTTTACGACTGGCAGGAGAACCGCCTCTTACCCGTTTCGTGGCCCACGAACTGAGCAGCGTCCATTGGTTCAACATTGAAGCTGCCCGTCGCGATTTTGGCTACCAGCCGGAGATATCAATCGATGAAGGTATGATCCGCTTGCGAAAGTGGTTTATAACTGGCACGTCATGACCCCGTTCCCATGGCCGCAGCAGAACGAAGTTCACATTCACCGTGCCGTTCCCGGCATTAACCCGATTCACTACGTATCCTCGGACGAGAGATCAAGAGCCGACCGCCTGCTCGATCCCTGCAAAAAAAAGAGCTTCCTTGCGTATCGCAGCCTGCTGCGCGAAATTTTTGGGAGATACCTGAGGATAGAGCCGGAGGATGTTCACTTTGAGATTGGGGAACAGGGTAAACCCTATCTTTCTAATACTGGCGTTAACAAAGAACAACTGCAGTTTAATCTGTCACATTCAGATACCATGCTTCTCCTGGCGGTTGCCGCAGACCGTGAAGTAGGAATTGACGTAGAACGGGTGAACATTGATATTCCATTCACTGATATAGCCCGAATTGCCTTCTCGCTCCGTGAACAGCAAGAGCTGTTTGCCCTTCCTGGCCAACTTCAGCCAGCCGCGTTTTATCGCTGCTGGGCCCGCAAGGAAGCATACATGAAAGCCTGCGGGATGGGGTTTGTCATGAAATCAGCCGGCTTCGACGTCACCCTGCTCCCGGGAACTCCTGCCGCGCTGATCACACCGAACAAGCCGCCCGGATGGCACCTGTTTGATATTACTGTCCCGGAAGATTACTATGCAGCTCTTGCAGTAGAAGGGCCTCTCCCTGTCATCCGCTATTTTGATTGAGGCCTGCAACAGCTGCAGGCTGTAGATTAGGATAAGAAATTTACTTGACACAGCTTGACCAATAGTGCTAAAAAACTAGCTTCAATTTAGTTACTTACTCAGAGAAAATATTTGGAGGTGCAGCTTGGCTCATCATAAGTCAGCAATCAAAAGAATCAAACAGAGTGCAAAGAAAACCGCCCGTAATCGTCATGTATCATCGACGCTTAAAACATATATCAAGCGTGTTCGTGAAGCGGTAGCAGCCAAAGACAAGGATGCCGCTGTAGCTGCACTTAAGGCAGCTATTCCTGTTATTGATTCCACTTCCACCAAAGGTGTCATCCACAGCTCAACGGCTTCCCGCAATGTTTCCCGCCTTACAAAGCTGGTCAACACTCTCGGCTAGAACATATCCATAACGCTAAAAGGGGGGCTATGCTACTGCATGCCCCCCTTTTAGCGTTATGGTGAATTGCAATGTGACGTTTTTGTTTTGAGTCCCTACCACCCGCCCGTACAGATCCCCATGATCATCCCGTGCAGCAGAGTATATGGCTGACCGCCAGTTTTTGACGCTACATCACAACGATAGAACTCCTCAAAGATCCGCTGCAGTTCTACCCTCGAAAAATTGCGGGCCTGCGTAACGACCTCTCCCAAGAAAAATGAATTTATAGAGAGTTCCCGGCCAATATCTGCCTGCGGCTTCTTTTTGTCCAACAGCTCCCTGATGCGCCATAATTGTCGAAAATGGCGAGTTAAAGCTCCAATCATCATCGGCGCCTCCTCACCGTTCAAAAACAGGGCATCAAGGCTTCTGATAGAATTCGGCAGGTCACGCAAACCAAGAAATTTTGCCAGTTCAAAGGCGGTAAAAGCCTTACTGCTGCTGGCGATGGTACGGACGTCATCAACCGTTATGCGTGATTTATTACCGGCGTAAACCACCAGTTTTTCGATCTGCGAGCTCAACTCCTGCAGGTTGTTACCGATCAACGCGGACAAAAGCCCGGCGGCGGCCGTTTCAATCGGTTTTCCCTGAGCAACCGATTCTGCTTGAATAAATCCCGGCAGCTTATTGTCGTAGAACCGCTTGTATTCAACCAGGACACCATGCTTTTTAAATTCCTGAAAAAATTTCTTGCGCTGGTCAATCTTGGTGCCGGTCAGCAGCAGACATGTGCCGGGAGATGGGTTCTTTATATACGGAAGCATGACCTCAAGAGCTTCGGCTTTCAACTGTTCGGCACGCTTGACCAGAACGGCACGACGCTCAGAAAACATCGGCAGAGTCTGGGCGGCATCAATAATATCCACCCCTTTGGATTCATTTCCG
Organism: Desulfuromonadaceae bacterium; assembly: GCA_028686055.1. Taxonomy (GTDB): domain Bacteria; phylum Desulfobacterota; class Desulfuromonadia; order Geobacterales; family Pseudopelobacteraceae; genus JACRCG01. The sequence continues at coordinate 3,711 of JAQUCU010000134.1, forward strand.
AAATATACGTTAAGATTGAAATCTTTAAGAGCCGGATCTACCGCCCGTTCCAGAAGCATCTGGACCGCCCGTTCGACCAGAAACTGCTCTTCGCCGTAAAGAAAGCAAACTGTCGGGACAGCGCCCTTCTTCAGGGATATTTCAAACTCCTGGGGTGTCATGATCAGTAGGACTCTTCCAAAGCGGAAATAAATTTCTGGGCAATAATACGGGCAGCGGCATCAAGAGCCTGTTCTTCGGCATTGCGCTGCAAGGCGAGATCAGTGCCGGCCGGATACTGCTTTGTCGTATGGATCTGCCCTTTCCAGAGGGGTGAAGTATCCCCTTTTTTGGTTATTTCAAGCTCGACATCAAGAGACAGACTGTATTCTGTGGCCCGGTCGATGGCGCTATACGAAACCACCCCGCTGGAATAGGAGATAATCCGCGCCTTCATGGCAAGATCAGCACTCCCTTGGCTGTTTGCAGGTGTGAGCCCGCGCAGGGCATGAAGCTCCTCATAAAACGACCTGCGCAGTACTGTTTGTGCAGTTGGACTGATGCTCTCATTACTGAAAAATGGTACCCATATAGTCTGGGCTGCTCCCAGGTGTTGCGATTGGGAGCCAGTCAGATGGTATCCGCATCCGGCTACTGCATTAAGCAACAGCGCCAGCATAAGAAAACGCAACCATAGCAGAAAAGCCGGCATACCCTACCCCACCACAATATTGACGAGTTTGCCCTGCACAGAGATAACCTTGCGGACGGTCAACCCCTCGATAAACTGGGCAACTTTTTCATCTGCCAGTGCGAGCGCCTTAAGTTCATCCTCACCGGTGCCGGCTGCAACGGTTATCTTGGAACGCAGTTTACCGTTGACCTGAACAACGACCAGAAGTTCCTCATCAACCACTGCACTGCGGTCATAGTCAGGCCAGGAGGTTAGAGTCAATGGCGATTTGTTCCCCAGTCGCTGCCAGAGTTCCTCTGTGATATGAGGGACAAAAGGAGCCATCAGCAGAATGACACTCTGGAGAGCTTCTTTCATGACCGCCGGAAATTGAGGAGTTGAGAGTTCTGCAGGCTGCAGGATGTTAAGAAGCTCCATTACGGAAGCTATTGCCGTATTGAAATGGAAACGTTCATCCAGATCTTCCGTTACTTTACGAATTGTTTTATGCACAGCCCTGCGCAATGTTCGCTCCTCTGCAGACAACGAACCTGCATCGACCGGTCCGGCGTTTTTTATCAGGTCAAGGCGGTCATGGACCAGCTTCCAAATACGGCCAAGAAAGCGGAACGAGCCTTCCACCCCTTGGTCATTCCAATCCAGATCCTTCTCCGGCGGTGCGGCAAACAGTGAAAAGAGACGGGCGGTATCGGCTCCGTATTTCGAGATCAGGGCGTCAGGATCGATGACATTCCCTTTCGATTTGCTCATTTTGGCGCCATCTTTAATGACCATTCCCTGTGTCAGCAGATTGACAAAGGGTTCATCGGCAGAAATATGCCCCAGATCACGCATCACCTTTGTAAAGAAGCGGGCGTACAACAGGTGTAACACGGCGTGCTCGATGCCTCCGATGTACTGGTCGACCGACATCCAGTAGTCAACAGATTCACGATCAAGAATGCCATCCTTGAAGTCAGGACAGCAGTAGCGCAGGAAATACCATGATGACTGCACGAAGGTGTCCATCGTATCAGTTTCGCGACGGGCGGCTTTCCCGCATACGGGACAGGTACAGTTTACAAAGGAGTCCATCTGGGCTAGCGGGCTCCCTCCCTCGCCGCTGAACTCGACATCCTTGGGAAGGACGACCGGCAGATCTTTTTCCGGTACCGGTACTACGCCGCAACTGTCGCAATAGATGACCGGAATAGGATTGCCCCAGTAGCGCTGACGGGAAATACCCCAGTCACGAAGGCGATAATTGACCGTTTTTGCGCCATGTCCCTGACTGTGAAGGAAGTTGGCTATCGCTTCCTTTGCGTCACCACTCTGCATTCCGTCAAACTGGCCCGAATTAGCCATAATTCCGGCTTCGGTATAAGCCTCTAACATGCTAAGCGGATCAAGCGTTTTACCTTCAGGCTGAATGACAACCTTCAGCGGCAGGTCGTATTTCCTGGCGAACTCAAAATCGCGCTGATCGTGTGTCGGTACCGCCATGACGGCTCCAGTGCCGTAATCCATCAGGACAAAGTTGGCCAAAAAGATCGGCATCCTCACCCCGGAGACCGGATTGATGCAGTAGGAGCCAGTAAAAACCCCCTCTTTTTCAAAGTCATCGGCGGTACGCTTGATACGGTCAGTTTTTCTGATTTTGTCGATAAATGCGATGACCGAATCTCTTTGATCAGGCGTGGCCAGATCAAGGGCACGAGGGTGCTCGGGCGCCAGCGACATGAAGGTCGCACCGAAAACTGTGTCTTGACGCGTTGTGAAAACCCGGATCGAATCCGTGCTGTTTTCAAGCGGAAAATTGATTTCACAGCCGAAACTCTTGCCGATCCAGTTGCGCTGCATGACAAGCACGCGCTCCGGCCACCCCGGAAGCTTATAGGTGTTCTCAAGCAGCTCCTCGGCATAATCTGTTATCCGGAAAAACCACTGATCAAGCTCTTTCTGTTTAACTTCAGTGTCACACCGCCAGCAGCAGCCATCCTCAACCTGCTCATTGGCAAGAACAGTTTCACACTTCGGACACCAGTTAACAAAGGAGGTTTTTTTGTAAGCCAGGCCTTTGGCAAACATTTCCAGAAACAGCTTCTGTTCCCAGCGGTAATAGTCAAGGTCGCAGGTAGCCAGTTCCCGGTCCCAGTCATAGGAGAAGCCCATCTTCTTTATCTGGTTGCGCATATAGGCTATGTTTTCGTACGTCCAGGTTGCAGGATGGCTCTTGTTCTGGATCGCGGCGTTTTCAGCAGGCATACCGAATGCATCCCACCCCATCGGATGCATGACATTGAACCCGCGCATCCTTTTGAATCTGCCGATAACATCGCCGATGGAATAATTCCGGACGTGACCCATATGGATACGACCTGATGGATACGGAAACATCTCAAGCAGGTAATATTTCTGTTTATCCTTGTCTGCGGCGGCCTTGAAGGTTTTTTCACTTTCCCATACAGACTGCCATTTGAGTTCTACGTCTTTTGGAGAGTACTTCTGTTCCACGGTAATTTCCTTTCACATCTTGAATATATTTTATTGCCAGTATACTGCAGTGACTACGGTCGACCGTCATTCGAATCATGAAAACCCGCCAGGAGGATTATTTCTGAGGCGACTCTGTCCAGCGGAACACAGCGGTCGACAACACCGGTAGCTATGGCTTCCCGCGGCATCCCATACACGATAGCGGTTTCTTCAGACTCCGCAATGACACAACCACCATGTTCCTTTATCGACAGCACCCCCTTGCTGCCATCGTTGCCCATGCCGGTTAGAATCACGGCCATCGCCCGCTTGCGGTAGATGGCGGCACACGACTGGAGCATAACATCAATAGAAGGGACATAACGATCGGATTCAGAAGGCGCAATGATACATGCGCTCACATGACCTCCGCATACATCGAAGGTCATGTTACGGCCACCAGGGGTGATCAGTATCCTGCCTGGCAGGACAAGGTCCCCATCCTCGGCCTCCTTTACGTCGAAAAGAGAAGAGCGATTGAGCCTCTCCGCAAAGGCCTTGGTAAAACCAGGCGGCATATGTTGGGAGACAACTATTGCAAAAGGGTATTGCTGCTGAAAAGCAGAGAATACCTGCTGCAGAGCCGGTGGTCCTCCGGTTGAAGAGCCAATTGCCACAATATCAATGCTGTTATGTTTTCCACCCCATGTCCTTCCCGCAGGTACCTGGCAGGTATCACCCCGCTCCTGGCGGCTGACCCCGGCTATTGAACGGACTTGACCGTAAGGTTTGAGCGCAAGAACCTGCAGAACTTTGTTCTGAAGATCTTCTTTTATGGAAAGCAGATCAACTGAAGCACTGCTTGAAGGTTTTGCCACAAAGTCAAACGCCCCGAGTTCAAGGGCTCTAAAAACCTTATCTGCTCCGCTGAGAGCACTGATAACGATCACCGGCAGTGAAAAACGGGCCGTCAGAATGCGAAGCAGCGTGAATCCATCCATCTTCGGCATTTCAAGATCCAGGGTTACCAGATCAGGCTTAAGTGCAATAACCTTTTGAATGCCGTCTTCACCGTTTACTGCATATCCCACAACTTCAACATAATCAAGTCCCTCCAGCATGCGGGTTATGCTGCGGCGGCTGAAAGCTGAATCATCAACAACTACGATCCTGATCTTTTTCACAGGAAAACACCAGCAGAGAAACGATCAGGCTTTTGATAAATCATATCATTTTTGAAGTGACGGAGTGTGAACTGAGTCGTTATATTCATGAGCGATTCAGAGTGCCCAAGCAGAAGAAAGCCTCCATCATACAGTGCTGAGTGAAATGATTCAATCACACGTTTTTTGGCTGCGTTGTCAAAGTAGATAATAACATTACGGCAAAAGATAATGTCAACCTTGCCGAGTGAGATCAGGCGATGTGAGTCGAACAGGTTGAGATGGCTGATAGTCACAAGTTGCCGGATAGAATCATTTACTTTATAGCCATCATCCTGCGGAAGGAAAAAACGCCGCAGGTCACTTTCACTAGTGGCCCGGAAGGATGACTTGCCATATTCCCCTCGGCGTGCC
>JAQUCU010000135.1 GCA_028686055.1 Desulfuromonadaceae bacterium
TGCACCATTCTTGCCGTCACTGCCGGAACAGCCTGAAAGCAGAGATGCAGCGGAAACAATTGTTGCTGCTAACATAGTCAATCTTTTAAACGTACGTTGCATAATATCCTCCCATGATTTTTTTACTGCTGAATGCAGCTACGGATACAAAACTGAAATAAACACCCCCTCCTTTCATAAATTTATGGACAAGCACAGCACGTCCTGCGGCTCGTTTCAGAGTTTTTTATCGTCCAAACTATTTATGTTCTGCTGCATATGTTTTTGATAAATCGGACATTCCTAGTAACGCTCCATGCAGTATGTGGCTATGTTGTGCGCAGAGCTTCCAGAGACCTTGCCGCAGTAGCAGTCGTCAAAGGGCTGGCTTGAATATTTGCACAGGCAGCGGGTGGGTGTCTGATTTTCGTTTGTATCTGGCTCGGTTATAGACTGCTTTTTAAAGCATAGACAGTGCCAAAGAAAATTTGGCTGTATTTACGGGGGGTTAAGCGGAGTGGTATAAAGGTGCATTATATGCAAAAACGATAGTGGCATATAAAAACAGATAGCTATAATTGATAGTTGTTAGTTCTTCATCACGCGATCAACTTTTTAATCCTCTACACTTCACCTCCCTCAGGTTGTGACAGGGACTCTCACCCTTCCAAGTACGTGCGCATGCACGGCGCACCATGAAAAAACCCCGCCTCTTTCGAGGCGGGGCGGGTTGCCGCTATGTATTTCAAAGTAATTGTATTACGGATGAAGCTTCATCGGTTTTAATAACGTACCAACGCCTGCGATTGCGCCTGGATCGTTATAATGTGTCCCTGACAACCATATCATGGATTCAGTGGCAAGGGTTCCATCAGAAGCGCGGACGTTTACGTTCGTTCCGTGGTAGATGGTCGGGTTCAATACCCTTGCCGAGGTGAGAGACGTGAAATCCATCGAGTTGTTGTCCAGGAAGTCGAGGGAATCATATACCAGCCGCTGAACGAAGGTACGGGCATGGAGATAACCGGCGGGGTCTTTGTACATGAGACCCAGGTTAAAACAGGCACCCATGAGTTTTTTTGCTTGGGCCTGGGTCAATCCACCTGCCGGAATCGGTGTTAATGTGGCGGAGCCAAAAGCGGCAACGGCAGCATCGGTTACTCCGGCGACATTTATACGGGTCCAGTCAACTATTGCAGTTCCGCCTGCTTTGATGTCAAAGAAGTACGGATAGGCCGCCGGGTCATATTTTATCATGTATTTGACCTCTAAAATCTGACTGAGCAGTGCGAGGCCATCCTGGTAACACTTGCTTTGTGGTTCAAGCATTGCCGACTGTAATGTGGCAAGTGATACAGTGGCAGTATAAATGGGATTACCATTGCCGTCGCCGCCGTCAAGGTGTTGTTCACCGTGACAGGGAAGGCATATTTGCTGTGCCGCCGCCTGATCAATCTGCAAACTATGTCCTTTTCCAGGGCGGAAAGCCGGTACCGGAACGTTCATATTTTCCGGTGTATCGCCGGCGATGGCATTATCCGCCTGCAAATGGCAGGATACACAAGGCCCGTTGCTTGAAATGGCTAGGGTTTGTGCTGTGGTTGGAGTGGTGCCTTGGCCAAGATAGGTCTCTGTACCGGTAATAAGCGGGGTGCCGATTCTACGGTGTGCACTGGAAGTTCCACCGGTGATTCCAAACGCCGGGACAGATGCACTATCAGGCAGGTTATTCTTGGCATATGTTTTAGTGCTTGTAAACGCAGATCCTTCGTTGTTGGATGGTGCCGGTGCGGTCAGTGTGGTGAAGTTGATGAAAGGCGACGCCATGTACATAAGACCGGCAGCCGCCATGTAGTGCGAGCCAACAGCACCTTTGTTGGAAAAGTTATCCGTGCTGGTGGCGATTGCGTCACCACTTTCAAGACCGGTGTGGCAGGCGATACAGAGGTTGCTGGTGCCGACATTCGGGAACGTTTTCTGGCTGTTGCCGCCGTTGTACTTGGCGGTGAATTGTACGCCTTGACGCATGGTGAACTTGTTGTCGGTGTGGCAGGCGTCGCAGGTAAGTGGCCTCTTGAACTCGGCATCTGCATCCGTGAAGTGGCTGGTAACGGCAAAGTTGGAATTTTGGGCCTGCACGAAACCACGGGCGGTATGACATCTGTTGCAGTAGTCACTTCCATACGAATTGTAGGTTGCAAATTTATAGTCTGTCCATGCGGGACTGCTGACATCACCGTGCCCAGATTCCGCCCAAGCCTTGCGCTCGTCTTTACCGGCACCATTGATTGGATTGTGTGGCTCGTGGCAGGCGGAGCAGTTATTGTTGGCAGCATTAAGGTATCTGGCCGCATTTGCTTCACCGGCAAGGTTTGCTGTCGTATTGGTGTGTTTCGGGCCAAGTGTGCCGTGGCATTCGAAGCATCTGCCACTGGCGGCAGGGCTCAGGTCATTATGATTGGTGCCGTGGCAACCGGCGCAGCCAGGGAGAGTGGAGCCGTTCTTGGTATTTGTGGTCCAGTCTATGTTTGTATAGTGGCCGGACTGTTTGTAATCGGCAACAAGATTTTGTCCGGTAATATCACGAGTTGAATCATGACATGCAATGCAGCTTGTATCAGTGGCTTTAACAGTCGGCGCATTCAGCTGAATCGATACAGTCTGCGGTTGACCGGCAACCACCGTTACACTTGTGGCAAAGCCTTCATAGATCATGACGCCGTTGGTATCGAATGCCTGGGCAGTCACAATCAGGTCACTACCGGGGTAGACTTCCAGTGACCCGCCAGTACTATTGGCGAAATCTTTTGTGGCAGTCGGGATGGTTGCACCGGTAACCTTGAGACGGGTTGTGACAACATCAGCCGCTGATCCGACTGTTTTTCCAGTACTTTTCGGAAGCACCAGATTGGCCGTGAGCTTACCATTGGCGGTGGATGAATCCATTCCCGCGGTGGTGCCAGTAGCTCCACAGCCGGACAATGCAAAGATCAACAGGGCATAAAGCATGTACGGCATCATTCGCAAACTGTTTCTCATGTTGGCTTCTCCTTTTTTTAGTTTTACTGGTGGGATTATAACTGCCATCTAATTTTTTCTATTCTCCCACCTCCTTTCGTTTTGATTTTTCCCCAATGTGCCGGTTTCCATTGTTTTAAGTACGACGGGAAACTCAAGTGTTTATGTTCTGCTGCATATGCTTTTGATAAATCGGACATTCCCAGTAACGCTCCATGCAATATGTGGCTATGTTGTGCGCAGAGCTTCCGGAAACCTTGCTGCAGTAGCAGTCGTCAAATGGCTGGCTTGAATATTTGCACAGGCAGCGGGTGGGTGCCTGATTTTCGTTTGTAACTGGCTCGGTCATAGACTGCTTTTTAAAGCATAGACAGTGCCAAAGATAATTTGGCTGTATTTACGGGAGGTTATGCGGACAAGAGCGGTGTGAAATTGTATACAAAAACGATAGCGGCATCTAAAACAGATAACTAAAATGGATAGTATGCGGGAGGGATATCACTCTTTCGGGTTTAAGAGCGCGGGCGGGTTTCTTCTTAATCAGGTTGCTCATCCATCGCCGTAATACCGTGTTTTTCAAGGCGGCGACGAAATGTGTAATAGTTCATGCCCAGCATCATGGCGGTTTTCATGCGCTTGCCGCCGCAGTAGCGCAGAGCCTGCTCCAGAGACCAGCGTTCAAGCTCATCCATACCGCACGGGAAGGGGGGGGGGACCGGCGTGCCGTTGTTGCCTGGTGACGTGGAAACGATCCCGGCGGACTCGGCGTGTATATCGATATCCGAAACTCCAATGACGTTTCCGCCTTTGAGTGCGGCGCGGCGAATGACGCTTTTAAGCTGCCGGATATTGCCGGGCCAAGGCATGCTGACCAGCATAGTGCTGGCCTCTTCATCAAGAAAGGCCATCTTGCGGCCAAGCTCATCACAGGTCTGGCGCAGAAACTTGAGCGCCAGGGGAGCAATGGCGGCCGGCGTTTCCCGGAGCGGCGGCAGGGAAATGGTGGCATCGGCCAGCCGATAGTAGAGGTCTTCACGAAAGCGGCCGGCCAGTGCTTCTTCCTTCAGATTGCGGTTGCTGGCGGCAATGATACGCACTTCAACCTTCTTTTCCACCGTGCTCCCTACCGGAGTGAATTTTTTTTCCTCTACGAAGCGCAGCAATTTACCCTGAAGCTCCGGCGGACAGGATTCGATATCATCCAAAAATATCGTGCCGCCGGCAGCGGCTTCCGCCAGCCCGATCCGGTTGCGATCCGCCCCGGTAAAAGCGCCTTTGACGTTGCCGAACAGTTCGCTCTCGGCCAGATTCAACGGCAGTGCGCCCATCTGCACTGTTATAAACGGGGCGGCACGGCGGGGGCTCAAGCTGTGGACAATAGCAGCCAGCCTTGATTTCCCGGTCCCGGTTTCACCTTCCAGCAGAACATTGAAAGAGGTTCTGGCAACACGGGCGGTCTTTTCCACGACCTCCGAATGGGCTGAAGTGCCACCCATCTGTATCCGCAGGGAAGCCAGCAGCTCATCGGAGACGCCCTCTATTTCACGGCGTTGAAGCAGCGGCAAAGCAACTTTGGCGATGGCAGCCAGCAGCTCATCCGTATCCACCGGTTTTCGGACAAAGGCGTCTACTCCCAGTTCAATGGCCTTCAGGAGGTAGCTGGTTTCAGTAAAGGCAGTGCAAAAGATCAACGGCGTATCGGCCGATGACCTCTTCAGACAGACGGCCAGTTCCAGACCGTCCATGACAGGCATGCGGATGTCGCTGATGACCAGATCGGGGTGCTGCGATTCTATCAGCGCCATGGCCTCGCGACCGTTAGAAGCCTGAATGACCCGGCCACAGTAAAGCTCCAGAAAAGCGGCCGTTTCATACCGCAACTCTTCCTCATCCTCAGCCAGAAGAACTGTCAGGCTCTTTAGTGAGTCGGGCGCTATTTTCTGCGGCTTTTGGCATGAAACCAGTTCGTTAACGCGCTTATTGGCCAAGTCGGTCATGCTGTTTTCCCCAGTGGCAGCTCTATTCTAAAGGTAGCGCCTTCCTGGCACTGTATCAGGCGGAGACGTCCTTCCAGACTCTTTTCCACGATTGTGCGCGACATGTACAGACCGAGACCGGTACCACCGCTTTCCTCCTTGGTGGTAAAATATGGCTCAAGTATCCGCGAGGCTATGCCCGCCGGGATGCCGCAGCCGTTGTCACTGATGTCGATATTCATGAACATATCTTCTCTGATGGATATCTGCACAGTGATATTCCCCTGTTCCGGTTCGCCCTTTACGCTGCGATTTTCCAGAATTGCATCTCGGGCATTGCCCAGCAGATTAAGGATGACCTGCTTGAACTCATTTGGGTAGCCATTCACACGTTGTCCCTCACCACACCGGCAACGGACATCTACGGCAACCCGGCTGCTGGTGAATTGAGGCTCGAAAAGCTTGACGGCGTCATCGATGCATCTGTAGGGCGAAAACAATACCTTCTCTTTTTCCGGGCGGTAGAATCCACGGAATTCCTCTATGGTGTTTGACATATACTTGATCTGACGCATGGCATTAACTTTGAATTCATCAAGGTATCCCGGTGTGAATCCTTCCGGCATATTCCCCACGGCGTGCGTGCGCTGGACAATCATCCCCAGGGTGGCAAGAGGTTGACGCCACTGATGGGCGATGGCGCAGACCATCTCGCCCATGGCAATCAGGCAGGTATCATTGGACTTCTTCCGCTCCGAGATGTCACGAATAATGAAAACAACACTGCTATGCTTTCCATCAGCGGTCTGAATATACTGACCCTTGGTCTCGATATCGAATTTACTGCCGTCAGACCGTACCGCACTGTAATCACCCATTCCGGAGAAAGTCCCCTGGAGCATGAGTTGAATATTGGCCTCGGCGCGTTCCCTGTCCTCGGAAGAAATCAATTCGGCAACGTTATGTCCCAGCAGTTCCTCTTCCCGTCCGTAACCGAACATCGACACACCCGCCGGAGATACCATGCGGATGCTGCCATCAGTGTCCAGAATGGTAATACCGTCGGGAGAAGCGTTGAGGATTGAGCGGTACAATGATTCGCTTTCCTGCAGCGCATCGCCAACCCGTTTGTAGTCGGTTATGGTATTGCTCAGGGCCGTTGACATCCTGGAAAAGCGGATCGCTATCAGGCTGGCAACTATCACCAGTGAAAGAGCGGCGGCAAGGGTGGCATAGATCCATCTCAGATCCTGCGGCGGAGGTTTGGTATCGTACAAAAAGCCGTTGAGGTCGAATCCCGGCTTCATCAAGCCCAGGTCGGCATATATATCGGCTATATGGCGCCAGCGACCGGGGTTCATATGCCCGATTTCCACCAGTGACGTCTGCAGCAGAGGCTCCATCTGGCGGGCTTCGAAACGCAGATGATCAATGCTGTGCCCGTGGCTGTAGCGGGAATGAATGAGCTGCGCCACCTCTTCCGGGTGCTGCATGGCATATTCCCACCCCTTCAGGCTGGCGGCCCTGAATGCCCTGACCATCTCCGGCTTCATCCTGATAAGATTTTCGGTGGTAAAAAGATTATCACCGTAAAAATCAATCCCCACCGAGCGGGGTGAATCGATTTGATACTCCCGGCCGGTCTTGCTGAGCGGAAACATTTCACCAATAGCATTCGTTGACACGGTGTCTACTGACCCTTCCATCAGGTCCCACCCGTGGAACTTCGGTGTCTTCATCACGTATTTATCAGGGCTAACCCCTTCGCTGCGCAGATAGGCCTGCAACTCGGGAGAGCCGGGTTCGATCATGATCTTGCCCGCAGACAGATTATGTACGCTATCAGTGCCGTTTTTCTTGAGGGTCATGAGTGCCAGCGGAGAGTGCTGAAAGATCACCGCCAGGGCTACCACCGGCAAACCCTGCTCTCGACGAAGCAGCAGATCACTGGAGCCGACGCCAAACTCAGCCTCCCCCTGCAGAACCTTCTTCACCGTATCGACACCCGCATCACCGGGGATAAACTCCACATCCAGTCCAGCCGCCTGGTAATAGCCCTGTTCCTTCGCGGCGTAATAGCCGGCAAACTGGAAATGATGCTGCCACCTGAGCTGCAGGCGCACCGTATCATTCGCCAGCGCAGAAAGCGGACAGAGCAATACCAGCAGCAGTGCCAGGCAGTGACAAAAATACCGGTTCATACCTATGGGTGTGAGCATTCCGGGATATTTCATTGTATCCGTCCTCTTTATTCGCTCATTGCACGCTGTCACACGATTCGTAAGCTGAAAAATCACGCGATACGTAATACACTATAACAAGGAAAAAAGTAAAGAAACAGCCGCAACATTGACAAATATACCTCTAAATCATTATACTGAAGAGTATAAGATTTTCATCTTCAGAGGAGTTTACACGTCATGCCGATGTACGAGTACCGTTGCACAAGCTGCAATCACCAATTTGAGCTGCGCCAGAAATTTTCAGACCCGCCCGCAAGTCAATGCCCGCAATGCGGTGAAACAGTAGAAAAATTGATCTCCTCCACCACCTTCAGCCTGAAAGGCGACGGCTGGTTTAATACCGGCTACTGTCCGAAGACCGAGGCTCCGAAACCGGCCGCTTGCAGCGGATGTGCCTGCACCGGAAAATAAACATACACGCTGCAAAATACTGCTGTGAAGGAACCATTCATGAAGGTCAAAAAAGCCGTTTTCCCGGTTGCCGGCCTCGGTACCCGATTTCTTCCGGCAACCAAGTCATCTCCCAAAGAGATGCTGCCTCTGATCGACAAGCCGCTCGTCCAGTACGTCGTTGAGGAGGCGGTGGCTTCCGGCATCGAGCAGATTCTTTTTGTGACCGGCCGCGGGAAACACAATATCGAGGATCACTTTGATATTTCCTTTGAACTGGAGGCGCATCTCTACGACAAGGGGAAGGATCGGGAACTCTCACGGGTACATGAAATAGCCGAGATGGTTAATATCTTCTATGTGCGCCAACGGCAGGCGCTGGGGCTCGGTCACGCGATTCTCTGCGCCAGGGATTTCATCGGCGACGAACCATTTGCGGTTCTGCTGGGGGATGACATCATTGACAGCGAGCGCCCCTGTCTCAGACAGTTGCTGGATGTTTTCGATCAGCAGCGCGGCTCGGTGCTGGCGCTGGAAAAAGTGCCGATGAAAAACATTTCATCGTATGGCTGCGTCGCGGCTGAGCAGATCGGCGAGCGCACTTTCCATGTAACCGACATGGTTGAAAAGCCGGCACCGGCTGAAGCACCCTCTGACATGGCAATTATCGGCCGTTACGTACTGACTCCACGCATCTTTGACATTCTCCGGGACCAGGAACCGGGGAAGGGGGGCGAAATTCAGC
>JAQUCU010000136.1 GCA_028686055.1 Desulfuromonadaceae bacterium
AACCTGCTGATGCTGCCGCTTGGTCTGGTGGGAGCAGTGACAGCGGTTTCGCTACGGGTGCTTCCCAACGACGTTTATCTCCAGATCGGACTTTTGACCACTATCGGGCTTTCCACCAAGAACGCCATCCTGATCATCCAGTTCATCAAGGAGCAGATGCATCAGGGACATGAGCTGGTTGAAGCGACCCTGACGGCGGTGAAAATCCGGCTTCGTCCGGTCATCATGACCTCACTGGCGTTCTTTTTCGGCACCCTGCCGCTGGCCCTTACCAGGGGTGCCGGCGCCGCGGCCCAGAACGCCATCGGCACCGCTGTCACCGGTGGCCTGCTCTCGGCGACCTTCATCGACCTGATCTTCATACCGTTTTTCTTTGTACTGGTGTCACGGGTGTTTGGCCGGAAAAAATACAAACCACACCCCGGAGAACCTGCTGTAGTCAATGCTTCGGAGGTAGAATAAACATGACGATATATATACGACGGATGACGACAGCCCTGTGTCTGCCACTGAGTGCATTGCTCTACCTTGGCGGATGTACAACCATGGCCCCGAAATACTCCCAACCTGCCGCACCGGTACAGGCGGCCTGGCCGTCCGGGCCGGCCTACCCGGCGCAAGCTGCCGCAAGGTCGCAAAAACCGCTGGCCGAGCTGCCCTGGCGGGAGTTCTTTGTTGACGAAAAGCTGCGCAAGCTGATCTCCCTGACCCTGGAGAACAACCGCGACCTGCGGGTGGCCGCCCTTAATATCGAGCGGGCACAGGCACAGTACCAGATCCAGCGCTCCGACCTGTTTCCCAAGGTGGATGCCAGTGCCGAAGGCTCATTTCAGCGGCTGCCTGCAGATTTTTCAGGCACCGGTCAGGCAGAAACTGTCCACCAGTACACTGTCGGCCTGGGCGTCAGTTCTTATGAGCTGGATGTTTTCGGGCGGGTGCGCAGTCTCAAGGACCAGGCACTTGAACAGTATCTTGCCACCGAACAGGCACAGCGCAGCGTACAGATCAGCCTGATTTCCCAGGTTGCCGCAAGCTACCTGACCCTGGCTGCCGATCGTGAGCGGCTTCAGGTTGCCAGGGAGACTCTGGCCAATCAACAGGGTTCCTACAAGCTGACCAGGAGCCGCTTCGAGGCCGGAGTTTCTACCGCACTCGATCTGAACCAGGCCCAGACCATTGTCGATTCGGCCCGGGTGGACATTGCCCGCTACACCACGCTGGTGGCCCAGGACGAGAACGCCCTGAGCCTGGTGGTCGGTGCGCCGGTGCCGGCTGAACTACTGCCTCAGACGCTTTCAGAAACGCTAACGGCACTGAAGGACCTGACCCCCGGCCTGCCGTCCGAGGTGCTGCTCCAGCGTCCCGATATCCTCCAGGCCGAAGGGCAGCTCAAAGGGGCCAATGCCAACATCGGCGCGGCCCGGGCGGCCTTCTTCCCGCGCATCACTCTGGTTTCAAACGTCGGCTTCGGCAGTGAAGAACTGACCGGGCTCTTCACTGGCGGTTCCTTTGCCTGGAGTTTCGCACCGCGGATCTCGCTGCCGATCTTTGAGGGCGGTGCCAACAAGGCGAATCTTAAGGTATCCGAAGTGGATCGTGACATCGCCGTGGCACGTTATGAAAAGGCGATCCAGACCGCCTTCCAGGAGGTAGCTGACGCCCTGGCCCAGCGCGGTACAATCGATGAACAACTGGCGGCCCAGCAATCTCTTACCAATGCCACTGCCGAGAGCCTCAAACTTTCCCAGGCCCGCTACGACAAGGGAGTTGACAGCTATCTGACGGTGCTTGACTCCCAGCGTTCCCTATACGGAGCCCAGCAGAATCTGATCGGAGTTCGTCTGGCCCGGTTGTCCAATCTGGTAACACTCTACAAGGTCCTGGGGGGCGGAAACAAATAAGCCGTTTAGCAGTTGGGGGGAATGCTGAAGGACCGGCTGTAATACCGGAATCTGAAAACACCGGTATTGGAATATTTTACAAGGAGCTGGAATTAGACATGAAAGTTATATTCTGGTCGTTTCAAGTTGCGTTTTTTTACATCCTTACACTTATATTCGCCCTTCTTCCGGCGCGCCTTGTCTGCCCGACCGGAAGTTTTATCGGGAAACTGGGTGCCTTCGTTTTTCCAAAACGGCGTCAGGTAGCCATCAACAATATCCGTCTTGCGCTTCCGACTCTGATGAAAAATCCTGAATGGAGCTCTCTTCCTCATACACCGGAGGAAATAGCACGGATGATGTTCTGTCATCTTGGCATATCGTTTGTTGAAACCTGCCGCATGTATCACGGCCGGGGCAAAGATGTGCTGGAACGGGTCGAAATCAGGGGATGGGAGTACTTTGAGGCTGCCAAAGCCCGCGGTAAAGGTGTAATCGTTCTTACGGGTCACTGCGGCAACTGGGAATTGGCATCTCTGGCACTAGCCCGACACTTCAACACCTCCATGTCAGTGGTTGCCAGGCGTCAGGACAATCCCTACCTCAACAGCATGGTCGAAAAAATACGCCAGCGTTACGGTAACATGATCATCTACAAGGATAAAGCTATCAGGAACATGCTGGCGGTTATCCGGAATAACGGCACAATAGGCCTCCTGGTGGACCAGGCTGTTTTTCCTGAAGACGGTGCACTCATCGATTTTCTCGGACGGAAAGCGTGGGCATCAAAGGCCCCGATCCTTCTGTCACGCAGGTCCGGAACCGCAATAGTACCGGCATTTATCCATCGTGAAGCCGACCGGCATATTATTGAAATCCATCCTGAACTTGTTTTTTCCAATGACACCTCAGAACAGGGAGTTGCAGCAGATGTGCAAACATATTCGAGTGCCATCGAAAATTTTATTGTGCACCATCCGGTTGACTGGTACTGGGTTCATCGCAGATGGAAAAGGGCCGGTGAGTTGGCTTGTGGATAGGTTCCGAATTCGCGCCGACCAGCTGTAATGCCAAACAAAAAAATAATGGTATACTTTCTACACGCAGGAAACCATGGAAGTAACCAGAATGACTCTTTACAGAGTCATTGCACTGTATCCCATGGTGGTCGCCTACTGTGTCCTGGCCGATAAACCTGATCCACCTGTCCACCAGGCATTGAGTGCTGAAACCGGTTCTGTGATGTGCCGATATGGCAATTTTCCCGGGAAAGGAGAAAAAACATGTCGTCTAATGCATCGGTGAGAATTGCGGTCATCCTGATGCTCCAGTTTTTTTTGTCCCTGTCGAGTACACCAGCACAAGCAGAGTGGCAGGAGGCCGGTGTGCGCATGGGTATCCAGGCCGGACAGAAGCATGATACGTTTCATCAGTATGAAGCGTTTGCTGTGTATGGCCTGCCATGGGAGTGGCGAACATCTTCGGGCTGGGGCTTGGCCCCCCAGGTCAGCACATCCGCCGGCGCACTGGTAAGCCACACTGAAACCGGCTTCATCGGTTCAGCGGGAACTGGCTTCGCCTTCAACAAGCCGGGAAACGGCGGCGCTCTGGATGCAGGTATTAATGTCGACCTCCTGGACAGACGCCAGATCGGACACCAGGACTTTGGAAGTATTCTCCAGTTTGGGGCCTATATCGGCCTTTCATACCGTTTTGACAACGGCCTTGGCATATCATATCGCCTACATCACCTGTCGAATGGACGCATTTTTTATCCTCGCAACACCCCCAATCCCGGTCTCGATATGCATCTGTTTGGGGTAAGCTGGAATTTCTAGTTCTCCATGTCCGCCAATGGACGCTGCAATGCCCGATGTCAAAGGTTGACGTTAATCTGTATTTAGGAACGCCATGACCGAACAACAGAAGAAATGGTTGATTATCTTCGCCGGACTGCTGGTTATGGTTGCGCTTGGTGCTGGATTCTGGCAGAAATTCGCCGCGAAAGACAGGGACAACGGCCTGGCCAGCGGCAACGGCCGCATTGAGGCAGTCGAGATAGACGTTGCTGCCAAGATAGCCGGTCGGATAAAAGATATTCTTGTCAGTGAAGGGGAGTTCGTCACAGCCGGACAGGTGGTGGCGATAATGGACACCGACACCCTTAGAGCCCAGCTCCGCCAGGCCGAGGCGCAGCTGCAGCAGGCCCAAAGCTCTGTTGCCACAGCAAAGAGCCAGCTGGCCCAGCGTGAGAGCGAAAAGGGAGCAGCACTGGCACTTTACAGACAGCGGGAGGCCGAACTCGTAAAGGCGCGACAGCACTCCGGCCGCTCATCGGAGCTTGTCAAAGGGGGAGCGGTAGCGAAACAGGATGCCGACGACGATTACACCCAGCTTCAGAGCACCGAAGCGGCGCTCAATTCGGCTCGCGCCCAGATAGCAGCCGCCGAAGCAGCCGTCATGACCGGGCACAGCCAGATTTCCGGAGCAGAATCGGCAGTCAGGGCGGCCAGAGCCAATGCGGAACGGATCCAGGCGGACATACTGGACAGTTCCCTCAAATCACCCCGCGATGGCAGGGTGCAGTACCGTGTTGCCCAGCCCGGCGAAGTGGTCGGCGCCGGTGGACGGGTATTGAGTCTCATTGATCTGAGCGATGTTTACATGACATTTTTTCTGCCGACAGCCGATGCGGGGCGGGTTGCAATCGGCAGCGAGGTGCGCCTGGTACTGGACGCCGCCCCCCAATTTGTGATTCCATCAAGCGTGTCGTTTGTTGCCGATGTTGCCCAGTTTACCCCGAAAACCGTGGAGACTGCCAGCGAGCGGGAGAAGCTGATGTTCCGTATCCGGGCGCAGATTCCGGTGGAGCTCCTCAAAAAATACATCACCCGGGTCAAGACCGGCCTGCCCGGCATGGCTTATGTAAGGCTTGACCCCAGCAAACCGTGGCCTGAGCATCTGCAGATAAAGCTGCCGCAATGAGTTTCCTGGAACGTCCGACATCCGGACCTGCAGCACCGCCCGTGGCACAGCTGCAGGGGGTTTGCCTGCGCTACGGCAAGATACTGGCCCTGGACGACATTGAGCTTGAACTCCCTTCCGGCCGCATGGTGGGTGTCATCGGGCCGGACGGAGTGGGGAAGTCGAGCCTCTTCTCCCTGGTTGCCGGCTCCCGGGCCATCCAGTCCGGGAAAGTCGAAGTGCTTGGCGGCAGCATGGCCGACCGGCACCATCGCCAAAATGTCTGCCCACGGGTTGCCTACATGCCCCAGGGGCTCGGTAAAAATCTGTACCCGACCCTCTCTGTTTTCGAAAATGTTGACTTTTTTGCCCGTTTGTTTGGCCAAGACCGCGAGGAGCGTGAACGCCGCATAGCCGAACTCCTTCAGGCCACCGGACTGGCCCCCTTCAGAGACCGCCCGGCGGGCAAGCTCTCCGGCGGCATGCAACAGAAGCTGGGCCTCTGTTGCGCCCTGATCCATGACCCCGACCTATTGATCCTCGATGAACCGACCACCGGTGTGGATCCACTGTCCCGCCGCCAGTTCTGGGATCTCATCGACCGCATCCGCGCCCGGCAGCCCGGTATAAGCGTGCTGGTGGCCACCGCCTACATGGAGGAGGCCGCACGCTTTGACTGGCTGGTGGCCATGAACGCCGGCGTGGTACTCGCCACCGGCGCCCCGCTG
The DNA here is from genome assembly GCA_028686055.1 of Desulfuromonadaceae bacterium. Classification (GTDB taxonomy): domain Bacteria; phylum Desulfobacterota; class Desulfuromonadia; order Geobacterales; family Pseudopelobacteraceae; genus JACRCG01. The sequence goes on from JAQUCU010000136.1 coordinate 5,573, forward strand.
GAACTTCTGACCCGGACCGGTACCACAACCCTGGAGGAGACGTTCATTGCCCTGCTGCCCAAGCAGCAGCGAAACGGCTATCAAGCGGTGGTCATCCCTCCCCGCAAGGCGGATTCTGACGGTGAGACCGCCATCGAGGCCCACAATCTTACGATGCGCTTCGGCGATTTCACCGCCGTAGACCATGTGAACTTCCGCATCAGCCGGGGGGAAATTTTCGGTTTTCTGGGATCCAACGGCTGCGGCAAGACCACCACCATGAAGATGCTGACCGGACTGCTGCAAGCCAGCGAAGGGGAAGCCTGGCTCTTCGATCGAGCGGTGGACCCCCACGATATTGACACCCGGCGGCGGGTCGGCTACATGTCCCAGTCCTTTTCCCTGTACAGCGAGCTGACGGTGCGGCAGAACCTGACCCTGCACGCGCGTTTATTCCGTATGCCGAAGGAACTGATAGTGGGGCGGGTGCGGGAGATGGTGCAGCGCTTCGGCCTGGCTGAGGTGATTGACAGTCTGCCGGATGCCCTGCCGCTGGGACAGCGCCAGCGTCTCTCCCTGGCGGTGGCGATGATCCACGGGCCGGAGATGCTGATCCTCGATGAACCAACCTCAGGGGTGGATCCGGTGGCACGGGATGCCTTCTGGCAGATCATGATTGATCTGGCACGACGGGACAAGGTGACCATTTTCATCTCGACCCACTTCATGAACGAAGCCGAACGCTGCGACCGGATCTCGTTAATGCACACGGGGCGGGTGCTGGTAAGCGACGCACCGGCAGCATTGATTGAAAAACGAGGGACTTCTACCCTGGAGGAGGCCTTCATCAGCTACCTCGAGGAGGCGGCCGATGAGATAGCGGGATCTTCTGCGGCGGCAGCTGCTGAAACCGTACCCACTCCATCATCAATCTCGAGCCGGGCGGCGCGAGGCCGCAGTTTCTTCAGCCTGCGCCGCATGTTCAGCTACAGCCGGCGTGAAGCACTGGAGTTGCGCCGCGACCCGATCCGCCTGACCCTTGCCCTGTTGGGGAGCGCGATCCTGATGCTGGTGATGGGCTACGGTATCAGCCTGGATGTGGAAGACCTTACCTTTGCGGTGCTCGACCGGGACCAGACCGCCATCAGCCACGACTACATTCTCAACCTTTCAGGATCGCGCTACTTCAGAGAGCGACCGCCCCTCAAAAGCTATGATGACCTCGACCAACGCATGCGTGCCGGCGAGATCAGCCTGGCGATCGAGATCCCGCCCGGATTCGGCCGCGATCTGCGCCGCGGCACGCCGGTCAGTGTCGGTGCCTGGATTGACGGTGCCATGCCAACCCGCGCCGAGACGGTGCGCGGCTATGTGCAGGGGATGCATGCCCACTGGCTGACAAACCTGACTCGACAGACCAACGCTGCTGCAGCCACCACGGGAGCTGCCACGATTGAGACCCGCTTCCGCTATAACCCGGACGTGAAGAGTCTGCCGGCCATGGTACCGGCGGTAATCCCGCTGCTGTTGATGATGATTCCGGCCATACTGAGCGCGCTCTCGGTGGTAAGGGAAAAGGAGCTGGGCTCGATCATAAACCTGTATGTCACGCCGGTCACCCGACTGGAGTTCCTGTTGGGCAAACAGCTCCCCTACGTTGTTCTGGCTATGCTCAATTTTCTGATGCTGACCGCCATGGCGGTACTGCTATTCGCTGTGCCGGTCAAGGGCAGCTTTATGACCCTTGCCGCTGCGGCACTGCTGTATGTTACGGCGGCCACCTCCTTCGGCCTGGTGATCTCGGCCTTCACTCACAGCCAGGTTGCGGCTCTGTTCGGTACCGCAGTCCTGACCATCCTGCCTGCGGTTACGTTCTCCGGCATGACCGATCCGGTTTCCTCGCTGGAGGGAGTTGGCGCCGTGATTGGCCGAATATATCCGACCACCCACTTTTTAACCATCGCTCGCGGCACCTTTTCCAAAGCGCTCGGTTTCCATGATCTCCAGGCCTCGTTCGTCCCCTTGCTGTTCGCTGTCCCCCTTTTGACGATCATGGGCGCCGCATTGCTCAGGAAACAGGAAAAATGACCATGTGGGCAGCCAACATCTTCCATCTCGGTATCAAGGAGCTGCGCAGCCTGCTGCGCGACCCGATGATGGTTGTCCTTATCCTGTACGCCTTCAGTATCTCGATCTACAGCGCCGCCACGGCGATGCCCGAGACACTGCACAAGGCACCGATCGCTGTTGTCGACGAGGACCGCTCACAGCTCTCGCAGCGGATCATTGACGCCTTCTACCCCCCCTACTTCAAACAACCTGTGCTGATTACGCAGAAGGAGATGGATGCCCGGATGGATGCCGGCTTCGATACCTTCGCCCTCAACATCCCCCCCTCCTTCCAGCGTGATGTGCTGGCCGGGCGCAGCCCTGCCATCCAGCTCAACGTCGACGCCACCCGGATGTCCCAGGCCTTCACCGGCAGCGCCTACATCCAATCCATCATCGGCAGCGAGGTTAGCGCCTTTCTGCAGGGATACCGCTCCAACCCGGTACCCACGGTGGATCTTGCCCTGCGGGCGCGCTTTAACCCGCAACTGAACAAGGCCTGGTTCGGGGGTGTAATGGAACTCATCAGTAATATTACCATGCTCTCAATCATCCTGACCGGCGCCGCGCTGCTCCGCGAAAGGGAGCATGGCACGGTGGAGCACCTGCTGGTGATGCCAGTCACCCCTTTTGAGATCATGGCTGCCAAGG
>JAQUCU010000137.1 GCA_028686055.1 Desulfuromonadaceae bacterium
CCCAGATGGCAATCGCTGCATCCGGCCGGCATGCGGCTCTGCTTTTCGACCTCCTCACCTGTTACCGTCAGTGCGACAGCCCCAAGGGATGACATGCGTTTGGCATCCGAGTGACAGGTGAGGCAGCTGTCAGAAGCACCGGCAAACCTTGTAGTCGCGAGCAACAGCCCGATGAGTACAAAAATGATCTTCATCAATTCCTCCCTGTAACAGTTAATTCATTCCGGAAGAGCAGACCCGTACCCTTTAAATTCTGACTTGAGACACCATGTACAGAATTACATCATAATGAACGCTTGTCAAACATGGGGATCGGCATCAATCGGGGTGAGTGTTGATAAGATCGTGGGGGGCAGATTTTAGTTCGGATATTCAAAACAACCGGCATCATGCAAATAGAACCCCCGCCAGGATAAGCCCGGGCGGGGGTCATACTACGCCATCAGCCTCTCAGCCTCAAGCTTTTCATCACAATGTCTTACTTGTATTCAGGCATCTCATCAAACTGCAGATACTTGTAGATCTTTTCCTTGTTAGGCTCGATCCTGGCTTTGTATATTTCGAGGAATTCAGCCGGTTTCGGCAGTCTCCCCAGCAGAGCAGTTACCGCACCCAGCTCGGCGGAACCGAGATAGACCTTGGCACCGTTGCCGATACGGTCATCGAAGTTACGGGTCGATGTGGAGAACATGTTGACGCCGTCCGGTACGCGGGCCTGGTTACCCATACAGAGCGAGCAGCCGGCGATTTCGATACGGGCGCCGAAGGCGCTGTAGACTGCAAAATAAGCTTCATCTTTCAGTTTCAACTGATCCATACGTGTCGGCGGGCAGATCCAGGTACGGACTGCCGGATTGAACTTCTCTCCACGCCATATCTCGGCGGCAGCGCGATAATGACCGATGTTGGTCATGCAGGAACCGAGGAATACATCCTGGATCTGGGTACCGGCAACTTCCGAGAGGAGCTTGACATCATCCGGGTCATTCGGGCAGGCCAGTATCGGCTCGGTTATCTCCGACAGGTCGATCTCGATGACTGCGGCATATTCGGCGTTTTTGTCAGCTTCAAGCAGCTTGGGCGCTTTCAGCCATTCATTGACTGCATCGATGCGGTTCTGCAGCGTCTGGGCGTCCTGATACCCTTCTTTGATCATCTTTTTCATCAGTGCCACATTGGAGCGCAGATAGGTTGCAACGGAAGCCTCTGAAAGTTTGATGCAGCCGGCTGCGGCAGAACGCTCGGCAGCGGCATCGGTCAGCTCAAATGCCTGCTCTACTGACAGGTCGGGAAGACCTTCCATTTCCAGAATACGGCCGTTAAATATATTAATCTTATTCTTCTTCGGTACCGTCATAAGCCCCTGTTTGATAGCCCAGTACGGAATGGCGTTAACCGCATCACGCAGGGTGATACCAGAGTTGAGTTTACCCTTGAACCGAACCAGGACGGATTCCGGCATGTCAAGCGGCATGAAACCCATGGCGCCAGCGAAAGCAACCAGACCGGAACCAGCCGGAAAGGAGATGCCGATCGGGAAACGGGTGTGCGAGTCGCCGCCGGTACCGACTGTATCGGGGAGCAGAAGACGGTTCAGCCATGAGTGGATGACGCCGTCGCCAGGCTTCAGTGGCACGCCGCCACGCTCGATGATGAACTGCGGCAAAGTCTTGTGCATCTTGACGTCGGCCGGTTTCGGATATGCTGCGGTGTGGCAGAATGACTGCATAAACATCGGCGACAGGAATTTGAGGCAGGCAAGCTCTTTCAGCTCGTCGGCGGTCATCGGACCGGTGGTATCCTGTGAACCGACCGTAGTCATCTTCGGTTCGCAGGCTGTACCGGGCAGGATACCGGCAACGCCGCAGGCCTGACCAACCATTTTCTGAGCCTGGGTGTAACCCTGGCCAGCTTTTGGAACAGGGTTGACCGGCAGTGTAAAGATGTTGGTGGCACCAAGGCCGAGCGCGGCACGGGCACGGTCAGTGACGGCGCGGCCGATGATCAGCGGAATACGTCCACCGGCACGGAATTCGTCAGCAAGGGTGTTGGGGGCGATCTGGAATGTGGAGAGAAGTTCGCCCTTTTCGCTCTTGATCTCACCTTTTTTGGTATCGATAACGATCACGTCACCGGTGTTCATCTTGGTAACATCGGCTTTCAGTGGCAGTGCACCGGAATCCTGGGCTGTGTTGAAGAAGATCGGGGCGATGACGCTACCGATGATAACACCGGCGGTCTTTTTGTTCGGCACGCAGGGAATTTCCTGGCCGATGCACCAGAGCACCGAGTTGCAGGCGGATTTGCGTGATGAGCCGGTTCCGACGACGTCGCCGACAAATGCAACCTGGAAACCATCGGCGCGGAACTTGGCAATGGTTGCCAGCCCATCAGGAAAACGGGTTTTGCCCATAGCCAGAGCGTGCAGTGGAATATCAGGACGGCTCCATGCATCGCCTGCTGGAGAGAAATCGTCGGTGTTGATTTCGCCTTCAACCTTGTACACCTTGACTTTGATTATTTCGGCCAGGCCCGGCTTGTTGGTGAACCAATCGGCGTTGGCCCAGGACTGAAGGACTTTTTTAGCAGCTGCATTCGATTTTGAAAGCTCTACAACTCTGTCGAATCCGTCATACACCAGCGTCATGCCGGACAGGGCGCAGGCTGCTTCGTCAGCAAGAGCGGCGTTTGTCAGCGCGTCAATAAGTGGCGTAACGTTATAGCCACCCATCATCGTGCCGAGCATACGGACCGCATCAGCAGGAGTTATCAGCGGAGATTTCTTTTTTCCTGCGACGATATCGGCAAGGAAAGCGGCCTTGACTTCAGCAGCAGGGTCAACACCGGGAGAAACACGCTCCTTGATCAGGGTAAGCAGGAAAGCTTCTTTTCCGGCTGGTGGGTTAACCAGTAGCTCACAAAGGCCGGTTGTCTGTTCAGGGGTCAACGGGAGTGCGGGAATTCCTTGCGCCGCCCTCTCCTTTTCATGTGCAAGATACGCTTCAATCATTTTTGTTCCTCCTTCGTGGGGTATATTCTGCGATGGATACAAGTCAAAAAACACGAGTGTAAATCGCATACTGTATACACTTTTCAGAAATGTATTGTCAAATCATAATTAGTGTCCAGAACAAACAGCGGCTGCTTTTTGTTCGCCTCCTGACGCAGGGGAAAATACGCCGAAACGACAAAAGTAAGCGACTGGTCACTTTTTGAATCAGACAAACTGCCCAGGCATCCACCAAAAACTTGATGCACCTTTTTTTGCAGATTGCCGTGCCCTGACATTTCAGCTACTATGCCGGAAATTTTTTTCACTTCATTCCAAGGAGCCCCCATGTCTACAACTCAAGACCGTGATCAAGATGCCCACCCTATGGTAGCGGCAACAGATAAATCTCAGGAGATGACCAAACTAGACCAGGCGCTGAAGACACTACGCCTCGATATGGACGATGCCAAGCATCAGTCGAAGTATTACGATATCTTTCTAAACACAACCTTTTACGTCCCTACTATTGATCAGCAGGAGTCTGGTGGAGAATCACCACTTGAGGAAGGGCAGGTTCTCCCCCTTGTAATCGAATCAGAAGGGAACGATTACCTGATGATTTTCGATACAGAAGAGCGTTTGAAGAATTGGGCAGCAAACGATGTCAAATGGGTGGAGGTCCCGGGATATATACTCGCCGCTACAACCATGCCGCAGCTCCATTGGGCGTTGAACGCCGGCACTGATTACTCGAAACAGTTTCTTCCCGATGAAATAAACTGGCTCAAAGAGGTTGTAGAGCGCTGCAATGAAGCTGCGGCAGTTCAGGAGCAGCCAAATCCATAAGAGTCATCACGAACTTGCCGGTATGTCTCTTGGCAGTCAAGGTGACAAAGCTTTCCGTGAGGAGATGGAGTGTAGCAAGAGACAACAGCGAGCGCCGCTATCTTAAGGATCCGTCCGATATGTATTCTGCACATTAATGTTGTCATAGTCTGCCTTAAAAGGGCACGAACTACCTGGTCAGTGGCGTGGAAACATCCTCTTTATCCCTTCAATCAGCTGCGTTTTTTCAGCATCGGACAGGCGCGCTTCCGGATGGGCGATGCGAAACCGAAATGGCGGCATCCCCCCTTCGCTTATTTCCCTGTGTATAGTTTCGGGATTTTCCGCTTTACGCGCACCATTTTGCCAATCGGAAAAGTTCATTTTACTCCGCGCTTCGTCAACATCAGACTGCACCAGCCAAGATGCCGGGGCAATCCTTGAGTACCATGGCCAGATCGTCTCGTTGCTGTGGCAATCGAAACAGGCACGTTTAGCAATGGCTCGAGTAGCGGGACTATCCCAGGATGGCTCGCGGACAATCGGCGGATTGGAGTGGTTCCGACCGTAAGGAATCGCTTGAATAATGACCAGGGTTGCGATAGCTGCCACCGCTGATACGACAATCTTTTTTGATTTTGTTGACATGCACCCACCCTCCGTAATCAGAAATTAACTCTTGCCACACGTAATTAGTCCACATCATGATACCCATTACTGTTAATATAGCAAACTAAACCCGATCTTCAGGCTTTATAACAAGTACCAGCGTATGTATTACATATCAAGAGGCGTACACCACCCGGCTTTACCATTTTTTGACAAGGAGAATATATGTCGCAAAAAAACTTGATTGGAAGAGATGCCGGCAGGGCAACAACTGTAAGACTGAGTGAGGATGAGTTCCGCAATCTCCCCTATGCCGACAAGCGCACCTACCTTGAAAGGGTGCTCCCCAAGGAGAGGATGGCCCTGATTCTGGATGACCCGGACGCTAAAAAACTGACCCGGGCCATGCAGCCCCAGGAGCTGTATTGGCTTTTTAAGGAAAATGGCGCTGCCGACTCCGTGGAACTGTTGGGACTGGCAAGTCCGCTTCAGTGCGTTTTTATCCTCGACATGGAACTCTGGAGAGGCTGGACGTTTCTGGAAGATCAGGCGGTCGAATATCTCGGGTATATTTTAAAAGGAAGTGAGGAGCATTTTCTGGAATTGCTCCCCCATCTGGATTTCAATCTCCTCTCGCTTCTTCTGGGGAGAGAGATTATCGTCGCGGGTGGTATCGGGGACCTCAATACAGATGATGAACGTCAGACTGATTGGGACCACACCTTTGATGATGTCTTCCTGATAAAATTTAAAAACCCCGAACACGCAGTCATTATCGGTTTTTTCCTTGAGTTGGTCTGCCGTTTTGACAATCCACTGTACGTGGCTTTAATGGAAAGTGTTAGCGGCGAAGTTGACATTGAATCGGAGGAGGAATGTTATCACATTAAATCGGGGCGCCTTGCAGACCTGGGCTTTCCTCCCCATGACGAGGCGATCGAGATCTACTCACGCATCAACCCGGCCACTTTTACACCGGGACGCGACAAAGAGCTGCTGCAGACGGGTGAAGCGGTCACTCTTCCCGAAACGTATTTGAGCGGCAAAACTTTTCTGGAGAGGGTTATTCTCCGTATTGATGCGGAACTGTTTAGCCAGGAACTGAATTACCTGATTAACACTGCACTCGTGGCCGATGAAGCCCCTTTCGCCGACATGGAATATATGAAATCGGTGATGGAACGGGTTTACGGCTATTTGAATATTGCCCTTGAGTATCTGAGCAAAGGGGATGAAGCAAAGGGTGTAGAAATCATTACCGGCGAACATCTGAAAAGATTGTTCCAACTGGGATTCAGCATCGTACTAGGCCTGAAGCTCAGGGCTGACAAGCTTACAGAATCGGATTATGCCGCCGGCAAAGTCCTGTCAGGACTAAAAACCTCCAGACCAGCTTTTTATCGCGGGTTGGACAGCGACGGCATTGATGGCTTCAGGGAGTTCCGCGAGATGCAGGATGTGACGAAAATGTCTGATTTTCTAAAGGGACTGGAAGATTAAACAGACCGTTACGGCAATCAGACCGGCGTTAAAAATATGACGTATGAAACAAATTGCAGGTTCATTTAGACCTGGAATACATCAATAAAATCGGCGTAGAACACGTAGTACGCTGCCAAAAAGAGAATATCATATGACCCAAACGGCCTTTTCTGCACTCCATCTGCAGACACCCATGCTCAAGAATCTCGCTTCACTCGGCTATGCCGAGATGACACCCATCCAGGCCCATGCCCTGCCGCTTATTCTCGCCGGCAAGGATGTGATCGCCAAGGCCAAGACCGGCAGCGGCAAGACCGCGGCGTTCGGTATCGGCCTGCTGACACATCTGGTGATGGCATCGTCACGCGTACAGGCGCTGGTGCTCTGCCCTACCCGCGAGCTGGCCGACCAGGTCGGCAAAGAACTGCGCCGCCTGGCACGTTTTACCGATAACATCAAGATCCTGACGCTCTGCGGCGGTGTCCCCTTCGGTCCCCAACTCGCCTCGCTGGGGCATGGCGCCCATGTTGTGGTCGGCACACCGGGCCGGCTCCTCGACCATCTGCGGCGTGGCAGTCTCGACCTTGCCTCCCTGCAGACGCTGGTCCTCGACGAGGCCGACCGCATGCTCGATATGGGCTTTCAGGAAGACATCAGCAAACTCATCGCCGCCACCCCGAAAAAGAAGCAGACGCTGCTTTTTTCCGCCACCTACCCTGAGGCTATTACAGAGCTGAGTGCGACGCTGCAGTATGAACCGGCCGAGGTCAGTGTCGATGAGACCCATGATGAAAACGCCATCAAACAGATTATCTACGAAGTCGCTCCGGATGAGAGGACGGCAGCAGTGGCACAAATCCTCGGGCACTTTCGCCCGGAATCGGCCCTGGTCTTCTGCAACACAAAAATTGAGTGCCAGGAGGTGGCAGCGGCACTGGTCGAGCGCGGCTTTGCGGCGCTGGCTATCCATGGCGATCTGGAACAGCGGGAGCGCGACCAGGTGCTGACCCGCTTTGCCAACAAGAGTGTTTCAGTGCTGGTGGCTACCGATGTGGCCGCACGCGGCCTTGACATCAAGGAACTTGGAGCGGTCATAAACTACGAGCTGCCTCGCAACCCGGAGATTCACACCCACCGCATCGGGCGAACCGGGCGGGCCGGGGAGCAGGGTCTGGCGCTGAGCCTGATGACGGCACATGAATCCAGGCGGGTGCAGGCGATCGAAAGCAGTCTTGGCTGCAGCATCGCCCGGGGAGAGGTGGCATCGTTGGCAGTTGTTTCGGGAAGGCCGCCGGCGCCTCCGATGGTAACTCTCTGCATCGACGGCGGCAGAAAAAACAAGCTGCGCCCCGGCGACATCCTCGGCGCCCTTACCGGTGAGGATGGAATCGCGGGGAGTGAAGTCGGCAGGATCGACGTTTCGGATTCACACGCCTACGTGGCGATTGTCCGGTCAAGTGCCGGCCAGGCTCTGGCCTGCCTCGGCAGGAACAAGATCAAGGGACGTTTTTATAAGGTAAGAAGAGTCGAAAATACCGGATGAATACCGTTGCAGAAATTGAAGTTTGTCGGTGGTTACGCCATCACTCCGACATCTTGTAGCGGAATATAAACACTGCGGCGGCGAACAGGAGCAGTGCCGACAGCGAAACCTGCAGCGCGGATAACGGCACTATATCTCCGGCTATCAAGGCCCGACGGGCGCCTTCGAAAAGGGCCGTGGTCGGCAACGCACGCACCCAGGATATGACTGACGGCGGGTATGAGGAGAGCGGAAAGAACAGACCGGACATGAAGATCAGCGGCATGACCAACACCGCCTCGACCTTGCCGATGGTCTCCGGCTTGTCCATAACCGTGCCGCTGATGATCCCGGCACAGGAGAACAGCGCCGAACCGGGTATCAGAAAGAGCAGATACTGGAACAAATGTTCCATTGGAAAGCGGAACGGGGTGATCGCAAAAATAACCACCCCGACGGCACACCCCTTGATGATGCCGTGGGTAAAACCGGTGAAGATCTTGGCTATGACAATTTCGGAAACCGAAACCGGGGTCACACGGTACGATTCGATTGTGAACTGAACCCGCAGGTGAAACCAGAGGCTCCAGACGCTTTCATTATAAGCGGCGTTGACCGCCGTCATCGTGATCAGCCCCGGGGCGATGAACATGCTGTAGGGTGCGCCATCCACCAGTCCGATATAACTCTGCATGCCGATGCCGAATGCCATGTAGATCGTCAGCGGATAGGCAATTACCGCCACCAGTTCAGAGATGATGCTGCGACGCAGTACCTGCATGTCGCGCTGCCAGATTGCCAGAGA
>JAQUCU010000138.1 GCA_028686055.1 Desulfuromonadaceae bacterium
AGGGCCATAAAGGCGCACGGCACTGCTGTGATAAGGGCGTAGTGCTTCTTCGTCGCAATCCGGAGGATGACCGTTGTCCCGATGGCCAATGCCAGTGCCGCCAGCGTCTGATTCGTCACCCCGAACAGGGGCCAGATGGTTGAGACATCCCCTGTGTAGAGGATATACCCCCAGGCAAAGGAGACGGCACCACTTGTCAGTATGACGCCCGGTATCCAGTCTGTCTGCTTGAGCGGTTTATAGATGTTCCCCATGATGTCCTGCAGTATGTAACGCGCCACCCTGGTCCCCGCATCTATCGTTGTCAGAATGAACAGTGCTTCAAACATGATGATAAACTGAAACCAGTATTTCATCGTGTGCTGCAGCCCTTCGCCGATATTCGAGAAAATGTACGCCATGCCGACAGCCAGTGAGATCGCTCCGCCGGGGCGGTGGGCAACGTCCAGTCCCACGAGACGGCACAACTCCGGCAGGTTCTTGACCGGCATGTTGAGCTTGGCAAAGGCCGCCGCCGATGTGTTGATGGCAAAGTAATCGTTGGGAACCAGCGTCACGGCGGCAAGGAGCGCCATCAGGCCGATAAACGCTTCGGTTAGCATGGCGCCGTACCCGACCATACGAATCTGCGTTTCCTTTTCCAGCATCTTGGGGGTCGTGCCGGAGCCGATCAGGGCGTGGAATCCGGAGATGGCGCCGCAGGCGATGGTAATGAATACATAGGGCCACACCGGCCCGGGGATGATCGGCCCGCCGCCATTAATAAACCGGGTCACAAAGGGCATCTGCACGGTGGGATTGACGAAGAAAAGCCCAAGAGCCAGCCCACCGATAACCGCTATCTTCATGTAGGTACTGAGGTAGTCCCGCGGAGCAAGCAGCAGCCATACGGGCAACGCCGCCGCACAGAAACCGTAGACCGGTAGGATGATCGAAAGGCTCTCCTTGCTGAAGGTGAACCATCCGGCAAGGGGAGATTCTGCAACCGGAGCCCCGAAATAGACGGCGGCGAGCACGGCTATAACGCCGAAGACGGTTCCTGACAGGATCGCGCCCGGTCTGATCTTGAACATGTACACGCCGACAATCATGGCAATGGGAATGGTCATGCCGATGGTGAACACGCCCCAGGGGTTGTTGTAAAGGGCATTAGCGACGGCCACGGCAAGGCCGGCCAGGGCGACGATGATGATAAACAGGGTTACGAACGCGGTGGTTATGCCGGTAAGCCTGCTCACGTCCTTGCGTGCGATAACTGCCAGGGACTGCCCCTGATGGCGGACCGACGCAAAGAGGATGATCATATCATGGACGCAGCCGGCAAAAACCGATCCCAGCAGAATCCAGAAAAATCCGGGTCCCCAGCCGTACTGGGCAGCCAGTGTCGGCCCGATCAGAGGGCCCGCTCCCGCAATGGCCGCAAAGTGGTGCCCGAAAACGACCCACTTGTTCGTGGGCACATAGTCCTTGCCGTCATTGCAGGTAACAGCCGGCGTAATATTCCGGTCGTCAAGCATCAATACTTTGGCTGCAATGAAGGCCGAGTAGTAGCGGTACGCCAAGGCAAGAACACAGAGAGCAGATATCAGCAGATAGATAACACTCATCGATCAATCCTCTTGTTTGATTTGATTACGCTTACAGTTTTTTATTGAACGGATCTGCACGTGCGGAGCTATGAAAGCTGTGGAGGATGCCTGTTTATTCGTCACCCTGTTGCCGGATTCTTTTAACTTGGGGAATATATTCCTATTAAATCTGCTCGTCAAAAATAAAATCGCACGATTCCTGTTCATTAAGGTGTCTTTGGCTGTTATGAAAATCATAAAAAGCTTCTGTGACAGATGACTTAATTTGTGCTAAAGTTCAGCACTATGTTCGGGAGACCTATTACGTGAACAATGACCTCATTATCCTTGGCCACGGCAGCGGCGGAAGGCTTTCACACCAGCTGCTTGATGAATTGATCATACCGATTGTCAGCGGGATACCGGCTTCGGGACAGAATGACGCTGCTCTGCTGGAGAGCGTACCAGGACGCCTGGCGTACACAACCGACTCTTTTGTCGTAGACCCTATCTTCTTCCCGGGCGGAACGATCGGCAGCCTGGCCGTGCATGGTACAGTAAACGATCTGGCGATGATGGGTGCCAGGCCTCTCTGGCTGAGTGTCGGCCTGATCATCGAAGAGGGATTCAGTAAAGCTGATTTGAAGACTATTCTCGAGGATATGCGGAGTGCAGCCGATGCGGCCGGTGTAAAAATAGTTACCGGCGATACCAAGGTCGTGCCGCGCGGCAAGGCTGACAAGATTTTTATTACGACCTCCGGTGTCGGTGCGGTCGAGCATACTCTTCCGATCCATGGTGCCAATGCGCAGCCGGGGGATGTTGTCATTATCAACGGTACGATCGGTGACCACGGAATTGCTGTTATGGCGGGTCGGGAAGGCCTTGAGGTGAGTACGGAGATAAAAAGCGATTCAGCGTCGTTGAATGGTCTGACCGCTGCTCTTCTTGCGGAAGTCGGCGCCGCCCTCCATGTGTTGCGTGATCCGACCCGTGGCGGTGTGGCCACCACGATCAAGGAAATAGCCCAGCAATCAGCTGTTTCCATCACACTGCGGGAAGCGGCTCTTCCGGTCAAACCGGCCGTGCGCGGGGTCTGCTCAATTCTCGGGCTTGACCCGCTGTTTGTTGCAAATGAGGGCAAACTGCTGGCGTTTGTGTCGGCTGATGCGGCAGAAGCCGCTTTGGCTGTAATCAGGAAGCATCCGCTGGGAGCCAGTGCCGCTGTCATAGGCAGCGTTGATGTCGGGCCGGCCGGCCGGGTGCAGATGGAGACGGTTATCGGCGGCATGCGGTCGGTTGATATGCTTTCCGGAGAGCAGCTGCCGAGGATCTGTTGAGATGGCGAAGGAGAAAACGCCGGTAACCGCTGCCATCCGCCAGCTGCGTGCCGAAAAGGTTGCATTCATTGACCACCTTTACGCCTACCAGGAAAAAGGTGGTACGGCCGTTTCGTCACATGAACTCGGAGTCGACGAGCACGCTGTTATAAAGACACTGGTGATGGAGGATGAAAGCCGTTCGCCGCTGATAGTGCTGATGCATGGTGATCTGCAGGTTTCCACCAAAGAGCTGGCGCGTGTGATCGGCGTAAAACAGGTTTCACCATGCACCGCTGATGTGGCCCAGAAACAGAGCGGTTATCAGGTGGGGGGCACCTCGCCGTTCGGGACCCGCAACCGGATGCGGGTGTACATGGAAGAGAGTATCGCCACTCTGACACGGATTTACATAAACGGCGGCAAGCGGGGCTATCTGGTCGAGATGTCACCTGCTGATCTGGTCAGGGTGTTAAAGCCGCATCTGGTAAAAGTCGGCATCAGATAGAAGGGGGACTTGCATGATCAGAAAAGCACAGATCGCAGATGTAAAGAATATTCAGAAGTTGCTGATGACTTTTGCCAATCGGGGAGACATGCTTTCCCGTTCATTGTCGGAGCTGTACGAATCGTTGCGCGATTTTTATGTAGATGAGGAGGACGGGGTTATTCTTGGCGCCGCCGCACTGCATATTGTGTGGGATGATCTGGCTGAGGTGCGTTCTGTAGCGGTAACGGAAGATGCCGGCCGCAAGGGGATAGGCGGCCGTCTTGTGGAATCATGCATCTCTGAAGCCCGTGAAATCGGGTTGAGAAGGATATTCTGCCTGACTTACAAACCGGATTTTTTTGCCAAGCACGGCTTTCGTCTGGTTGATAAAGCCGAATTGCCGCATAAAGTCTGGGGTGACTGTATAAAATGCCCCAAGTTTCCGGATTGTGACGAAAATGCAATGATACTGGATCTGTAAAACAGAACGGGGGGGCATGAAGCCCCCCGTTTTTTTTGCGGTTGTTGGGCACTCTTTCTGCGGTAATCCTTCAATAAAGGTCGGATTTCTGTCGTGCGGAAGGGGGGCAAATGCCGCAATGATCGGCTTCTTCTTCGATACCCATTACTTTGGCGCGCTGACAGAGGGTTTGCAGTGTCATGCTGCCAAACAGCGTGTCAAGCATCGAATTTGCTTCTGCCCAGACGGTCTGAGTGACACACTTTCCTTCGAAGGTGCATTCCGGTTTGCGTTTGCTTTTCTTTGGCGTGATCCCGGCACAGTCAACCAGAAGTACATCCTGCTCGGCGGCATTCAGGATTTCAAGAACCGTAATATCCTCCGGTTTGCGTGACAGCACATATCCCCCCTGCGGTCCGCGCTTGCTTTTCAGCAGGCCGGCACGCTTAAGGTTCTGGAAAATCTGTTCAAGATAACGGGGCGAAATCTTCTGCCGGCGGGAAATGTCCTGGATCTGGACAGGTTCAGAGCCGCAGTTGTAGGCGATGTCAAACATGGCCCGCAGGCCGTATCTGCTTTTGGTTGAGAGGCGCATATTGTTACTCCGGTTAAGTAAGTCGTAAATTGTTTTCTGTGCTTTTACGACAGATGAATCATTCGGCTGCCGCGTTGTCCTGTTTAGCAACTCTAGCATGAAATGCTTAAAATCATTACGGAACCAGACCGTGCTTGTCAAGAAAATAAAATGTTTTCGTGAGTCTGCTTTTCCGGTTTTATTGTGACTGGCAAAGAATACCATTGTTACTGCCCTTGCCCTGATGATTTCTCAGGTTCGGGCGGTGCGCGCGATCGTTGCTGCAATCACTGTTTCTGCTCCGGCATTTTTCAGCTCTTTCGCACATTCATCCATCGTGCTTCCGGTTGTCATGACATCATCGAGCAGCAGTATCCGTTTGCCGGCAACAGTGTTCGGTCTGTCCACCGTAAAGGCCCCCTTTACATTCAGCCGTCGCTCCGCAGCCGACAGTTTGATCTGAGGTTCCGTCGGTCTGGATCTGGCGAGTGTATCGGGCAGTATCGGAATGGAGAGCCGGCGTGAGAGCACCCTTCCCAGGAGTACCGCCTGGTTGAAGCCCCGCTGACGAAGGCGGGAGCGGTGCAGCGGAACCGGAACAATAAGGTGTGGATCGTGGTCGTTCAGGATTCCACTCACACCCTCCAGAGCCAGCAGAGCCAGTGGATACCGCAGTTGTGTGTGCTGATTGTACTTGAATGAATGGATCATGTCACGTATGGCCCCTTCATAGAGAAAGCGTGCCACGGCGGCATCAAAATGCGGTGGCCTGGTCAGGCAGGCACCGCAGCGGTGATTGCTCCCTGCTCCGATAAAGGGAATTCCGCAAACGGGACAGAGCGGTGACGCAACCAGCGGCAGCAGCTCACGGCATGCCGGACAGATATGGAGTTCGCCGGCATCTGGAATAAAGGAACGGCAGATGTGGCAGATCGGCGGAAGGATAACGTCAAGCAGCCCATGGATGAACTGCCTGACGGAATTCATTTAAAATCCGAGGTCTGTGTTGACGACCAGAACATGGAGGTCGGTCAGGCGTGGTTTGCGATCGATGATTGTCGTTGCCCGGCAGATACGCTGCGGTGAGTTGCAGTTGCTGCAGAAGCCGGTCGAGGCGCATGGGGTGTTGTAGCCAAGGCGTCTGGCATTTGGCGGTGTTGCCCAGTTTTTGACGCGATTGACCGCATCCTGAACGGTACCATCCACCAGTTTGTTGCGGCCTGCGACTACGATCACCTTGCGCGGCCCGAAGAGCATAGAGGCAACACGATTTCCGACGCCGTCGATATTGACAAGTTCACCATTAAGGGTCAGTGCGTTGCAACCGGATAAAAACAGGTCGCAGGTCAGTTCACGGCGCATGATCTCCAGTTTTTCGTCACCTGACAGGGCTGGATTGCCGTGGTTGAGTATTTCTTTCCCCTGCTTGCGCAACCGCTGTTCCACTTCCAGTCCGGCAATCGACATGGAACCGCCAAAGCCGACTGTAGCGGCATTGCCACCCTCGGAAACGATATAATCGGACGCCTCTTGCGGCGTTGCGCAGAAGTGCGCAGTGAAGCCGTTCCGGTCGAGCGACGCCACCGCTCTCAGGCACTTCTGCTCATGGGTCCAGTTGAAAAGGTCTTCAGTCGTGTTCACGGTCCTTACCTCCCTGTTTTGATGGACTTGATGACGACAGCAGTCTCCGGGACATCAGCAAAACGACGCGTAACAGTCTTCACGGCAGCAATTTTATCAACAACATCCATCCCTTCAACAACCTTGCCGAATACCGCGTAGCCGGCACCGTCGGGACTCGGTCGGTTAAGCATGCTGTTGTTCACAACATTGATGAAAAATTGAGCTGTGGCGCTGTCCGGTGCAGGAGTCCTGGCCATGGCGATCGTGCCGCGATCGTTTTTGAGCCCGTTGGCTGCCTCATTCCTGATGGGGGCCCCCGTCGGTTTCTCTTTGAGCGCGGCGGTAAAACCACCCCCCTGGATCATGAAGCCCGGGATAACGCGGTGGAAGATCGTCCCGTTATAAAAGCCGCTCTTTGTATAACTCAGGAAGTTTCTGACGCTGACGGGAGCCTGTTTTTCAAAAAGCTCGATCTTGACTTTGCCGAGGCTTGTTTCCATTGTGACAACAGGATTTTTCTTGGCTTCGGCACAGGCAATTCCTGCCATGAAGCAGACCACTGCAACTGCGCTCAACATCTTATTAAACATTATAACCTCCGGATAAACTGTCTCACAAAAAAGTCCAAACTATACTGCAGCAACTCCGTAAAATCAATATCAGCCGGCAGAGCTCCGGACCAGTTCCGCCAGGCAGGCAATGAAGGCCGGCGAGCTGTTGAGGGCTTCGGTGCGTCGGAAGTCGTCGATGCCGAGCGCTACGGCCTCATCACGGTACTGGATATCTATTTCATAGAGCGTCTCGATGTGGTCTGATACAAATGACAGCGGCACCATCAGCATCTGCCTGCAGCCGGCGGCAGCCAGTTCGGCTATTTTCCCTTCGGTGGACGGCTCCAGCCACTTTACCGGTCCGGCGCGCGACTGGAATGCCAGATGGTGAGAAATATCGCCAAAATTAGCCATGGTCAGACGCACGGTCGCCTGTATATGCTCAAGATAGGGATCGCCGGAATCGATGAATGACTGCGGCAGGCCATGGGCCGAGAAGACGACCTGCACACTGCTCCGATCCGAAAAAGAGGCCAGACCGCGTTCGATCTTTTCCGCCAGTGCGGCAATATAGAGTGGGTGATCATAAAACTGGCGTATATAGGTGAGATTTAACGGGGCAGCGGACTTCTTCAGCCCGCGCTCCAGTTCATTGATGCTGGAACCGACCGTGGCGCGGGAATAATGCGGATAGAGTGAGAGGACGATGACGTTGGTGATGCCATCTCGTGCAATGGCGGCCAGCGCCTCCGCCGTATCCGGTTTCGAGTAGCGCATCGCCACGAAACAACGGTATTCTGCGCCAAGAGCCGCTTCCAGTTCGGCACCCTGCTGTTCGGTCAGTTCACGGATCGGCGACCTGCCGCCGATTTTTTTATAGTATTCCATGACTTTCTTTGAGCGGCGCCGCGCAATGAAGCGTGCAATGACCGGTTGCAGGAAAGCCGGTCCGATGCGGATGATGTCCCGGTCGGAAAAGAGATTGTACAGGAAAGGCTCAATAGCGGACAGCGAGTCAGGGCCCCCCATCTGGAGAAGCAGTACGGCAGTTTTTGTAGTCATAGCTCAGGCCCTTATCATGACAAGGAGCATCTTGAACGGTTTGACCGCCTTCAGCTCGTGGGGAATGTTGGCTGGCATGATAATCATCTGCCCGGCGGATACCGTTTGCGCTTCACCATTGATAATCACTTCCGCCTCTCCATCCACTATCTGTACAAAAGCGTCAAACGGTGCGGTGTGCTCGCTCAGCCCCTGCCCGGCGCCGAAAGAAAACATGGTTACTGTGCCGATCTTCTTGTCGATCAGCGTCTTGCTGACAACCGAGCCTTCCTGATATGCAACGAGCCCGCTCATCGTCAATGCCTTGCCGATTAATTCCATAAGACCTCCATATCCATAACGGTTTATTCTACTGTTGCACATACTATAACATCAGCATAAAAAAACAAAGGCGGAAAACCTTGGTTTTCCGCCTTTGCGATACAGAGACATCCTGTCAGTTTGCTTGCTGCAGCCGACGGCTTAGTACATTCCGCATAATAGTTCACAACTGTTTAGTATAATTACTATTTATAATTTAATTGCCTGATATACCGTATAATAAACCGTATATTGTTGGGCGCTTATGA
>JAQUCU010000139.1 GCA_028686055.1 Desulfuromonadaceae bacterium
GCGTACCGCGATAGGCGCGAATCTCCTCGCCGCTCAGATCCTCGATGTACGCTTTCCCATTTTTAATCAGATAGATAGCCCACTGGTACAACTGTTCAAAGTTGTCGGAAGCATAATAGAGATGCTTACCCCAATCGAAACCGAGCCAGTGGACACTCTCCTTTATTGAATCGATGTATTCCTGTTCTTCCCTGGACGGGTTCGTATCATCAAAGCGGAGGTGGCAGCGGCCGCCGAAATCGCGCGCCAGCCCGAAGTTGATGCAGATCGACTTGGCGTGGCCGATATGGAGATAACCATTCGGTTCAGGAGGAAAACGGGTCACGATACCGCTGTGTTTGCCGCTTTTGAGATCCTCGTCGATTATTGTCCGCAGAAAATTATTGGAAGCGGGAGCTGTTGGCTCAGTACTGGTCATAATATCCTCTTTTACAGTATTACAGTTCGCCCAGGAGCGAATTAGGGTAGGCTTTGATGATTCTTACATCTACAAAGGCCCCGATCAGGGAGCTGTCACCGGTAAAGTTGACGATGCGGCCGATATCGCACTTGCCGGAAACCTGCCCGGGAAGTTTCCCTTCCCCTTCAACCAGAACGGACATCACACTGTCAATATAGGTTTGGCTGATCTCACCGGTATGGCGGCGTTGAAGCTCCATCAGCCGCTCAAGACGTTCCATTTTGACCGTACGCGGCAGATCGTCAATCAGCTCCGCCGCTTTGGTACCGGGGCGCTGCGAGTAGACAAAAGAAAACAGATCGATGTAGCGCACCTGTTCCATCAGTGAGAGGGTCTGCTCGAAATCCAGGTCGGTTTCGCCGGGAAAACCGACGATGATATCGCCGCTAACAACGATATCCGGGCGGACCGTCTTTAGTTTATGTACCTTGTCCAGATAGGATTCGCGTGTATAGCCGCGACCCATCAACTTCAGGACAGCATCGCTGCCGGATTGGGCCGGCAGATGAATATGGCCGCTCAGCTTCGGAACATCACCGAAACAGGCGATCAGCTCATCGGACACATCCTTCGGATGTGATGTTGTAAAACGAATGCGATCAATCCCGTTAATTTCTGCAACCTGTCGAATAAGTTCAGCAAACGTCGGTTCATATTCAGACTTAAGTCCATAAGAATTGACATTCTGCCCCAGCAGGATTACTTCCCGGACCCCTTCATCGGCAAGCTGCCGGACTTCGCTCAGGATGTCAGCAGAGCGGCGGCTGATCTCGCGGCCACGAACGTATGGCACGATGCAGTAGGAACAGAAGTTGTCGCACCCCTGCATGACCGTTACAAACCGTGACAGGCTCGATTCCCCCTTGATTGATGGAAACAGGTCCAGGCGCTGGTCGTTATCGATAAAAGACGTCTCGGAACGGCGCTCGCCACGTTCGGCTCCCCGTACCATTTCCGGCAGTAGATGAAGATTATGTGTGCCTATCACCAAATCCAGGTAGGGAAGTTTACGCAGCAGCTCTTCACCCTCCTGCTGTGCAACACAGCCGCCGACGGCGATAATCTGTTTCTTGCCGTCCCGTTTGTAGATGCGCAGATTGGCAAGCCGTCTGTAGACCTTTTCCTCAGCCCCACCCCGCACACTGCAGGTATTGAGCAGGATCATATCCGAGGATGCCGGATCATTTGTCGGTGCATAGCCGAGGTCGGCAAGCAGCGTAACTATCCGCTCGGAATCATTGACATTCATCTGGCAGCCGAAGGTTTCTATGTAGAGAAGTTTATCAGGCATAGTGGATCTGACTTTATACGCGATAAGTGTTCTTAAAGTCAAATGAATTGGGTTTTAAGACAGGGGAAGAGTATTTCGGCAACTTGACAACTAATATCCCCTCAACGTATTGTCCCGATGATTTTGATTTCTCGATACAGGGGTGACTGCTGATGATCATCGACTGGAACGACATAGATACTGTGCTTCTGGACATGGACGGGACGATCCTTGATCGCCATTTTGACGATCACTTCTGGCTGGAGCATGTGCCGCAGCGCTGGAGTCAGCACAATCACACGACAATTGAGTACGCCAAGGAACACCTGTACAGCCTGTTCCGCAGCCAGGAGAATACCCTCAACTGGACCGACCTGGATTACTGGTCGGATCGGCTTAAACTTGATATCCCGGTGCTCAAACAGGAAATCGAGCACCTGATCGCCGTACATCCCTATGTGATCGAATTTCTGCTGTTTCTTAAACACTCCGGCAAGACGATTTGGCTGGTTACCAACGCTCATTCAAAAACACTTGACCTGAAAATGAGATGCACCCGCATCGGACCCTATTTTGACGGCATTATTTCCGCCCATCAGGTTGGGCTGCCAAAGGAAGATGAACGTTTCTGGAAAAGGCTGCAGAATTTTATCGTTTATGATCCGGAACGGACCATGCTGGGGGAAGATAGCGAGACCAACCTGGCAACCGCTAAAAGTTTTTCGATCCGTTATCTTATCTACATCAGCCGCTACAGCTCAACGATTGAACCGCGCCGGTCGGAGCATTTTCATACCATTGATTATTTCAACTTACTTATCCCGGAAAAAGGGAGCAGCTGTGTAACTATCCCGCAATAAAAATGCCTTCCCGTCAGGTGACAGAAAGGCATAAATCGATTATTCGCACAGTATCCAGTTTCCATCCGGAAACTATTTGAATTTCAGATTGTTACATCCTTCTCAGCATAGTCCTCAATTTTTCAAGTTTGGATGCGCCTTCCTCAATCAATCGAATCAGGTCTTTACGGGCGCCTCCCGCTACATCCTTACCCTTTTCCAGTAGATCATCGGTTTTTTCACTAATAGCTTCAACCATAGTGGAGACATTGGCTGCAAGATCATCCACCACCTCATCGGCACGGTTACCGACTTTTTTAGAGTAGCGAAGTATGTCCTTTCTTGTTCTACTCCCCGACTGGGGGGCAAACAGCAGAGCCAGACCGGTCCCGATTACACCACCTGCTAAAACCAGCAAAGCAGCAGCAGCGATTTTTTTATCCCTGTCTTCCATAGAATACCTCCTTTGTAAATACTTACCGTTTTAATACTACCGCATCTGTGGCAGATGGCAAGCCCTCTTGCTGCTTTATCTTTTTGTGGGATAATGCTATGTTACATTTTATTCTCGCTAAAATACCAAGGACGCTTCTATGAATAATATTACCTATGATGTTCTAATAATCGGCGGAGGTCCGGCTGGTCTTTCTACCGCCTATCTGTGCCACAAACATGGCCTTTCCTATCTTGTGCTGGAATCCGGAAAAGCCATTTTTCAGGGGATCGCAAATACCTATCCCGAAGGAAAGCTGGTATATGCATCAAAACCAAAAGATGCCCCTGAACCATTCATGGTAGATGAATTGCGACCGCCGGACAAACCGGTGACGGTGGAAAGCTATCTGCAGTATGTGCAGCATTTTGTTCAGCATGAAAATCTTCATATTCAGACGGAAGTGAATTTTGAAGATATCAAGGACGAACGGGATAGGCTGACTGTTATTACATCCAAAGGAAATTTCAAAGGTAAGAAGGTCGTTCTGTCCTTCGGCAGCAATATTCCACGGGAACTCTCGGTGTATGGTGATGCCAAAATGGTTGCCAAAAACGTCGATGACCCAAGCAAATATATCGGTATCAAAGCATTGGTGATCGGCGGCGGCAATACGGCAGCTGACGTGATCATTAACATTCTTAAGGCAAAACGTGAAGCAGGAGACACCAATCCTGTCTACTGGGCACATAAGGCCGAAACGTTTGACGTTAACAAAGAAACGGCTCAGCGACTCGGTGAAGAGATACTGCTTGGCGGTAATATCAGATTATTGCCCGGCGCAACACCACGTATCGGTGAAGTCGACGATGAAGGAGTAGACCGCCTGGTTATACGTATCAACATATTCGAACAACCCGACGGCATAGATCTTTACCACGCCTTGAGCTTCCCGATGAAGAATGTCATTGCCTGTATCGGATCACAGGGGCCGGTACCAATTTTTGATAAACTGAATATCCAGAGCATTGCCTGCACCTCCGGTGTCTGCAAGATTGCCAAAGAGGGTGAGCGCCTGGTGCTGCTTTCATCAGAATTTGAATCCACACGGAAAGGCGTATACGTTATCGGTGGGGCAATATCCCCCTCTTACATGAAGATCAGCGAAGGATCTATTGCAGAGGAAAAACATCCAAATCTCATCTACACAGCCGTCAACGATGCGTATTATGTAGTTGAGGCAATCCGGGCAAAACTTGTCGGGTGACACCGGGCTGGAAAAGGCTGTTTACATCAACAGCAGTGATATGAAAAGCAGCGATCTCCCTGTTATGCAGATCCCTGCTTTTTTATTCAGGTTGCCTTGATTTTAGTGTACCCTGCCATTACATTTGTACAGAAGTCACACAGTAATTCTTAATTCATAAGGAGTTGTAAAAAAATGACGAAATACGCTCTAAAGTTATTTACGTTGCTGGCAGCCGTTTTATTTCTTTCTGCCACCGCTCTCGAGTACAATGCCCACGCCAGAGCAGGAGGCAGCCGCTCCACGGGAAGTTACGGATCACGCAGCTACTCACCCACCTACACACCTTCATCACCAACGCGCTCTCAGCAGGCAGCCCCCTCTCCAGGCTATCAACAACCAGCATCCGGTGGGTTCATGAGAAGTATGGCCGGCGGTATGGCCGGCGGTTTGCTTGGTGGCATGCTGTTCAGGAGCCTCGGATTCGGCGGTATGGGGGGCGGTATGGGGGGCGGTATGGGGGGCGGTATCGGTCTGTTTGAAATCATACTGCTTGCCGGCATCGGCTACCTGATCTATCGCTTTATCAAAAGAAATAGAGAAGGCACACAACCACCGTACCGGGCAGACAATGTAACCCCGATTTCCCAGGGTTATCAGCAACCGGTTTTAGAGTCAGGAGACGTTGAAACCGGTCTCGCCCATATCCGTCAGTTTGATCAGTCCTTTGACGAAAACCGTTATAGCGACCTGGTGATGGATAACTTCTTCAAGATCCAGGGAGCCTGGATGAATCGTGACCTGACAACGGTGAACGGCATTCTGACTGACGAAATGCGGCGCATTTTTCAGGAGGATATCGACAAGTTGATCCGGGATAAACAGATCAACCGGCTTGAAAACATCGCTGTCCGGAATGTTGACATTGTTGAAGCGTGGCAGGAATCGGGTCAGGATTACATAACTACCCTTATTTATGCGAACCTGCTTGACTATTCAACTGATGAATCGGGCTCCGTACTGTCAGGCAGCAAGAGTGATCCGGTCAAGTTTGAAGAGTATTGGACCTTTACCCGCCCGGTAGGCAATAACCCATGGAAATTGTCTGCAATTAATCAGAAATAGACCATGCCTTTTCTCCCCCTTTTTTTGCTGTTGTAAAAAAAGGGGGGCCTTCCCTTCCCCTTTACCCTGATGCGATGAAAACGCCATGAGAAACCTCAATCTTGCATCAATCAACATCTCCGGTCTCAACCTGATCGAAGCGAGCGCAGGTACCGGCAAAACCTGGACCATAGCTGCACTCTACATACTGCTGCTTCTTGAGAAGGAACTTCGCACCGAGCAGATTCTTGTGGTTACGTACACAAAGGCCGCCACTGCAGAACTGCGCGAGCGTATCAGGCGGCGCATCGTGACAACTCTCGATCTGTACACCAGCGGCCGCCATGCGTCCGATGACCTCCTTGAACAGCTCCTTATGACGGACCGCCTTCAGAACAGCACCAGGGCAAGAATGCTCCTCACCCGGGCTCTGTATTCATTTGACGATGCTGCAATCTTCACCATTCACGGTTTCTGCCAACGGGCGCTGTTGGAGAATACGTTTGAAAGCGGTTCACTTTTCGGGAGTGACATGATCAGTGAC
This sequence comes from Desulfuromonadaceae bacterium, assembly GCA_028686055.1. GTDB lineage: Bacteria > Desulfobacterota > Desulfuromonadia > Geobacterales > Pseudopelobacteraceae > JACRCG01. Next base: position 5,897 of record JAQUCU010000139.1, read on the forward strand.
CAGAGTGCGATCGTCAAACAGGTATGTGACGACTTCTGGCGGTCACGGATTCTGTCACAGCCGGATGGTTTTGTTGAACACCTCGTTTCAGCAGGATATACCCCGGAAAAGCTGGCCAAGCCGCTTGAAGGACATTTCCAAAATCCTGACCTGAAGATCATTCCCCAGGTTACGGAGGTGCCGCTTGCCCCTCTGACAGATGAACGTGACAGGCTCTATTCTCTGATCTGTTCTCTCTGGATCAGCGACCGCGTCGCGATTATCAGGCAGATTGAAGGGGCAAGCCTGAATCAGCAGAGCTATAAACCCTCTCAGATTGAGGCCGCCTGTAACTCCTTTGACATCTGGACAGCCGGAGGGAATGCTGCCCGGCACAACGGAAAACTCGATTTTTTTTCGACACAGAAGATTGCGTCAAAAATGACCAAAGCATCAGCCTATACTCCTGACCACCAGTTTTTTGCACTGTGCCAGCAGGTCGTTGAAGTACAGGGCTCAATCGAACACGCTTTCCAGGACAAGATAATTGCCCGCCAGCTTGATTTCAAAAAATGGCTTGAACATGAATTATCCGGGCGTAAAAAGCAGTTAAACCAGCGCGCATTCGATGACTTACTGCTTGACCTTCACCTGGCGCTTGAAGCCACATCAGGGTCTGCCCTTGCTGAAAAACTGCGGCAGCGCTACAAAGCAGCCATGATCGATGAATTTCAGGATACTGATCCCCTCCAGTGGAACATCTTCAAGAGAATTGGAGCTGAACAGGATTATCCGCTCTTTCTGATTGGCGACCCGAAGCAGGCTATTTACAGTTTCCGCGGGGCCGATGTCTTCGCCTACCTGAATGCCGGCAGGAACGTCACCCTTGGAAATACGCATACACTTGGAACAAATTTCAGGTCGGAAGCTCGATTGGTAAATGCTGTTTCTGCGCTGTTCACGGCGGCTTCAGATCCATTTATCTGTCGGGATATCCCCTTCCGTCCGGTCAGTTCGGGCCGCTCCGCGAATGACCTGCTGCTGATTGACGGGGCTCCGGATGAACAGCCGCTCAAGCTATGGATCTATCCCCGCAATGATGAAACTAAAACCGAGGTAAAACCGGTGGCCATCCGCAGCATCGTTCAGGCTGTTGCAGGAGAGATTGCCAGACTGCTGGAACCGGAGCGGATTACTATCACAACATCAGGAGAGGCACACCCGCTGAAACCGGGCGATATTGCCGTACTGGTAAAATCCCACAAGCAGGCCGGACTGGTTCAGGGGGCGCTTTCGGCGCTCGGCATTCCATCCGTACAGCAGGGAAGCTCCACAATCTTCGAGACATCCGAAGCACTCGATCTGCTGAGGATTTTTCGGGCGGCAGAGGAACCGCATCGTGAAGCTCTGGTTCGTGAAGCCTTGCTTACACCCAGTATCGGATTAACTGCCAATCAGGTTTCCGCATTTGTAGAAAGCTCGGGGGAACATCCGGAGTGGGAGACATGGCTGCTCCGTTTCATGGATCTGCACACTGCAGCAGCTTCCGGCGGTGTGGTCGCGCTTGTATCGCGCCTGCTCGGTGGTTGTGGAGTACGGAAACAGCTATTATCCAGACCCGGCGGTGAGCGCTGTCTGACCAATATTATTCACTGCTGTGAATTACTGCACCAGATTGAACTGGAGCAGGGAAAAAGCCTGACCGGACTGACCATCTGGCTGGAACGTAAAATACGCGGCAAGGTCAAGGATGATGCGGCGCTGCTTCGACTTGAAACCGACGAAAATGCGGTGATGATTTCAACCATACACGCAAGCAAGGGACTGCAGTACCCTGTTGTGTTCGTTCCGTTCGCATGGGATGCACCGTCCGGCAAGGGAGACAGGGCGCTCTTCCACAATGACGAAGGCGAACTGGTACTGGATCTTGCAATGGAGAATGAAAACCTGCAGCGTGCCGCGGCAGAGCGCAAGGCAGAAGCGGCCCGCCTGCTGTATGTGGCGCTGACCCGGGCAGAGTTCCGCTGTTACACCGTTTGGGGAGCGATTAACGGCGCGGTCGACTCACCGCTTTTCAAGCTGTTGCAGAGCGGATCAGCGGCGAAGGATGGCAAAAGTTTTTCAGCTCTGGGTGACCAGGGGATTCTTGATGACGTCCGACGTCAGTCAGGGAACGGCATCTTCACCGGGATGATGCCGTCCACCGGGTCTGTGCCGCAGTATCTGAGTATTGTTTCCGCTGATACGCCATACACCTGCAGAACGCTTGATCGCCCTCCCCGCGACGATTGGCACGTTGCCAGCTTCAGCAGCATGACATCCGGGACCGGACATGTT
>JAQUCU010000140.1 GCA_028686055.1 Desulfuromonadaceae bacterium
ACAAATGGCTCACGAGCCAGCATATTCTGCAGCTTGAACATGAACATCGGATCTTCAAGGCTTGATGCCTGCTTGGCTTTATTGGCAAACATCTGCCAACGGGCTTGAGATGACTTCAATTCCGGGTTATTGGCGAGCGCGGCAGTTATCAGAGTGGGAAGGTGTTCGACTGTTTTGGTTTCCCCGGCATGGAGAACACCGGCGGGAAGGGTGAGGAAAGCAAGTATGACAAGATATGATTTCATGGCAGCCTCGGTCTTGGATAGTTCTTGATCGGGATAGTATATCAGATATCGTGCCAAGAGCAATAAGTGCACAACTTCATATAGTTACATTAGGCCACTCAATCATAACCGATGCAGGTGAGGAATATTCTACACAGAGAGCATAATATCCCGCATCCGGTACCTGTACCAGATTGACGGCAACTCCAGAACCAGGCTCAATGCTATAATTCTTACCCTGTTTTCCGTTATCCGGCTAATGTTTTTATTGCAGCATGGTTGATTTTTATCAAGGCAACGTGACTGGATAAGTTGAGGCGAGCCAGGTGGCTCGCCCCGGTTGGTGGCGGTTATTAATTTGTTACGTTTTTTCAGAAGCACATTACAAACTTCATATTTTCTTTCAATGCCATCACATCAAAGTGCTGCTTACATCATGCTGCCGCTCATGGGGCTAACCGGGGTTCCGGTACTGCTCCAGAAGCTGCTCTGGCTGGTCATGTTGCGGAACATCCCCGAGTAGTTTGTGAATCCTCCGCTAATGGGCATTGCATCCAGTTGGGACTGCATCTGGCTCATCATACCGATCATGAATTGACTATCCATACCAAGACCATTAAATACATTTGCCGCAATTGCAGACATGTTGCTGTTGATCGTACCCATCATACTGCGGTAGCGGTTCTGATTCACACTGCTGCCATTCATGACGTATGCTTCCTGTCCGGCCATCAGGGCGGCCATCTGCTGGGCAGTGGTGTACATGGTTTGATACTGGGAGGCGTTGGCTCCAGACTGTGAGCCGGCTACATAGTCCGCCATCATGTTAGTGCCGGCCCCCAGGTTCATCTGGTTACGAAGCTGAGTCATCGCGACGTTCAAGGTCATACCCGGATTGGCCGCCATTTTTTCCCGAAGCAGTGTTGACATCGGGCTGATGAAGTTGCTGCCAACCGTGCCGGATATTGCAGTGGCGGGCATGCTGAGAACATAACTGCCGGCAACGAACGCATTGGTACCCATGTCTCTGGTCACCCCGTCGATAGCCATCGCTACAATCGGGTACTTGCCGACATCGCCAGGATCGACGCTCAGAATATAGCTGCCGTCATCTTTTGTAGTGGTGGATGGCTCTCCCTGATCCAACTGGTAGTTGTTGTTCTTGTCCATAAATACGGTGGCTTTGACAAGGTAGCCGTCGGCCACCTTCCCGGAGATAGAAGTTGCCGGAGTGCTGCCACCTCCGCCGCATCCTGCGATAAGCCCGACTGTTAAAGCTGCTGCGATTGCAATAATCTGTTTTTTCATGGTTGTTTCTCCTTTTTGGGTTGAGCTGTTAAAAATCGTAAAACACCGCTAATCCGGCACCGTAATCGGGGCTGTTGGTGGTAATCCCTTTGGCTGCGTATCCTTCGATGCCGGTATGATTCGTTGCCTGGTATTTCAGCTTCAGACGGACTTCCAGCAGACTGCTTGCCCCATCTGCCGGCGAAGTCCCGCCTTTGACGAGTAGTATGGGGCGAAAATTATCGGCAACCTGGTACCCCACACCGGCGTCGTATGAAATATAGTTTTTGAGGGCAAGTTGCGCACTTTTCCCCTGCACGGTGTAGCCCGCTTCGGCGAACGGGTTCCAGTTGCCGATCCATTTTGAAATTTCAACGGCAGCGCCTTCATCGAACTCACCGGTTCCCAGCGACCTGTTTTTATCGGCGGTTGGGAATTTGACATATGCCATCGGACGGATTTGCGGCATGGAACCCTTCTCCGGTACCAGAACGTAGCCAACCCTGAGGGTTATATCGCCAAGCCCGCTCTCTGATTGGCTCGTGCTGGATGAGGATGAGGACATGCCACTCCCGGAACCGGACGTGCCATTCATTCCAACAGCCGTCAGCATCGTGGTTTTGCTCCCCTGCATACCACCGCTGGCAATACTTGAGACCACATTACCGTTACTCTGATAGATGTAAGGGATTTCAAGTGACAGACCAAGGCGGTCCGTTGGACTGGCCATAATTGTAAGAGGCGCAAAAATGGTATCGGTCCGGGTGTCGGTGCCGTATTTCCCGCTGCTGAACTCAAACCCCTGCCCAATGGAATATTTGTATTCATCGGCCTGGGCGAGTAAAGGTAAGATAAGCATTATTGCCAGTATCGTAAAGCAGCCGGCTGTTATCAGTTTGGTATTCTCCAAGTCACTATCTCCTCTGTGCTATCGCGCCATTTTTTGTTCTTCAGCGCCGCATCATGCCGCCGCCACTTCGCATCATGCCTCCGCCACTCCGCATCATGCCGCCTGAAGGACTGTCTGATCGTATGCCGTTAATGCTTCTCCCGGACCAGACCGGCTCCCCTTTTTCATTACGCAGTTCCACCTGGCCGCCAGTGGTACGGTTCACAACTTTTTGCGCCAAAACGTACGACTTGCCGTCTTTGCCCTGTGCCTTTGATCCCTTAACGATAAGCTCATCATTGGGGTTTATGGCGATCCCTTTCTTTTCCCAGTACGTCCTCTGTCCGACATAGACGTTTGAGATCTGATTACCGTTCCTGATTTCAACAAAAACGTTTTCCTTCTCGCCTGGGTGAGGAAGTGAAAGTGCTCGTCCTGACATGGTGCTTACGGTGTTGACATCATAGCCACTGTTAAAATCCAGGCCGCTTTTTCCCATGTCGGCACTATCCCAAAAGCCGGCAAAAACCGCGCCGGTCAGCAGGCAGTTGAGAATAATTGCCAAAAAAATGATTGAAAAAAAGCGGCCGGTGGTTAACACGCATTACTCCAAATCTGCCGATATACTACGATCCGTCATAATCAAATCCCGTGCATCATCCCCATACAACCGGTCAACGATGCGAAAACGAGCAGCAACAGCATCAGCAACAAAAAATTTCGCATGCAATAATCCTTTTTTATCTTGTTTCAGCATGAGTGATTCCGTCACCCGCGGCCGAGTGCAAGTAAATTAATTGGTTGCCGTAGTGTCCAGCGGTTGCGCTGTAGTCAGTCCTGTACCGTTTCCATTCATCTGTCCATACTGATGGTCGCGGCTATTCCCCGAGCCTCCCTGGTTCATATTCTGGATCCCGGAACCGGTTGCAGGTCCATGCTGGGACTCGTTACCCTTCATGGTGCGCTGGTGCATCCCGCTGCCAGAGGCTGGCAGCATGGTCGAGGCCATCTGATGGGTCCCGCCTGTGTTGCCATGGCCATGGCCGCCGCCGATGCTCCCGCCGTTGGCGAATGCCTGACCGGTAAAAGAAAAAGCGACAAGAACTGTTGCTGCGTAAAGTGTTGTAGTTTTTTTCATTGGTGTTGTTCCTCCACAGATTTTTTTTGTTACAGATGGAAGTAATACACAAGCCATGCCAAAACCACACAGACACGTAACATATTGTTATATATATACTTATTTTTAACTAGCTAATAAGACAAAGCATTTTAAGTGCAATCCTTTGCACGTGTAGAGAAGAGTTTTGCACCACATCAGATATCATCAAGAAGACCGAATTCTTTCAGCTTGTACTGGAGCGTCCGGCGGGAAACCCCCAGCTCGATCGCCGCCAGACGTCTGTTTTCACCATGCTTGCGCAGGGCTTTGACAATCATAGTTTTTTCCACTAATTTCAGCACATCCCTGCTCTCAGCGGTTTCCTGCACGGTGCGCTGCACTATTTGCTCGGGAAGATTGCAGCGCCTGATGAAATCATGTGCCAGGATCACCCCGCGCTCGATGACATTTTGCAACTCACGGATATTTCCTGGCCAGTGGTAGGCTTTCATAATAGCCAGTGCCCCCGGTTCGACCGCTTTAAGCTTCTTGCCGATCTGACGGCTGAAACGCTGCACGAAGTAATCAGTCAGGAGCGGAAGGGCGTCAATCCGTTCCCGCAAGGGGGGGAGCTGCAGAGGAAAGACATTCAACCGATAGTAGAGATCCTCACGAAACCGCCGCTTTTCAACCTCATCCTGAAGAGTACGATTGGTGGCAGCTATTACCCGCACATCCGCTCTGATCTCCCTGCTGCCACCTACCCGCTCAAAAACCCGCTCCTGCAGGACACGCAGCAGCTTGGCCTGCAGAGGCAGGGGCATTTCGCCAATTTCATCCAGGAAAATTGTGCCCCCCTTGGCCAATTCAAATTTTCCCTGCCGCGCCTGGATCGCCCCAGTGAAGGCGCCTTTCTCATGACCGAAAAGCTCACTTTCCAGGAGATTTTCCGGAATGGCGGCACAGTTGATCGGAACGAAGGCGGCACTGCTCCTGGGGCTGAGCAGATGAATGGCCCTGGCAACCAGTTCCTTGCCGGTGCCGCTCTCACCATAAATCAGCACGCTGGCAGTGGTGGAGGCCACGTCATGCACAAGCTTCTGCACCGCTTTCATTGGCTCCCCTGCAAAGATCAGTTCTTCCGGCGGAAGCCCGGCAGATTCGGCTTCTTTAAGGGTCAGGTACTCCCGGGCACGCCCCTGTCCTTCGATGACCCGATTAACCAGGGCAAGAAGAGTGTCGGGGTTTTCCAGCGGCTTGGTGAGAAAATCCACGGCACCATCTTTCATGGCGCCAACCGCCTCGTCTACTCTGCCGAAGGCGGTCAAAAAGATAAACTGGGGCGGGTTTGGATCCATTCTGGTGTCCCGGAACAGCTCCAGGCCGTTTTTGCCGGGCATCTTCAGATCCGTCACTACCAAATCAAAGTTTTTTTTCCGAATCAAAGTTGATCCTTCGATCCCGTCCGATGCAGTCAGCACCTCATATCCATCGTCTTCCAGAATCGTTTGAACAAAACTTCTGAAGGTTTCATCGTCTTCAACCAGTAAAATTCGGCCCTTCATGGTCAACTCCTGAGTTTCTGATTTACTAATAATTCTGACTGATGGGGATGGCTATAGTTACTGAGGTCCCTTCCCCAGCAACACTTTGCACAGCAATCTTCCCGCCATGCTCTTCGATTATCTTCCTGCACAGGGCCAGCCCCAGCCCGCTGCCTCGCGCCTTTGTGGTAAAGAACGGCTCAAATATTCTGGACATATCCTCCAGGTTTATCCCTTGGCCATCATCACACACCCTTATTATCGCCTGTCTGCCGGCAGTTTCTACCGTTATCCGGACGGTTCCGCCATCAGATACCGCCTGAACAGCGTTTTTGCCTATATTGAGCAGGGCCTGACTTAATCTGTCCCGGTTTCCCGGAATCAGTATGCCTTCCGGACATTCACTGACAATTTCGACATGAAGCTGTTCTGCTTCATGTCGAAGGAGGTCGGCTGTATGGACAGCCACCTCGCCTATATCCACTGCTGCAGTTGAATTCCGTTCGCTTCTGGCATAGGAGAGAAGGTCACTGACAAGTGTTTCCAACCGGAGAGTTTCCAGAACTATGCGCCGAGCGAAACCGCCATTCCGCTCATCTTCAGGTTTTTTTGCTATTACCTGGGCATACCCCTTGATACCCGCCAAAGGGTTTCTGATTTCATGGGCAAGAATGGCCCCCATCTCACCCAATTGCGCCAGACTCTCCCTTCGAGCCATTTCCAACTTATGCTGTTCTTCCCGACGGGTGAAACGGTGGAGTGCCAGCGCCAGGATCCATCCGGCAGCGAGAAGGGCGAATAGGACCATCATATTCAGCCGGGCCCGCCGTACGACGGCATCGGCCCGATATGTGTGCAGTATCAGCCTGAGAGCTAATGTTTCCCCCGGAAGATGCACAGGAGCATTGAACTCAAAGGCGTTTTCTCCCGTGCGCAGGATTACCCTCTCACTGGATATGACTCCGTCTTTGAGCGTTGCAAGAGGAGCAGTTTCTTGAATATGTGAGCCGATCAGATCCGGGTTGGTGTGAAAACGGCATAGGCTCTTCCGATCTGTAAGTGTGAAGAACGCTATATCATGCGACTGGAATGTGCCGAGGCTCTGAAGCGAGGGGTCATGGAAGGCGACATTTTCAATAGCCGAAGTGAGTGACAAGGCAAGCCCGCGCAGATTTTCCTCGGCAATCTGACCGGCACTCAGGTAATTGCTTACGGTGAACCATATAAGGGCGGCTGATAGAATAACACCGCCAAAGTGCACTATCGTTCTCATTCAGACACGCCCTTTTCCTATGGCCTACTCCTGCGTATTACGATCATCAACATTCAGCATCCCTGTGTTCACCGTTGTTTATTAGAAACACAGCCGATATCCCGACCACAACACCCCGGGCTCGATTGAGGTTCAAAGCGAACCCTGAAAGCCAGGAGCACGAGAACTGCAACCGTAACAATCACCAGGAGTATGTTGATGACCCTGTTATTCATAATTACTTTACCGTGTACCAGAATTTGGCCTGGCGGGTCCTGCCGTCTTTAAGCTGAAACTTGCACATGACCCCATATTTGCCTTTTTGGGAAAGTTCGAAATCAGCGCCAAAATGTCCATGCATCCCCATCAGCTCTTTTGTTTGTGCACTTTTATCCGGGTTCTGTACCTTGACAGTCACCGCCCCTTCAGTCAGCGCCTTGCCGCTTCTAACATCCTTGAAAGACACCGAGATGTGGTGGGTTTCCTTCACCCCTTTGGGCATTTCCATGTCCATCGCCTTCATCGCATCGGCCATGGTCTGAACTTTGAAGGTGGCCTTGACACCATCAATAACCTCTTCGTGGGCGACCGTCATTTTATGTTCCATCGCATGGCCGCTGTGTTCCATCGCAAGAACGGTGAGTGGGGAAGAAATGGCAAGAACGGCTGCTGTCACTGCAATCAATTTTTTCATTGGTACGAATCTCCTTTGGTGCTGAATTAATTTCCAGTCAATCAAAGCAGATGTCGTGCCAACTCGTAACAGTCTGTTATTGTGAGTATTTTATATAGGGTGGGTCGTTTAATGTGGAATATTCTACAGTCATGGAAGGATATTCTTCAGTAATGGAGTCGGGAGACCTGCATTATCACTTATACCTGAATGTCAGGACAGGATACTATTTCTCCGGAGAGGCAATCCCGTACTTCTCCATCCGGTAGAGGAGAGTATGCCGGGGAATGCGCAGAAATTTCGCCGCGGCCGTCTGATTCCAGAGGTTGCGTTCAAGGGCACAGGTCACGACCTCGCGCTCAAGCCGTTCCAGCGAATAGCCTTCATCAGGCAGGTTTACAATATTGGCCAGGCTTGGCGCAACACCACTAACCACACCGCCGTTGCGTATCTTGTCCGGAAGATCATTGAGGGTTATAGTATCACCTCCCCGCATAATCAGAAGGCGTTCAACAAGGTTTTCCAGCTCACGGACGTTTCCGGGCCACCGGTAAGAGCTGAGGGCGGCCATGGCACCATTGTCAAAATTTACCTTTTTGGCCCCATGCTTGCCGCAAAAATAGCGCAGCAGCAAGGCGATATCCTCGCGCCGCTCACGTAGCGGCGGCAGGTGGATCGGGATGACCGCCAGACGATAGTAGAGATCCTCGCGAAAGACGCCATCGGCCAGAGCATTCTCCATATCAAGATTTGTAGCTGCCACAACCCGTACATCAAGCTTGCACGGCTTTACCCCACCCACCGGCTCGACCACCTTCTCCTGCAGTGCCCTGAGCAGTTTTGGCTGCAGTTCCAGCGGCAGTTCGCCTACTTCATCCAGAAAAAGAGTGCCGCCATCCGCCAATTGAAACCTGCCGGTTTTGTCCTTCACAGCTCCGGTAAAAGCGCCGCGGACATGGCCGAACAGTTCGCTTTCCAAAAGATCGCGGGGGATTGCGGTACAGTTGATGGCAACGAAGGGCGCATCGCGCCTGCCGCTGTGACTATGAATTGAACGTGCCACCAGTTCCTTGCCGGTACCGGATTCGCCGGTTATCAGCACCGAAGCTTCCGTATCGGCAACTTTGCGGACGATCTCAAATACCCGCTCCATAGCCTTTGATGAACCGACTATTGTACGGTAATCAG
>JAQUCU010000008.1 GCA_028686055.1 Desulfuromonadaceae bacterium
GTATCGCCGGATATAGCGGATATGCTGGAAGGGCTTGCAACGACTAACAATCTGTAAGTAAAGGGGAGTCCACTATTTCAAGGTCACGCCTATGCATCATCAACGCACCGGTTACCCATGATTGAAATCAGCTTTTTTGCATGGGATCTGGATATCCCCAATGAACATGTAAGCGCCTGAAGGAATACGCGCAGATTCCATGTGCGACAATATGCTTTCCAGAGGCACATGCGGGCACGAGGATCATCATGCACATATAATAAATATGCAGCCCCCGACAACATCCTAGTCCATCTCTGTCGCTGGTCAAAAGTCAGCAAATCAGATTTAAGCCATTTTTCGTATATCAAAAACTGTGAATAACTGTGATTTGCCGTAGGCGCAGCAAATAATGTCCGGATCATTGACGTAGCTACAATCCGGTAGCTGGCAACAGTTCCCGGGCAGAAGACAAAATTATATACTACGGACAAACGAAGCCACATGTCGTAATCCTCGTAAGTCAAACGCTCATCATATCCACCCACAGCTTCAATCGCCTTCCGGCGGATGAGTGTTGACATTGCCGGGATAAAATTGTGATCTACAAGGTGCGAAAAGATCCTCCCCGAAGGCACATCACTGCCAGTGAAGTTCGCCTCGATGAATCTTTCAGCCAGTTTACGTCCCGACTCGTCCACTTGTGCGGCATCAGAAAAGACCACGGCCACCTGCTCCGGCTGTGCCTGCATAAGTGCCACCTGGTGCTCGATTTTTTCTGGTTCCCAGGTATCGTCGGTGGCAATCATACTTATATATTCGCCTTGAGTATGGGACAACGCCTCATTTAATGACTTACAAACACCTACATTCCGGGTATGGGCAATAAACGTGCAATAAACTCCATTTTTTTCAATCCAGTCGCTGATAATGAAGACCGATCTATCCCTGGAACAGTCATCCATAATTATTAGTTCGGTGTTGGTGTACGTCTGTTCGCGAATATGCTCTAGACACTCGACAACGTATTTTTCATGGTTATAGCAAAGAGCGATAATGGTAACTAAGGGAAGATCCGATTTGACGGCAGTTTTTAACATTAAAGATCACCTCACAATCACTTCAACAACGTAGGAGCTATCCACCTCGCTCATGTGAGGTCCCATCGGCAGACTTAAAACATTTTGCGCAAGACTCTCACAGAGAGGAAGTTCTCCATCACCATATTCGAGTTCTTTGTATGCGGCCTGCAGGTGCGGAGGAATGGGATAATGGATCAGTGAGCCGATGCCGGCCCCTGTCAGTTTTTCCTGCAGGCCCCCTCTATTGGCGCACTGGATGACATAAAGATGCCACACCGGCTCTGCATAATCAGGTACAAAAGGCAATACAAGGGCGCTGCCGGTTAGTGCCATCGAGTATGCTTCCGCAATTGTTGATCGCCTGATATTCCATTCATCCAGACACGTTAGTTTAACGCGCAAAAAAGCCGCTTGCAGCTCATCGAGCCGGGAATTGAAACCTTTGCATTCATTCACATACTTCTGCCTGCAACCATAGTTGCGCAGCATACGTATTTTATCGGCCAATTGATCATCGTTGGTTACGATGGCTCCCCCGTCACCAATCGTCCCCAGGTTTTTCCCAGGGTAAAAACTGAACCCGGCCGCATCACCCAGGCTCCCTGTCCTGCGCCCTCTATAGCGGGCACCATGAGCCTGAGCTGCGTCTTCAATGACTTTCAGACCGTAACGTGAGGCGATGGCCAAGATCGGGTCCATATCAGCCGGTTGTCCATAGAGATGGACCGGCATAATGGCCTTGGTTCGGGATGTGATGGCAGCCTCAATACGTGCCGGATCGATATTATAAGTCCGTTCGTCAGGCTCTACCGGTACCGGCGTAGCCCCTGCATAGGTAACGGCCAGCCAGGTGGCGATAAACGTGTTGGACGGAACTACGACCTCGTCACCGGTCCCAATGCCATAGCCTCGCAGAATAAGATGCAGAGCGTCAAGTCCGTTTCCGACTCCGATACAATTCCTGGCTTCACAATACTCCGCAAACTCGGTTTCAAAGGCTTCTATCTCGTTGCCTAGTATGTACCGTGCAGACTCCATGACACGACTATAGGCAGCATCTAGACCATCTTTTAGTTCAATATATGCTGCTTTGAGATCAAGAAATTGAATCTTCATCGTATTTCCACCTTGTCTTCGACTGCCCAACTTTCCTGGGAATCAAACGTCAAAGGATTCGACGCAGAACAACCCTTTTGCTTTTTAAGCGCAACAAAATCATCATAGTCTCGAATATAGTCGCTTTCCTCGTACACTTCTGACGCAAGTACCAGAAGAATGGCATCGGGAGAGTATTTGTACTGGACTGTCCAGGTCATAGAAGAGAGGTGAAGACCGACACGGGGGCTGTCGAGAAGAAATTCCTCACTATTCTCGCAATCATCGACGAGCACGCTGCACGAGCCTTTCAAACAGACCAGAAATTCATGCAGTTCCTTATGCGCATGCTCGCCACGCACCTCTTTGCTGGGCACGTCATAAACCACGAAATATCGTTTGGGAATGAACGGTAGCAGCTGTCCATATTCAGCAAAACTTAATACACCGCGAATATCCTTTATCTCCGGCATTCGGAACAGGGAAACCCCCATAACGACAGAATCCCGGCGCGACGGCATATTTTCAGATGCCCTGAACACTGCAATGCCATTGTTCTTGTTGGAAGAAACGTATCCGGTAATGCGGGCAGGGTTGCCAGCCACTATTGCATTTTGCGGGACATCACGGGTGACCACTGCGCCGGCGCCGACCATAGCGTTTTTCCCGATTGTAAGGCCTGGAAGAATTGTGGCATTGGCACCGATTGACGCACCGTTAAGAACCAGTGTCCTCTCCAGCTTCCATTCTTTTGACCTGCTTCTCGGATTGGCATCATTAGTAAATGTTGCATTCGGACCAACAAAAACATCATCCTCAAGCCTTACTCCGTCCCATACCTGCACACCGCATTTAATGGTTACCCGATTACCGATGCTGACATCGTTCTCAATAAATACATTGTCGCAGATATTGCAATTGGCACCGATGTCAGCACCTGGGAGGACATGGGCAAACGCCCATATCTTTGTGTTTTCACCGATATTTTTGCTTTCTACCAATGCGTGTGCATGACTGAAAAAACTCATAACGCCCCCTTGTCTGGACTACTGCTTGGCTATAAAACCCACCTCTCCAAGAATACCCCTGAATTCGATGATATAACGCCCTTTAGTTGCAAGGCTGTGCACGATGATAAAAAGTAAGGCTGCAGCAATACCCTTCTTGAAAAATCCGGCAAGGCTGTATTCGAAAATGTTTTCCCACGTAAAAAAGACAAAAACTACCACTATCGATGCAATAAATGATGGCCATACGACTGAGAGCAACTCACGCCACTGTACATCAACAACCCTCCGGAGACCTGGGATATAGATAGGCAATTGGATAAACGTTACGCCCAGAAGGAGAAGAGCCAGTCCTTCGATACCAAAATATTTAAGAACCGGGTAAACCAGGGAAAGCTGAACTATTGCAACGAGCAGATCGGATACGAGAAAAATCCTTGAATTTCCTACTGCAAGGAAAACAGGCGCAACCATGTAAATCATTATCCTGAAAATGCCGTAAATACACAATATCTGAAAGCTGCTGACCGCGGGAAGCCACTTATCAGTCCCTTTGCCGAGAACAAAACAGAGAAACTCAGATGCCGTTACAAAAAGGGTGATATTGAGCATGGCGGAAACCACGGTGACATAACCAAGTCCCTGGAGAAATACGTTCTTCATTTTAGGCAGGTTATCCTGAAATCGGGCAAACGTTGGATTCAAAACACTCATAACCACACCGAGAATGACGGTAAAAACCATTGATCCCCAGCTTGCGGCAAGGTTGTAATACCCGAGTGATGTTGCTCCATTGACAGCCCCTACCACAAAGCTATTGACGTTTAGTATCGCAAAGGCAACAAGACCGGTAAGAAACAGGTTACCTCCAAACCGAAAATATTCCATAGCGACTGAACTATCGAGACAAAACCTGATTTTGATCGGTTTTATTATATTCATAAGAGTGACGGAACAGACCATGGTGAACAGGTTGGCAATCACCAAGCTCCAGAAGCTAAAACCGCTGTACGCCAAAGTGATAGCTATCAAGGATGTTGCAATACTTGAAATCATATTTATTGACGAAATAGCTTTAAAGTTAAGCTCACGAGTCAACAGAACAGATGGGATAAACTGGAAAAAATTTATCAGAAATTGCAAGGAACTGACTCGGACTACGTTTACTATTACCGGATTATCAAAGAACAACCCGGCAATAGGCGCCCCAACAAACGTTATGAGGAACAGAGCCAGCCCTAATAGAAACTTCATGGTAAAGCCGGTATAGAGCTGATCATCTGACAGAGTTAAGCGGCGAGTTACCGCGCCGCTTATGCCAAAATCATTGAACTGGTTGATAAATGCAATAAAGACGTAAGCTAAACCAAGAATGCCATAATCAGCCGGAAGGAGAATACGAGTAAGAATGATATTTGCCACAGCCTGCACCGCCATGGAAAAGAACTTGGAAATAGTATTGTATCCTATATTTTTTAATGTTTTTGACCTAAGAGAGTCATTCATAAATACCTGTTGAAACATAAAATTGGTACGCGGTTAATTCACCGAAACGCTATTCTACAACTTTGCTGCCTCTGTACCCGATAATTCGTGCAGGATTTCCAGCGATGATTGAATATGGTTTATACGTCTTCATGCCTACCACAGAACCAGCTGAGACCACGATGCCATCAGGCAAGGTGACACCGGGCATGATGAAAGAGTTTGAAGCGATGAACACATCATTGCCGATGACAACTTCAGAGGTTATCTCGGGCTGATTACGGATCAAAATGTCCGGATCTTGAAAACCATGATTCTCAGACCATATTTTCACTCCGGGAGCCGTCATTACATCGTTACCTATGGTTATACCACCCCGTGCCTGAATAAAATTGTCATACCCGATACTGACGTTATCTCCTATGCTGAGATTTTCCATAGAACGAAACCGAGTCCCCGCAAACACATTTAAGTTCTCGCCGCAATGATGAACTTGCCTGGAGACAAACCTTCCTCTTAATAAATTACCGAAGATGCCGGGAATTTCAGAAATAAACCCATATAATAGGTACTTTCTTTCATGGCTGTCGACTAAATCCCAATACAGTCTTTTTAATAGGTTGGCGAGAGAGTGGTTAGACATTTGATTAAAATTCTCCTTGTATATATTTTTCTACAAGCTCAGCTCAGCCTACTTAAACAAACTCCAGGCACTTCAATTATATCTTCTGCCCGATCGTCATATAACTTTCGACCAAAAAATCAATAGTTGTGCTGATTTTTCTTTGAAACATAAATGAGTGCAGAAGATCACACAGCTTTATACTTATGAAGTTGTTCAATGGAGCGTTATATGACCCGAAACATACTGGATAGGTAACGACGTTTTTAAGACCATTTTCCCTATAGTATTCTTCAAGCTCACTCCACTCGATCCAGTCAGATTGTAAAATATCATTTTCATATGAAATAGCTGGTTGTAAAGACTCTTTTACTTTGTCCATCCACCGCGGATTCTTGGTGATTATGACAAGAAAGCCTTTATCTGTGAGTATCTCGCAGCTTTTTGATACCATAGCCCGTTTGTTGTCCATATACTCCAATGCTCGAGCCGAAAAAATAACATTAATTCCATTAGGGAGTAACACCTCATCGGAAATAAAGTCACCACATACAAGTTCAATCTGATAATTTTTAAACCGTTCCCGGACCACTTTAAGCATCTCGCTCGAAATATCTACAATAGTCATTTTACGCGTATGACTAAGACATATGTCCGTCCATGTACCGGGGCCTGATCCTATTTCCAGCAAATGATTGGCAGTCCCATCAATTAGACTAAATGAGAATTCAACCGATTTTTTTGTGTGACGGTAATGACTCCGGTTTACCGGATGATTCTTCCATCGATAATTAAAATAGTCATCACCGATATCATGAATCAAATCTTCATAATATTTCTTGGTTGCTGTTGATAATACTTTCTCATTATCCACAAGGTTCCTTCCTTTCGGAGATATAATCTCAAAATCAGCAATAGTAAGTCAGTTAATTATTGACGGTAGTTCCGTTCCATATTTCATGCCAAAGGGAATTTGTTAATTTATTACTGATTTTGGGGTATTATGAATGCGGCAGGTGAAATGGCATGTTACAAATTTACAGAATAGACGGTGAAACATTACGGTAGTGATTGTAATAAGCAGCTATTCCGGCAGGTTATTATTATGTTAGTATTAGCCTGTAATGTCAGTATTTTAACATCGTTGATGAGTTAGTTGCGCAAGCGCGGAATACCCATTGATGTGAACTTGAACTCATATTTTAATCTGCTGTCTACTCAAAACCATCATCGCGACACAGTCAGCTTCCAATGGCTATATTTCTCGATAAGAAGCGGAACAAATTCTTCGGTGGCCTTTTTAAGGCCAGCTGACGAAGGATGATTGTCACCAGGCTTGCGGGGATAAAGTAGTACATGATTATCAAACGCGACGACATGCTGTTCCACTCCTTTCCACAGGCGATGATGATTTCCTTGTTCCTCACCGACATCGGATTCATTAGGTCCATGCCCTGATGTCAGCACGTTATACAGATCAAAAACCATGACATTCTTGAGTGGATATTTATTTTCTCTGAGCCAATCATTATAGAGCCAGCTCGTAAAGCCTCTTGCGATCCGTCCGTTCTCCGGCAGTTCCAACCGTGGCGGGGGCGTTACAATAACAAAGAATTTGTCGGGACGGCTTTTGAAATAAGCAAGCGCATCATTAAATGCCCTCTTGGCATTTGCTACAGTATGCGACTCTGAACCGGCTGGATAGTTTAGAGGTGGTACAGCATCGGCGTTTGCTTTATCATTCGGTCTACCTTTCAGCAATGTATTGGGATAACAGGACTTAAAGACGACTATTTCGTTCTCCTTGCCCGCCACCAGCGCGGCAAGCCGTCCATTATTTGCATGATCGCCGAAACGGTCGGTTTCGTTATTTTCTGCATACACCGCCCGCATGATCATGTTAGAGTCCGGACCGGCAAACCAGTCATACATGTTACCGATATCAGTTCTATTGCCGATTCCGTAGGCGCCACGGTCATCACGTTTTAGAAGCTTAAGCAACTTTCTCTTGATCCGCTTTGTTTCAGTATCGGTCAGCTCTTTGGGTTCCCAATCATAGGTAATGTCATTAACATATATATTATTCTGGTTCAGTGCCTTCACAAGGCCGCCGTCGTTGTGTGACAACCAATGACCGCCTACAGAGTGATGTATGAAGATCAGTTTATGAGCCAATGACGAGCTGACGCCAGACTTACTATCATTAACCTCATTCATACCAGATACCGCCTCTGTTTTTTGTGATAAAGCTGCATTTTTCAGGTAGCCAATACACCAAGTAGCCATTTGTAAAATAAGACCACAACCGATTATTATAAATACAATTTTAACAAATATTTTTGTTTTTTTCATATTATGCATACTCCAACGCAGATATTAGCAGGTTATACTCTCGGTTTTCTCGGTTTTCTCGGTTTTCTTGATTTGATGTCGATATAATTGACACAACGCACGGCAAAAAGAGTTACCCAACTATATACAACGATTACATATGGCCCCTATAATTACAATAATCAAATTAAAAGTGGTTTTTAACTGTAAGGATTTGATGATTGAAGTGCTGTTCCATAATGACCCTCAAGAAAGATCTGAAATATCCATTATTGTGATTTAAATCACTTCACTTATCTTAAAAATAGTCGATGATGTGATCACAATCATACATAGTTTAGTCAATAGATAAACGATAATACTAAACCATTCGCGAGGATGGGGCGGAAAGCCTACTGGGTCTCAAAGAGACAGCCGGGTTGCCGAAATGCCTATTGGTTTTCGGCCCCCGGTTTTTTTCTATTTGTTAAACATATTTCTGGCCACAAAATTTGGCTAGGATATATTCAAAAGGACGTTGTTAAAGGAGTGAATAATGAACGTCCGTAGATTGACATATACTCTTATGTACTTTTCTGTAATCTCACTGGGCTGGACAAATCCGAGTTTCGCCGGCACTATTCTCTTTCAGGAACGTTTCGAAGATGTAAATATGAGCAGCAGGGAATGGTACGACAACACCAACCCGATTCTATCTAGCTTGGAACACGTTGCAAACAGCACCAAATCAGTGGAATTTCATTTCTCCAAAGGCGCTGTTTTGCCCAACAACGGTTCAACCATGAGAAAAAAAATTTTGGATACTGATTCTGTGTATATCAGCTACTACGTCAAGTATAGCTCAAGCTGGGTCGGGTCGGGTGTATCTTACCATCCGCATGAGTTTTACCTTTTGACCAACAAGGATACAGATTGGATCGGTCCTGCCTATACTCATCTGACAGTGTACCTGGAGGAAAATGCAGGTAAACCCCTGATAGCAATCCAAGACGGAGTCAATATTGACACTGCAAATATCGGTAAAGACTTGACCACCATCACCGAAAAAAGGGGCGTTGCCGGATGCAATGGCGACAGCGATGGTTATGGCAACGGAGATTGTTATGCTAATGGTGGCGCTTACTGGAACGGCAAAATATGGAAAGCCAGCAGTGTCATTTTTTCCAATGTCACCGGTCCGAATTACAAATCTGAGTGGCACCTGATTGAGGCTTACGTCAAACTCAACAGTATTGCCAACAGCAAGGCAGTTAAGGACGGGATTATCCAATACTGGTTTGACGGCAGTCCTGTTCTGGATTACAAAAACGTGGTGTTCCGTACCGCAATTAACCCCGATATGAAATTTAACCAGTTTATCATTGGACCCTACATTGGCGTTGGCTCACCCGTTGATCAAACCTTCTGGGTGGACAACCTGGTAGTGGCAACAGACAGAACCACCAACACACAACCGTCTTCACCACAAAATTTAAGGATAGTCACTGTGAAATAAAATCTGGTATCAACCTTTTTTTGGCATAATTTAGTCAACAGATCATGCAACACGGATATTTTTCAAAAAAAATCAAACGGGAGTTAAAAATGATAAAACTTACAATCCCATCCTTATTGGCTGCAGTAGCACTACTAGTAGCGACCTCTTCCTTTGCTGCTATTTTTTATCAGAATGATTTCAATAACCAGTCTGCCGGAGCATTATCCCTGGACAGTAGTTGGCAAATCATGACGTCAGGCGGAATCGGTAATTCTGCAGCTATCCGCTTAACGTATAACAAAGCGGGAACATCCGGTACTCAAGCAGTACTGCCCCTTTCCGCATTTAACACCCAGGAGTTTTGGCTTGAATTCGACACAAAGATTGAAGGGACAATGAATGGAGGCATGAAATTTGTGAAAGTTTTTGGCTCACTTAGCACTCCGAGCCAAAATAATTCTACTTTTATAATGGACTACAACGATAATATTATGAATAGAGTGTGCTATTATGGTGATACTATTTGTGAAAAACGCCTTGATGGGTCTCCTGGTTATGACGCTTCTTGCCATGCCACCCCGGTTACAACGGTAAGCTCAATTGATTTACGAGGGGGTACATGGCACCACGTCAAGATACATTTTGTACGGGCAGCTCCGGGTACAGATTCCGGAGAATATCGAATTTGGATTGATGGCGTTGAAAAAGCTTACTTTACCAAAGTGAACAATAACAGTCCGACTGAAAGCGCAACATCCAGTATTTCTGCGATCACGTTTGGTGACTATACTAATTCCAATGACTCGACCTGGTATTTCTGGATCGACAATTTGTCTGTATCGTCAACTGACTTAACAAGCTCTTTAACGGCATTGGCACCACCGACAAACCTTAAAGCAACACCAATGTAAGTGATGAATGGTGCTGAATTAGAATGAACATGCCATGAAGATTCGAAAAAATACATTAGTTCATAATTCGCTTTTGTATTCATTCGGTGTCTTCATGGCTGTGATATTTACTGATTTAATCTTTACAACTGCACCTCTTGCAAAAGTCCTGACCAGAGGAGCATAAAGCCATCGGAGAGGGCACTGAGGTGGCCGGGGTTTTCAGAAAAAAACCAATACAGGGGCATTTTGTAGCACCATTTTTCTGAATACGGACACACTGAAAAAGACAATCGGAACCAAACTGAGAACAATCTTCCACATCGTCAGGTTATCAACAATCTGATGCTACGTTCTAACCAATTTTCGGTTACCTTTTTCTATGTGCGTATAACAAATACGTAAAAGCGCATCAATTCTCGCCACAAAATATACCAGGTACAACAAAACTAATTGCGGGAAATACAAAAAATTCCGAAATTGAAAGCATCTGTAAAACGTAGTAATTATAGGAATAGAAAGAATAAGCATAACTGCAAACACCTGACTATTCAGATCAAACATATTTTCGTTGTAAAATGCCGTTAGTAATGAAAACAATAAGCAAAAAGCAAAGGCTATAGTCATCATTACCGGCTTATCAAAACATGACACTTTAAATGTGCCAAACATTCCCAGACTGTGCCATCTTTGTTGCTTGTAAAAACGCCATAGATTTTTAGGGTTGCCGAGATGGATAGCCTTTATATCCGGATTTTCAAAAACAATGTTGTCCGTATGGCTTAACCGCCAGCAAAGCTCCGAATCCTCACCGGTAATGAGCGTTTCGTCGAATCCGCCGACCCTCAAAAAGACATCCTTCCTGATCGCCAAATTTCCGGAATTAATATATTTTGCTTTCCCCGCCGTTTTATTCCGTTGAGAATACCAAACTTTTTCAATCCAGCATGCGGACTCAGGCAAGCAATACTTCGAACCACTCGCCGCCACAGACCGGACTTTAAGGGTCTGCACGAGTTGTTTCCGCCAATCTATGCAGACAATACAGTCTGAGTCTATGAAAGCTAAAACGTTGCCCTTTGCCATCTTGGCACCAAAGTTTCTTACAGCCGCCACGGTAACTCGAGGTCGCTCCAGCAAAGTGATGCTCTGGTAAGCACTCACAATATTAGCCGACTTATCAGTAGAACCGTTATCGACAACGATTATTTCATCAGTTACATGCATCTCTGCGATTATGGAATCAAGACATGAGGCAATAGTTTTTTCCTCATTATACAAGGGAACTATGAAACTGATCTGTATATCATCCATAAAATCACCATCCTTTCTATGGTCGGTTTTATCCAACATACAAGTATAAACAACCATTAGTTAAGTAAATGCGCACCCCGCTCCAATCCAATCT
Organism: Desulfuromonadaceae bacterium; assembly: GCA_028686055.1. GTDB lineage: Bacteria > Desulfobacterota > Desulfuromonadia > Geobacterales > Pseudopelobacteraceae > JACRCG01. Next base: position 11,377 of record JAQUCU010000008.1, read on the forward strand.
GCTCAGTTAAGAGGAGGCAGAATATATTCTGTATGCTAGGAGTGCTGCCGTATTGGATATGTCCTGATGTACGCCAACCCTGTTCAGTGCAAAAAGAGGCGTCCGGGTGTCGTTCCAACCACATCGGGTAGTAAAGGCACAGGCATAACCTGATGACTTGAGCTGCTCAATAACTTTTTCATTTAAATTACCATTCGGATAACAGAACGCTACGCCATCTCCATCAACGGCTTTACGCTCCCGCAGGGCTTGCATAGAAAGGGTAACTTCCCTGTAAATTTCATCCTGACCCAGCGTTGTAAGAATGCGATGTGTATTCGTATGGGAACCGAACGACACCAGACCGCTACTCCGCATTTCCTCGATCTGCACCCAGGTCAAAAAATTACTTTGATCAGTGCGGTTGACAAGCGCAAAATGGTTTTCGATCTGCTCAAGGATATCTTCGATCGCTTCCTCGCGATATTTCTTTAGCGCCTCAAGGACAACCTCATAAAAATCCGTCACAGGCAAAGTCTGAAAACTGTCTTGCAGCAAGAGCTGCCGCTGGGCAAACTCCTTGAAAGCATCAAAATTTCCGGCGGTAGCCACCGCCGCGCAGATATTTCCCAGACGTTCACTCCAGAAGATCTTTCCTGTGTCAATGAAGCCGGTTGGCAGGAAAACCGTTGCCGAAACTGTGTGCTTGACCAGCAACGGAAACGCATATTCATAAAAGTCGACCCAGCCGTCATCAAAAGTGATTGCACATTCAGGCCTGCCATGAAAACCTTTTACTGTAGAGTTTACTGATGGATAGAGTGCGCTGACATGTTGCATGCTGAAATATTTTTTTAAGAATTGCAGATGAAGCTCAAATGTCTCTGGTTCAACGTACATACCTGGTTGAAGAAAGGCACCGACTTTGCTGCGGGGGATAATCCGGTGATACATAAGGGTCAACGAGCGTCCTTCCCCTACATTGTTCAAATGCGTACTGAACAAGCCTGAATAATAGACCAAGCGCGCCAGGAGGTGTTTGATACCCGCCCTGATATCATCCATGATCCACCCCACTCCGGCGATCGGTTATGCTCTGATAAATGGTCTGATAACCATCGACCATCGCCTGGATGGAAAAATCTGTTTCCGCAAGATGTGCTCCTGCCTGTGATAATTTATCAGCAAGAGCTTCATTCCGATAAATAGCCGCGATTGCCGAGGCGATCTTTTCAGGAGCCCCGCTTTCTACCAGCAGCCCGGTCTCGCCGCTGCGAATGATTTCTTCGGGGCCACCGCTACGTGTAGCCACAACCGGCAACCCGATCGCCATGGCCTCGACGACGGTGAGGGAAAAACCTTCGCTTGTCGAGGAGGTCAGGTAAACATCAAAAGCGGGAAAGATGTTTTCGATATCGGGGCGAAAACCCAGAAATTCAACCTGGAGCCGAAGCCCCAGACAATCCCTAAGCTCTTCAAGGCCCGGAAAAAGATCTGTCTTCGTGCCAACAATGAACAGTTTAAGATCAGCTATCACAGGCTTAAGCACAGCCACGGCACGCAAGGCGGTTTGGTAATCCTTGGCAGGACGAAGGTCTCCAACGCAGCCGATTACGAAGCTTTTATCCGATAAACCGAGTCTTTCTCTGGCCTCCGGCTTTGAGAGTCCCTGCCTTAACCTGTCAATATCAATACCGTTATGCACAACCAGTGACTTTGCAGAATAGGCCAACCGCTGATCTACAAAATAGTCCCGCAGATAATTGGAAACAAAGACAACCCTGTGGGAGAAGCGGTTGATGGCCTCCCATTTCAGTTTTTTCAAGAGATCTTGCTCTGCCACATCCATTGTGCCGTGAAGGGTCGAAACAACTGGCACTCCTGACAATGCCCCGATAACACACGAATACACACTGGTAGTGAACAAGTGTGAATGAATCAGATCAATATCGTGGCGTTTTATGAGTTTTCCAATTCCCCGCAATAACCCCAAATCGAAACCACCTTTACGTGTCGTGATCAGATGCGGTGTCACGCCCAGAGCAACAAGCTTATCCAAAAGCCATCCTTCATAGAGCAACGCCACGTGCGGTATGTAGCGTTCCCGGTCTACTCGCAGAACAAGCTCGGCGAAGATACTTTCCGCGCCGCCGGTTTCAGACGATTCAATAATGAAAAGAATATTCTTTTTCATATTTCAGCGATGGCATGTTTTTGGGCAATGTTGTGCAGGGCAACCGTCAGGGCCATATTGATCCAAAAATAGGGATAATAGAGCACTGTAACAAAAAAACCGCTTACCATAAATCCAATTAAAGCCCCATCGAGACCGTGGCTCATCACATAAATAAATCCATTTTCCATCTTTCGGGCGCGAAGGATTATCCGGGTGCGGTAATTGTTAACCAGGGTATACAAGATCATCAGAATATAGAGCACCAAACCGCTGTACCCAAGTTCCGACACACACTCCACAAAAACATTATGGCTAAGGGAACCATTGCCTGAGAATATTCTCACATCTGCAATTGCCCAGTTTCCGTACCCTACACCTAGTATAGGATACATTTCCGCCATTTTAAGCCCTTTTTCCCATCGTTCGGTTCGGGCTAGTGACGTCTGGTCCTCTCCTGCCTTATTAAATCTTGAGACCTGCTCTTCAGGAACCATCGTGTATGCGAGGAAACAGACCAACGTGAGAACCAAAGCAGCCAGGATTTTCTTTTGGCTCTTCAACAGTATCCAGGCCATAACGGCAAATCCGCCTACTAGTGCACCTCTGGAGGAAGATGAGATGATCCCCGCTATTGCCGTTAAAGGGAGCAGCCAAAAAATGGATATTTTCCATTTTGGCCACCGATCCTTAAGAGCGATAATGAAATATATCGCAAGAGGCAAAAACACGCACATTTCTATAGCGAATTCTCCTGAATTTTCAAACCAACCCGGTCCACCGCCAGTGCCTTCCTTGCCAAATCCAAAACCGATTCTTGCCCAACCTCTCAAAGCATATTGCGACATTTTGAAATTATAAAGCAGGAACATCAACATGAATATCTGAAAACGGCTTTCGGTGTTTATGATGTTTGTTATTAAAAAATATATAAGTAGCCATGAGATAAACACTGCTATTGTGTCAAATGCGATCCCAGGTGAGATGGCAAATATGCTTGAAAGAAGCACTACCCCAAAAAAGAGGAGTAAAAGCCGATTCTCAACGTTATGAACTAATTTAATATTTTTTTTTACCATCAGCAAAAATAGCATTACAATAATAATTATACGGTTGTAAGGCATGATATCCAGCACCGGATAGAGTGTCTGTGGTCGTACGTATTCAAAAAAAAGATAGATATTTAACAGCCAGAAGAGGATATCCTGGCTTTTACAGAAAGCCCAGATGTCTCTGACCCTGAGACATTCAAGGTCGGCTGTTGTCTGCACATCTGTTACTGGAAATCCTTTAGCAACAATCGCGCTTTCCTGCATCTGTTAACCTCCTCACGGCGTAAACCGTTGAAAGATCTTTTGCATTTTCTCTGCATACAGTTTGTTGTTGAAGAGTTCTTCAACTCTTTCGCGACCCAAACGTCCCATCTTCTGTCTCAATTCAATCTGTTGTAATAGTGCGATCACCGCTTCCGCCAAAGCCACCTCATCGCCAACATCAACCAGCAAGCCGGTCCGGCCGTCAGCTACAATATCAATAGGCCCACCGGCCCGAGTAGCAACCACCGGTTTGCCCATTGCCATGCCCTCGATAACAACCATCCCAAAAGGTTCTGGACGATTTGAAGCGTGCACCACTACATCCATTAATTTCATCAGTGCCGGAATGTCTTTTCGATATCCTGTGAAGACCACCTTGTCCTTTAAACCGAGTTCGTACGCAAGTACTACCATTTCGTCATAAAATGCCACATCACCATCTGAAGGCCCGCCAACTATAAAACCGCACGCTTCAGGGAATTGATCAGCAATAATGCGCGCTGCGTGGAGAAACTCCCTGATACCTTTCCAATCAACTACCCGGCCAAATATGCCATATCTAAGCTTGCCTGATTCAAGTCCGAATTCGCGGACCAAGTAGTTACAGTGGACCGCACCATTGAACTCATCTAGATCCAGCGCATCATGTACAACTGATATTTTTTCTTCAGACACACCAAGCAGAAGTAAATTATCCTTTATGGCGCCGGAGATCGCAACATGGTGGTCCACTAATCTGGCATAAAATTTAGTGATGGGATGTACTTCTTCAAAATCCCTCAAATGAGCTACACATGGCACTCCAAGCAGCTTTGCCGCCATGATACCTGACAATTGGCTTCCCATTATGTTATTGAGATGCACCAGTTGCACACCATGCCTTTTGCCGATACGCCTGAAATAAAGTGCCTCAGAAAAATCAACCAGAAAAACCCAATACAGGAAGCGGCTAAGGTTTAGAATAAAGCGAAGCATGCTGTTTTTAAAGAATGGCAGCGAGGCAATTTTTGTATAGTTGTGATTATCAATCCACGGCAACCTTGGCATATGATTATAGCAAGTGGTGCCGGTAAACTTCTCTTTAAGCAGTTCCTCCCGCTGACCGGTAACTATAATCGGTTCAAACCGCTCCTTATCAAGCGCATTAATCAGATGGCACAGGCTGTTGATAGCACCTCCGAATGTAAAGGTGTTATCGAGAACCAGGACTTTAATCTTGTCGTTCATAGCGGCAACCGTTCCAACAACAAATCCAGAATCGCCTGATAATCATTTTGTTCTAGCTCAAATACATTTGGGTATTGAGCAGCTCTGGTAACGTACCGAATGTAACTTAGATACACTATGACGCTATGGAGATTTTCTGGAATATTAAGCAACACCAAGTAATTACGAAAATTATTGCCGATTATTTCAGCAATTCCTCTGCCCACTACAGTTGCAAACGCCGGCAAGACGGCACTGTTTTTTTCAGCACGTTCCTTCTGGATAAGCAGATTCATCATGTCAACTCCAGGGAAATCACTTGCTTTTCCGGTATCCCAGTCAATTATTCCCTGTATACTACCGCTTTGGGGATTAACCAGGATGTTTCCATAGCCGTAATCTCCATGGGAAATAACCAGGTCTATTTCCGTACCAATCAGGCGATGCTGAAGAGTTTCAATGAGTGCTACAACTCTTTCACGGAAATCGGCACTAATCACTTTGCAGCTTGCCAAGCGGGCTTGATCGTCAGCAAAGAGAATGTTGAGTTTATAAGATGTCATGATATCGTTTTGGCAACTGGCAAAATGTACTTGATATAAAAAATCTACAGCGGCCTGAAAAATATGCTCGCGTTGTTCACAACTATTGACTTTCCATGCTGGCATGCCTGCCACCATTGTTTCCGCATAAACTGTACGGTCGTCATGTTCTATCCGGCAGATCGGCCGGGGCAGTTTATCCATGATAGAAGCAGGCAACCCGGCACCACCCTGAAGATATTCAAGAAATTTATGATTTTTGCATACTATGCTGTCAATTCGGCGATCAGCCACGAGTCGAACAATAAAACCTTTTCCTGAATTGTTTTCTGTCAAAAACAATACGAAAGTTCCCCTGAGCCGGATATCGACTCTCTCCAGAAGGCAGTTGGCGACAGGAAGCTGTAACTGGCGCGAAATCGCCTCATTAACCATTTGCAGCAAATGAGATGATTCGAATGAGTTGGATCCGCCCAGGATAACGAAACCTTCAGCAATGGCTAGGTAGCCTCCAAACCTGTTGACAAGATGAAGCAGTGGATGAGCGTAATGCGGCAACTCCAGCATCTTGCTCCCTGCCAACACCAACTCTTCCGGCTGTTGCAAGCCAGGAAACGGAAGAAAACAGTATATTGGCTTAAAGCCAGACCGGTGGAGTGCATTCTGATAGCCTGAAAGGCGATACCACAATTTATCAAAAAACGAACAAAAACGCCCTCGCACAAGATTCTTTAGCTGTTTAAAAGAGCACGTATTTTCGGCAAAAAGTAAAATCGAACCGTTTGACGCCAACATTTGATGCGCCTGCTTCAGGTCGGCGTTAAACATCCGGCGTGAGTTGGAAGAGGCGGAATAGTATAATATCAACTCGTATACTTCTGTTGAACTTGCTAGCGTGGGAATATGATCGACACATTTGGCATTTTGAAAAACATGGTGCCAGAAGGAAAACTCATCTCCGACAATAAGGACACTGCTTGACGACGGCAGATCCATGAGTAGCAGCAGGTTATCGCCAGAAAAACATTCATATTCGTCAAATAACTCGATCATTTTTCAACGGGCCAATTACTAGGCAATTGATTGAGCACAATCTCGGCAAATTGCTCTACCCTCTGTTTTGTCTTCGAAACATCTTCATCCGCAGAATTTGCTGTTATTCGAACAAACGCCCCGTCGTTGCGATTGTGCAGAATCCTTCCCGTAAAGCGTTCAATATTCTGGCTCAATCCTGTTGAAATAACCGTCTTTCCTGCAGTTTGGTACCAGTGAAGCATGACAGTATTGGCGCCATCCATGCGAGACAGAACGTAATTAACCGGGATACTTTTGCCGGTCGCTATCTGTTTGAGATGTACAATTCCGGTGTCGACAATCGCCGCTCCGCTTCCAGGCAGACAGGCATAGGGATTATGGCCGGTTCTGCCGCCTTTTGCAGTGCCGTAATAGCCGATATACAGGTCAAGCTGATCGCCGTTTTGCGACTTGTAATGTCGGTAAATATTCTTATCAGCATTCAGTTCCTTATATACGGCAGCTGAGAATGAATCCTCCGTAGCGGTATATCCGGAAATAACCATTGGCAGTTTTTCAAGATTTGCCTGAACAACAACCGGCACCGACCTGGAGGATTGTGCAGCAACGGCACATAGAGCTAACAGCAACATCACAAGAGATAGTGTGAAGGTTTTATTTGACATCCGCGCTCTTCTTTCTGTTGATCAGGGCAAAAACACCCAACAATGCCATGAAACCGAAAACAAAGATGGCGATACCCGAGAATTCGTGGAGAAAGCCTCTCGCAACCTTGTCCCCGTAAAAGTTGGCCAACACCCCTGTGCCCGCGATACGGATTATGTTGGCCACCATAGCTATTGGTACTGCCGATGCTATCAGGATGGCATTATTCTTCCATCCACCATGCCGCATGCCTGTAAAGGCAAAGGCAATCATCAATAGAGACATTATTGATCGGATGCCGCTGCACGCTTCGGCAACTTCCAGCTGGGTCCCGACAAAATAGAGCATGTTGCCTTCGCGAAAGACAGGGATGTAACAAGCCCCTATGATCCCGGCGGATATTTTCGTGGCCATAAGCTGCAGAGGGGCAGAAACGAGACTTAACAGCGAATACGGCACGGGGATCATAAACAGCAGAAACAGGACAGGAAACGCGAGGATTCTGATCATCTCGCTGCCCAGGGTAAACCAGATCAGGCCAAACAACGAAAAAACCATCGCAACCCTTGCCGGAAAGGCCACCCCGCCTGCGTAGCAGAGCAGATAGAGCGCCAGGAACAGGAACAGCAGGACGCCTCCCCACCACGAACTGCTAATGGTCGGCGGATTCAACTGTTTGATTCTTTCCCAGGCAAAATAACCGGCCACAAACGGCACGATAAAACCGTGGGAGTTATCGGAGTGACCGTACCAATCACGGAGAAGCTCCGGGTAGAGCGGATAAAAAACCACAACCCAAAGCAGAATAAGTATCGCTATTTTTATCCTGTCATGCTTCGACATACGATCTTTCCTGGAACACGTGCATGATGTTTTTCACATCAACTTCACCTACATAAGGATGTACAGGCAGGGTAACTATTCTTTCGGCAATATCTTTCGCCACCGGAAACGTATTTCCTCCTAATAGCCCCTGCAGTTCATGAATTCCATCAATGGAATCAGGATAACCGTCTGATATTCCCAATCCCATCCGCTCACTTTTCCGGAGGATAGCTTTTTTGGTGTCCTTATCCGCTGCCAACACGGGATATCTGGTCAGATCCGGCATTGTTCCTCCAAACGCGCCCGCAGGCATCATCCCGTATGAGGCAATATTATTGGCATTTACCGATCTTGCTGCCTTGAGTTTGTTAATTCTTGCCTCCCAGTTTTTTGCGATCCCGGCCTGGAATGGCGACAACCTCCTGATTGGAAAGGATGGATTGAAATGTGTTTCGCCCAATCTCAAAAATGGTAACGATTTCGGCAGCCAGTATATGCGCGGGTGGATGAGTATCGAGAGTGCAACGGCATTAAGGAACAGCCTCAAAGTGTCCATGGCCCCTTCCCTGCCAATAGTGGCCAATTGTTTCTCAAGCTCTCTCCCTACCATATCGTTGTCTGTCAGAATGATGCCGCCTTCTACGGTAGAAAAGGCCTTTCCACGCCCCATGCTGAACAGCCCGACATCTCCCAGGGTCCCGATCTTTTTTCCGTTCCATCCGCCACCCATCGCCTGGGCGGCGTCTTCCAGTACGAAGATATCGCGCGGGCTGACCAGTCTGTTCAAGCGTTCCACATCTGCCGGCATACCAAACAGATGGGTGGGGATCACGCAGAGCAGACGGGGATTCTCCAATTTCTCTACAATGCTGTTGAAATCAAAATCGAGCGTCCCTGGGGCCATGTCGCATAATCTGACCTTGAAACCGGCCTTTATTATCGCAGCTGGAACGGAATAGCAGGTATAAGCAGGGATAAGGACTTCATCCTTTTCCGGGTGTATCTGATGCAATGCCTGAAGTATAAGGGCAAGGGCCGCCTTACCTGAGGAAACCGCAAAACAGTATCTGACCCGGTAAAATGATTTGAGCTCATCCTCTAACCTCCTGACTGCGGCCTCACCTTCAAAGATTACTGAAACCCCCGCTGCGATATCCCTAAAACGCAACGGCGCTGCCGCCGGGGGGAGAGTTCTTCCGATACGCATTACCATGATGGAATCCAGTCGCAGGTATTAGTAACGCAAACATCACCATCAGCTAATTGATAGCACTATTAATGCCAATACTTTATTTAGTATTAACAGCTAGTTGTAACAGTTTTTAGCTCTTATGTGTGGAGCAAACACATAACCTTAAAACCTGGAATGTCGCGGAAGCCGTAACAACGGTGGGGAGGAATGGATAGTTATAAAAATTTACAGTGTTAGATTTGGGGCAGGCAGGGTGGTATTCAACAGGCACTCTTTAGCGGGTGAGAAATTGAAGTTAGTCAACAGGTGTCTTATTTTTGATTCCATGCGTTCAAGATTCAGATAATGCCTGAAACATGATTTCAGGCCGACTCGAATACGCGGCTGATGCGGGTCAATTTCCCAGGGATGGAAATATACTATTACCGGCTGCTTCTCCCTGGCATTGATCGATTGGATTGCCCATGCCACCAATACAGCAGGAAAAAACCTCAAGTATCCGCCACCTGCTATCGGTATATGAGACTTCCATCCTCCAATGTTAAGAGAGAAGGTGGATATCGGGAATTCCTGTATCTTTCCGGCATGTGTTGATATCTCATGCGGAAAACGTTTCCCTCCCGGGATACCATAGATATCATGAGTAATAGGGAAGATGCTGGAGTCGTAGGAGAAACCCTCCTCCACAAGAATGTCGAGTGCCCAGAGTGATTTTGCCGTAATTGAATAACTCGGGGCCCGGTACCCGCACATCCTCTCTCCACAGATATCTTCAAGAATATTTTTTGCTCTGGATATATCCTCCCTAAATTCCTGCGGTGAATGACGATATATGAGTTGATGTCCATAGCCATGGCAGGCGATTTCATGCCCCCGACGCTGTATTTCTTTTACCAGTGCGGGACGTCTCTCTGCAACCCACCCCAGCACGAAGAACGTTGCCTTTAATGCAAATTCGTCCAGCATGTCGAGGATGCGCAGAGTGTTACCCTCAACCCGGAGCGGGTATGTGTCCCATTGGTCAGGTTTTATCTGCCGTTCAAAGGCTGTTACCTGGAAATAGTCTTCAACGTCTATGGTAAGGGCATTAATCATCTGCTTTCCTCAGAATATTTTCTTGATTTCAATCATCGCGCGGTTGACATGCCAGTTGTCAGAGACAATTTCCGGTGAATAATACCCAGTGTAGATATAGGTCAGCGAAGCAGTTAAATCCTTGGCAAGGAGGTAGCTGAGCCCTGATTCAACCTGAAAACGCCTGGTGTAACTACCGAGTATCGGTCTCTCATACTTTTCCGCAGTGAGGGCAAGGTTACCTTTCAAATCCGCGCTTAATTCGTACTGTCCACGTAATATTGCACCATATTTTTTTGTGTCCAGGGTGTCTGTTTCAGTCCTTACATATTCGGAGTACGTGGGGGAAAAACTGATGGTCACCCTGTTAAGTCTTTTTTCAATGATGCCGCTGACAAAGCTTTCTTTCAAAACACTGCTCAATGGATCTTCATCGTATCTGACACCTGTTGTTACTGTCGCGGTAACCGTATTGAATACATGGGTTATCCCCGCATTCCAGACGAAGTTGTTAAGACTCCGGCCACTGTAGTCGTAACTGATCCAGTTATTTCCTGCCTGAGCAAAAAGGAACGATTTATCCGCATATTCGTAGCGGAAGCCTCCCAGCACCTGATGCTGGCTGAAATTATCGAAATAACCCAATTCCCTGGTAAAGGTATAGTCTGCGGTCAAACTGAAGCGCTTGGAAAATTCGTAGGCTATATTAAGAAAGGCAACGTGATCGACTTTGTCGACACCGACTGAATCAGCATAGCGGGGGTCTGTGAATTGGAAACCGGAGGTGTCGGATGAGCCAAAATAGCGGGTGTCTATAAATCGGTAACCGGCCTTAATCGGAATCCTTTCAGTAGGACGTATGGTAAAATAGGGTGCCACTGTGACTACGTTGCGGTCAATCTGGTTGACGAACAGACTTTCCCCCGTCACATCCCTGGTTGGATCCAGTGAAACGCGCTGATAATCATCGCTGACGTCGAGGTATAAGAAGTTTTCGACAGCAGTCAGATGCCCTTTAGCATTGAGTGTATGTGCAATCTCATCGTCACGGGTTCCTCTGGCGTAGTGCCGGTAATCGAACACGTAACTGAGATCCCCGGTCAGTGCCGGCGCATTATAACGCATGGCAAGTCCCGGAAGCACCCGAGTGATGTAATCCGAATTGCGTCTGATATTTGTCTCGAAAACGTTGTCGGTAAATTCCTCGCTGACTGCCAGGGAAGGGTGCAGTTCAAATTCAGCTCCCTGCGCAACAGTTGCCACCGAAAAAATACTGAAAACAATTGACTTCCTGAGTATGTTTGACATGGAAATCCTCACAGTAATACCGATAACGCAGGATAAGTGGCTTTAGAAAATATGTTGAAAATCAGAGTTTAAACATGCGACCGAACATATTTCCCATAAAGGATTGCGCATTTTCTTCACTGGCATATTCACCTGTTTTTTTATTTTCAGAGATTGGAGTACTATCATATGAATCCCGCACGAGATCACCACTCTTTTCCTGCTGGGACTTCAAAGACTTTTCCAGATCGGAGATCTTTGCCGCCATATCCTGAAGCATCTTCTGGCTGGCAGACCCGGATTCTTTACCCAGATTATCAAGCCTGTCATTAATGTCCTTGATCATTGCAGATAATGCAGGCTTGGAAAGGCTGGCGGGTGCTGTGCCATTGATGAGAATTTCTCTTGTAACGTGGCCATCCAGAGACTCACTCCCCCAGTAATGATACTCAAAATCCAGGTCTCCAATAATATCCAGAACCAGGGCGGCATCTATTGTCCTGGTCTCCTCGGCAAACGCTGCAAGCAGGATAAAATCGCAGATGATATTTATCAGCCGCGGGATTCCCCTGCTGTACGTAAATATTATTTCTATGGTTTCTTCGGAAAAACTTACAGCATTGCGGTCGCCGGCCTTTTCCAGACGATGAAGGATATAAAGCTCAATTTCGGTGCGACTTAGTGGTTGAATATGGCAGTTGATACTGATCCGCTGGCGCAGTTGAATCAGTTTTGCCGATGCCAGCGTTTTACGCAGTTCAGGCTGTCCCACGAGAATGATCTGCAGAAGTTTTGCATTGTCGGTTTCCAGGTTGGAAAGCATCCTGATCTCCTCAAGCAGGTCATGGCTAAGGTTCTGGGCCTCATCAATTATCAGTACCGGCTGATTCCCCTTCAAAAACTGCTCGATCAAAAAGTTATTCAGATCCCTCAGCAGTGTGATTTTATCTTTATTAAGGACAGGCAGACCGAAATCATCATTAATCATCGCGATCAACTGTTCCGAATCGACTCGCGTATTAAAGATCTTGGAAAGGACAACATCGGAGAGATTTTTTTTAATAAGGTTCCGGATTATGGTTGTTTTGCCGGAACCGACTTCACCGGTAAGAAGGATAAATCCTACCCGTTCCCGGATGCCGTAGTCCAGATAGGAAAGCACTTTTTTGTGCGAACTGCTCATGAACAGGAAATCCGGATCCGGAAGGAGATCAAACGGTTTCTGTGTCAGGTTAAAAAATGCCTCGTACATGATTTATCCCCTTTTCAAACTATCACCCTTTAGGATACTGGCAATCACCATACGTGCCCAATAACAATGCAAAATTCAGAATTCAGAATTCAAAATTGTACTTTTGCTCTTCACACATTTCCTTCCCGGCTGTAGTGGTAACGGTCAGCATGAAATTCCGTAGCCGCTGCGTTGTAAACGATGCCAAGCATCGGGGTTCCCTTGATGCATTCTATCGTTTCCTCAATATTGTGCAGAGTAACCAGCCCTTCCTTGGCAACAAGCACGATACCATCAACAATGGCGCTCAGGGAACGCGTCTCAGCAAACGGGAGCACAGGCGGGGTGTCGATGATAATGTAGCGATCATGGTAGCGGTTCTTCATCTCAAGGAAAAAATCCCGCATCCGCTTCGAAGTGAAAACTTCCGCAGGATTAGGCACATCACGGCCTGCCGGGAGAAAAGACAGCTTACCGACTCCGGTCCGTATGAGCGCATCCTTGACATCAGCACCATCAATCAGGCAATCCGTAAGTCCCAATGAATTTTCTATTCCCAGATAGCGATGCAGTGATGGATTTCTGATATCTGCATCCACAAGCAGAACGGTGTGATCGAATTCCTGGGCCAGACTCAAGGCAAGATTGACTGCGGTCAGGCTTTTACCTTCGCTGCCGATGGAACTGGTCACCATCAGCATGTTCATAAAAGGCCCCTTTTGGGTCAGCTTGACGATGACAGATTTCAGCTTGCTGTATTCTTCCGCCGCCTGGGTATGCGGATCGTTCACCGTCACAAGCAGTTGGTTGGTCAGCTTGATTCCAGGGGTGGTCATTGGCGGCGGCTTATGAATACTGTGAACAGTTTTTTTTGCCGGAATCTCAAAGGTTGATTCCCCCCTCAACTTTGCCGCTTTTTCAAGAGCTTCTTCAATTCTGCTCATGACATATCCTTTCGGATCGAGTAGTTTCGACCAGTAATTTATTTGAATGTCAGATTCTTAAGCTGCGTTTTAACTTCGGCGGAGTTAAAAATATCTATGGATTGAGACCGCATCAACTCGAGAGGAACTGTTGCCAGAATCAGCATGAAACAGGCTGCGGCAATACCATAAAACCAGTAATCCCGTTTGCGTGCAGCCTGCGTTTCGATCGGATTTTTGATTGTCGGTACTACGGCAAGAACCGGAACCCCAAGCGTCTTGAGGGACTCAACATTCCGCACGGATTTATCCAGCTGGTCAAGCAGCACCAGGAAGCCGAAACTGGCCGCCACCCCCCCGACAATGCCTAACAGGATTATTCTCACCCGATCGGGACTGTACGGTTTGGTCGGGAGGATCGCCGGGTCTACAATCCGGAAGGTTGTAGACTTGTCCTGCACCTCCATCTGCTTGGTAACCTCCGACTGTCCGTATCTGGCCATAAGTTGTTCATAAAGTAATTTCTGGCTGTTTTTCTCCCTCTCCACCGCTTCAAGGCCGGCTCTGGCAGCAGGGATGCTTCTCAGCAGGGCCTGTTTTGATGCAATAAGGCGATGCTGATCGTTTTCAGCACCTCGCAATGAACTCAACTCCATCGAGATCTTTTCCATTTCCAGCGAGGGAGCACCCGATGAGTCGGCTCTCCTGGAACCAGGTTTAAGCTGCTGTTTTACAGCCGCAATTTCGTTTTTTGTCTCTATCACTTCGGGATGATTATCTGTATAAACAAGACCCAGTTCCTGTTGTTTTTTCTGCAACTCAGCCAGCCTTGCCTTGAGCGGATCATTCTTCCTGTCCAGGCTCCTCATGCTTTCGAGTTGCCGGCGTCTCATTGCAAGTTCATCAAGCTTCTGCTGTGCTATACCTATCTCTGCAAGCACTGCAGCTTCATTCTGGGCAAGCACGCCCCCTTTATCCCTCATGTAACTATTTGATTTGGCTTCTGCCTCTTCAAGCTTTGCCTTTATGGTTTTGATCTGTTCGGCAAGGAAACTGGTGGCACCGTATGACTCTTCCCGCTTTGATGTAATGTTCTCCTCGATATAGCGGCGGACCAGGGCATTCACATAGTCCCGGGCAAGACGTGGATTCTCGCTGGTGAAGGTTATGGTAAAAAAGCCCTCCTTCTCTTTCTGCTTGATGTCAGTCTTTTCCTGAAACTCACTGACCATCTTTTCCAACTGTGCATTGTTCTGTTGTTTGACGTTCAGGTCGAGATCATCCAGCACTTTGAGCAACAACGTCCGGCTTTTCAGTGTTTGTGCCAGAACCTTTAGCTTGTCATCAAATGATGGCGTTACCGCAATTCCCTTAACAAGCTCACTGATGACGCTTTTTTCAATATAAACAGTACTTTTTGCCTCATACCGTTCCGGCAGGAGATAGCTGATGATAACCACTCCAGCCATGAGCGCGAGGGCAAGTATCACGAACAGATACTTCTTTTTACTGACCAGCTGCAGGTATTTTTTATAGTCATAATCCTCTGTATGGCTCATGGTCCACCCCGCGATTAATTTTTCTTAGTTGTTACCCATAAATACTGCTGTCTACTTCAGAACATACCTTCCTTGACTATGATGTAATCGTTAGGCTTTAATTTAAAATTCTGACTCAGATCGCCATCGTTCAATATATCTTTTGCCTTTACCTGTATAATTGACTCCTTGCCATCTTCATTACGGAGGATGGTCGTATCATTCTGTTTGGCGAATTTGCTGAAGCCACCCGCCTCAAGAACAGCCTGCATGACTGTCATTCCATCCCGGTATTCAATCGATTTTGGAGTATTCACCGCTCCAAGTACATAGATACTCTTTTCCGTAAGAAGCGGAATATAGATTGAATCGTTAGATTCGATCGCAATATCCTCGTTGGTGGCACCGTCTATGAAGAGTTTGTAAAAATCCGTTTTGATCTTTTTCCCGTTTCTGAGTACGTACGCTCTTCTGAGGTCGGCACTCTTGATATCACCTATATTGCACAGCAACTGCAGAAGTGTTGTGCTGCGATTGAGGTCGTATGCCACCGATTTTACGCCACCGCCGAAGAGATAGACCTTGCTGTTGGTAATCTCCCTTACCGTAACTGTAACATTGGGGTTTTTTATCAACTCCTTGATCTTCTCGCCGAGTGACTTCTGTAGTCCCGGCGGCGTGAAACCGGATGCTTTTACGTCACCTATTCCGGGGATGGTAATTTTACCGTCCGGTCTCACCTTGACCGAAACATTCAGCTCCTTGACCCCCCAGACAAATACATCCAGGACGTCTCCCTCCCCGATAACGTAATCACCCGCGTGAGATGGTTGCGGCAGCATCATTATTCCGAGAAGAACTATCATCAGCCACGTTTTCATCGCATTCTCCTTTTCTATAGCGTTTGAAATCAGTGCATCTATACGCGCGGTCATCTCGCTCCCCGCCTGAAGAGAACCACCTGAATGGTTTCCAGTATTATCATCAGGTCAAAGGTCAGTGATATATTCTTGATGTAATAGAGATCATAGCGAAGCTTTTCCAGTGCGTCCTCGACAGAAGCCCCGTAAGGATAGCTGACCTGTGCCCACCCGGTAACCCCCGGCTTGACAAAATGCCGCTCTGAATAATAGGGGATGGCCTCTTTCAGCTTCCTGACAAATTCGGGACGTTCCGGGCGCGGCCCCACCATGCTCATATCGCCGCGCAATATATTGAAAAATTGCGGCAATTCGTCGATGCGGCTCTTGCGAAAGAACTCACCTATACGGGTAACACGTGAGTCATTTTTCTGGGCCCATACCGCACCCGTCCCGCTTTCAGCATCCGCACGCATCGTTCTGAATTTATAGAGAAAGAAGCTTTTCTCCATCTCACCAACCCGTTCCTGGCGGTAAAAAACCGGACCGGGAGAATCGAGCTTTATGGCCAGGGCTATCAGCGGCATGAAGGGAGCTGTCAGGGCTATGCCTATTGTTGCACAGAAGACATCTACACCCCGTTTGACTACCTTGCGCAAGTGACTGATTTTGAAACCTTGTGAAAAGATGATCCAACTCGGGTTGATACCTTCCGGAAACAGCTTGCCGGTAACATGCTCATAGAATGATGGTGCATCCATCACTTCTACGCCCGCCAGCTTGCAGGCCATGACCTCATGGAACGGAAACACTCCGCGCCGCTCCGTCAGAGACACAACGATCTTATCCGCCTTCACCCGCTTGACCGTTTCCAGGAGTCCGCCTCTGTTTTCCAGGATCGTTCCCGGCGGCACCTGAGGGGTTTCATTAGAGCACTGTATATAACCGGAGAGCAGATAATTTTCGTCGGATTCAGGGATGATCGCCCCCATATCCCGAGCGGTAGGTCCGACACCGAGTATCACAATTCGTCGTGCAAGACCGCGGGACTTCACACAGATGCGGTATGTCATATGCAAAAAAAACTGAAGTATGCCGAAAATGATGATTGCAGTCGCCAACAGCCCCCGGCCATACATGTCGTTATCGTTCGTATAGATCAGAAATGAAAAGACAAAGCACGACACCCCCAGTGAAGCCAGTATCTTAACAGCGATCTCACTGGTGATAAGTTCGTGGTGGTTTTTATAGATTTCGGCCAGAAATGATAAAAACACGACTATCAACATAAACAGGAAGATTTTGACGCCTCCAAGCGCCATAGCATTCTCCATCGCCGGATTTTTGTGAGCCTGGATCGAAATAGCAGCCAGCATAGCCAGAAAGGCTGCCGTGCTGTCGCCCAGAACTAAAAGTATGGTTCTCTTGTTCTGTCCCATAACAATGTTCCTTGAATCTCAATTATCAGAACAAGCCAGCCGTCAGAATTTTCTCGCCTGCTGGACCCCGGCGGTTTTCTTGGAACGGACAGCTGCCTTCGGCTTCGTCATTCCTGAAGCCTGTTGTAGAAGAGCAAGGTGGCTGTTGACCGTCGGATTACCGGGGAGAAGCACCAAAGCCCTCTCCAGATACTTTCGGGCCTCCTGATGACGGCCGTTTTTAAGGAGTGCATAACCGACCGTATCCATGATGACCGGGTTTCCAGGATCCAGAGCAATTGCCCTTTCAGCCAGTCGGAGGGCTTCTTCTTTAGCCCCGTACCCATCGAGATACAAGTATGCGAGATTATTGAAGGGGGCGGCATACTCGTTGGATAAAGCCAGAGCCACGCGATACTTTTTGATGGCTTCCTTCCTGTTACCCTCTGCCTCCAGCAATGTCCCCTGGGTAAAATAGGCCGGGGCATAATCAGGGTGTTTCCGTAAAAGTTCATCACATACCTTTTGAGCCATGGCATGGTTTCCAGACCCGAAGTAAAGCCCTGCCAATGCAAGTGCCGGCTGAGGGTTGCGGCCATCACGCTGGACGGCTTTTTTCAGCGTTTCGATTGCCAACTGCGGTTTGTTTTGTACCTTGTATACGGAGGCAAGCAGCATGTATCCGGCAGAAGAGTCCGGTTTGAGTGTAATCGCCCGCTCGGCCTCTTTTATGGCTTCCGGCAATTTCTTCATAGCCGTATAGACTGAGACTTTTACCGAGATTGCGCGTTCCGGTGATATGGCCTCCATATCGTCGCATGTTTTAAGGGCCTCGTTATACTGTCCCTTTTTCAGATACAATCGCACTTTCTGCTCCATTAGAATCGCAGAGCGCGGAATGTAGCGGCCGGCCTCAACAAGAATCGCAAGCGGTTTCTCTGTATCTCCCTTTCTTTCATAATAACGGGACAATGCAAGGTAGGCCGTAACATCCCGGGTTTCCTTGGCTTTAAGGTACCAGGCAAGTGCTTCGTTGTCGCGCCGATATGATTCCAGAAGCGCAGCCATCTGCAGCATGGCCTTCACATTACCTGGCTGTTTCTTCAGAACTTCCGAATATTCGTTCAATGCGCGATCGACATCACGAATTGCGGCATAATAGCCGGCAAGCATAAAATAGGGAGCAACGGCGCCTGGATCGCATTCTTTTGCTTTTTTCAGATAACGGATCGCTTCGGCAGGCTTATTGTCTGCAAACATGATTTTTGCTATTCCGTAATTCAGAACAGAATCGCTTTTTTTGCCTGACATACCCGCGTTAAGGGTGGCCAGTGCTTTGGCGCGCTCATCATGTTGTTCATAAAAGGAGGATAATATAAGCCTTGTATTGAGGATTTCAGGCGCGACACGAACCGCCGTCTTAAGATCCGTTTCAACTTCTGCGGTTTTTCCCTGACGGAGGTGGAATACCCCCTTCTTCAGGTACGCGTCGGCCAGCTTTGGTTCTATTTTGGTTGCTCTATCAAGCTCTTTCATTCCTTCTTCATACGCTCCCTTTGCCATATAGGCGTTACCGAGCATGTAATGCCCCTGTGAATTTTCATCATCAGTTTCAATGAGTTTTGTTAACTCCGCTATCGCATCGTCAACGCGCTTCTGCTGCAGAAGGATCATGCCGGTAAGGAGCCTGGCCTGACTGAAAGACGGGACGCGGTCGAGAATCTGCCGGAATTGGCTCAGGGCACTTTCCAGATCTCCGTTGCCATAAAGGCTGAGACCAAGAAAATAATAACCGGCCACGCTCGGTCGGAGTTTATTGGCATTCTGCAGAGCGGTGATTGCCTCGGTAAAATTCTTTTTATGGTAGGAAACAATCCCTTTTAGACGGTACCCCTCCGCGTTCTCCGGGAATTTTTTAACAAGCTCAGCGGCAATTGTTTCTGCGATGACAACATGGCCAAGATCAAAATGCAGAAGCCCGGCCTTATACGGTGCAACCGGGTCGGCGGGATTCATCTCACCCAGCTTTTTGTAACGTGCAATAGCGTCAGCTTTTTTCCCAAGCCTGGATTCAGTTCCAGCCAGGAGATAGAGCGCGCGGGTATTAGTTGGCGCTTTTTTGACAATTTCCTCCAGTAATACCCTTGCTTTTTCCAATTTCCCCTGTCCTGCCTGAAGTGCCGCCAGCTCAAGTTTAGCTGAAATACTTTCTGGGTCTCTCTTCAGGGCCTGATGAAAAAATGTTTCAGCTTCCTGAGGCATATTCTTGATTCTATAGGCGATGCCTATGGTTTCCAGTGCATCCGGCGAATCCGCATTGGTTGAGAGATATTCCCGGGCCTGACTTATAGCCACATCCGGTTTACCGAGAAAATTGTACAGCTTTGCCAAATCCAGCTTTATGTCCTGCTGATTTGGATTAAGCAGCTTCACTTTCTGGAATTCCTTCTCTGCAAGCTCATATTTTCTTGCCGATACATACGCCTTGGCCAACTGGTAACGGGCATCAAGATGGTTCTGGTTTTTCTCCAGGGCATTCCTGAAAAGCACGATTGCGCCGTTGGCGTTTCCTTCGCGAAGCGCCTTTACTCCATCGGCATACAGTTCATCACTGGTTTTGCCGGTACAACCGGAACTGAAGATGATTACAGTCAGCAGGAATATTATTTTACTGTACACAGCAGTACCCTCCGGGATGAACACCTTAAGCACCCTGCACATCCATTGATAGTAATCTTTTAATACAGATGGTTATCACAGAGTGTGCCATGCCGCCAAACACGGATATATTTGCCAATACAGCATGTTATGCACCACCGATCACGATGCCGGCATGTTAGGTTATGTGGCATTTATGAATATGATTTTGGCTGGAGACAGGATTTAAAAGGGATGGAATAAATGGTAAAAAATATGACCGATGTTAACTGAAAATGCCACCTTGCCGGATATCTATCAAAGGTCCTCTGCTGTAAAAGTTGCTATCTTTACTGTCGGTATGCTTTACGCTTATCGAGCAGAAGCGACCATGGAGAACTAAATTGTATCTCAATATCTGATGGTTACTATTTGGCATATCTGATGCTTGTGCCTTTACTGAGACGTCAGGCTGCATATTTTACTGATTACCCCGCAGGTGTTTAAACGGAGGGGGGTTCTATGCCGACAAAGGCAAAAATACTTTTGGCGGAAGATGATGGCGTTTCAGCGCGATATTTGAAACAGTCATTAGCCCGCATGGGGTATGAGATAACAGGCATGATTCAGGCCGGTGAAGAGGTCATCGAGTCGGTCGCAGAAAATCAGCCGGATTTGATCATTATGGACATTACCCTTGGCGGAAAAGTCGACGGAATAACCGCAGCGCAAAATGTACTTACCCGGTTCGGTATTCCCGTTATCTATGTTACCGGCAATACAGATATTGATATTTTTGAGCGGGCCAAACTTACGGAACCGTATGCTTATCTCATCAAGCCATATGAACTTGGCCAGCTGCAAAACACCATCGAGTTAGCCCTGTTCAAGCACACCTTCGAAAGCAGGTTAAAGGAGAGTGAGACCAGGTATCGCACAATATTCGATGTAAGTGACAATGCAATGATGCTGATAGATTCCAATTCTATTATCACCATGATCAATGAGCAATTTGCGAACATGTTGGGGTGTTCAAAAGAATCAGTGGAACACAAGATGAACTGGACTGATTTTTTCACAGACAGTGACCGTATTAGACTTGAGAATGAACTGCAGCAGGTGCGGGGCGAAACCGGCGGGACACCCGGTCGTTTCGAGACAACGCTTGTTGACAGGACAGGCCGTACAAGAATTGTTTATACGAATGTAAAGAAGTTCCCAGGTTCAAGTACATGTATTGTTTCCATGAATGATGTTTCGGAACTAAAACAGGCAGAGGCAGAAATTCGGGCGTTGAACGACAGGCTCAACAAGACGAATGAGGGGTTGAACGAGGAAATCACCTTACGCGAAAGGATTGAAAAACAATTGCGGTATAAAGCAACCCATGACTATCTGACCGGCCTGCCTAATCGTGTCCTGTTCTTTGACCGTTTAAAACAGGCTATTGCCTTCGAAGAACGCCATAATACATTAATATCCCTGATGGTTCT
>JAQUCU010000141.1 GCA_028686055.1 Desulfuromonadaceae bacterium
CGATGCCAAACAATCCCGCAAGCGGATCGAGAATATCGAGCAGGTGGTCAACTCTCTGGCGGCTTACGAAGAGCAGACCCCCAAGGCTACACTGTCGGCATTCCTCGAACGGATTTCCTTGATGGATGAGGACAAACCGTCAGAGGATGGCAAGGAGCACGGCACCAATGCCGTTACGCTGATGTCGCTCCACTCCAGCAAAGGGCTCGAATTCAGCCATGTGTGGCTGGTCGGGATGGAGGAAAATCTGCTGCCCCACAAACGCTCGATCGAAGAAGACCCAAACGTGGCCGAGGAGCGGCGACTCTGCTACGTCGGCATCACGCGGGCCAGAAGATTCCTGACAATCTCGCGCTGTATGACCCGCCGCAAATACGGCGCGGTGGAGAGCCAGAAGCCGAGCCGCTTTCTGGCCGAGATCCCCGGGCATCTACTGAACGGATGTTCGGGAGATGCGGAAGGCACTGCGGCAAAGCCGGTCGATCTGGCTGCGGATTTTTTTGCGCAAATGCTTGGGGAATAGGGTTCGACTCCGCTCACCCACCGGCATCGTTCCCTGAGCGGAGTCGAAGGGAGGACAATCAATGTCACACACATCGCAGGATACCGCCGCCTACGTCGCCACCCTGATGGCGATCGACAAAACTGCGCTTCCCACCGACGGCGGCGAACACTTCAACCGCCTTATTTTTGCCCGTTCCCCCTACCTGCTGCAGCATGCCGAAAACCCTGTCAAATGGTATGAATGGGGCCAGGACGCCTTCGACCGGGCCCGGAGCGAAACTCTGCCGATCCTGCTCTCGATCGGCTATGCCACCTGCCACTGGTGCCATGTCATGGCCCATGAATCCTTCGAAGACAACGAAGTCGCCGCGTTGCTGAACCGCCATTTCGTCTGCATCAAGGTCGACCGGGAGGAGCGCCCCGACATCGACGACTTTTATATGACCGTCTCCCAGACTCTGACCGGGGGTGGCGGATGGCCGCTGAACGTCTTCATGACTCCGGACAAACGCCCGTTCATGGCGATAACCTACCTCCCCAAACGGGGACGGGAAGGCATGAGCGGCCTGATGGAACTGCTGGCCAACATTGCCGCACTCTGGCGGCAGCGTCCGGACATGATCGACAGAAACTGCCAGGGGATCATGGAGGCGCTTGAAAGTGCGCGGAAACGCCAGGATCAACATACCACCCCAGACTTAAACTACGTGACAGAAAAGGCTTTGGGGCAGCTGAAGAAGATCTATGACCCGCAACACGGCGGCTTCGGGGGTGCCCCGAAATTTCCGATGCCGAGCTATCTGCTCTGGCTGATTGATCAAGGGCAGACCAGCCATCCGGAGGCGCTTGAGATGGCACTGCATACCCTGCAGAAGATGAGGTCCGGCGGCATCTGGGACCAGCTCGGCGGTGGTCTGCACCGTTATTCCGTCGACCGGTTATGGCTGGTGCCACACTTCGAAAAGATGCTTTACGATCAGGCAATGCTGGCCCGCGTAGCGGTTGAAAGTTACAGAGCCACCGGGGACCAGTTCTATCGCAGCATTACCGAGGATATCCTCGCCTTCGTCGAGCAGGAGCTGCAATCGAAGGAAGGAGCGTTTTGCTCGGCCCTCGATGCCGATTCGGAAGGAGTCGAAGGCAGATTCTATTTGTGGGACAAGGGTGAAATTGATACATGCCTAGGCCCGGACGCCGAACTGTTCTGCCGCTACCATGCGGTGACTGATGAAGGGAACTACGAGGGACAGAGCATCCTTACGGCTTCGTTGACCATCGATGAGTTCTGCGGACAACACGGATTGAATCCCGGAGAAACTGCCGGGCTGCTGGAACGGTGCCGACTGAAGCTTTTGGAATGGCGCGAAAGGCGCATTCGCCCACTCAGGGACGACAAGATCATCACCTCCTGGAACGGTCTGATGATCGGGGCACTGGCCGACGCCGGGGTTGCCTGCAACAAACAGGAATATATCGCCATCGCTTCACGGGCGGCTTCGTTCATCCTCACCTCCCTCCGCCGCGCCGACGGCAGACTCCTGCGCAGTTACCTGAACGGGGTCTCGGATATCCCCGCCTTCCTGGAGGATTACACTTTTCTGGCCGAGGGGCTGCTGGAGCTGTACGAAACGACTCTTGATTGTAACTGGCTGGTTGAGGCGAGGAAGCTTGCAGAAGAGATGCTGCACCTCTTCCGGGATTCCGATTCCGGCGAATTTACCCTGACCGGCCACGACGCCGAGCAGATGCTGGTTCGGATATCGTCAGACCACGACGGCGTCACGCCATCGGCTTTTGCCCGCACCGCCCATGTTCTCTACAAGTTTGCATGGATCGACGACAGGCAGGAACTGCTTGAACCGGCCCGAGCGGCATTGGCCGATGCTCTCGGCAAACTTCGGCACAACCCGCTGGGGCACCTGGGTGCTCTGCAGGCGCTCACGCTATTGGGCAGTTCCCCGGCAATAGCCACATTTAGCGGAGATACGGATTCCCCTGAAGCATTCACACTCAACGTGGCATTGCATAAACAGGCCATCAAAGGGTTGATCATCCGAAGCGAAAAAAGTCCGGCACCCCCTTCCCTCTCCCTCTGCTGTCATGGCACCTGCTACCCTGCGGTCTCTACGGTGGACGAACTTGAACAGCTTCTTGAAAAAGCAAATTCCAAATCCCCCTTGCTCCCCCTTTCATAAAGGGGAAGATTTTGAACCCTACCCTTTATAAAGTGGGTGGTTTTGAATCCCCCCTTTACAAAAGGGGGGTAAGGGGGGATTTGATTTTGTGGTTTGCCAGCAGCGCGTCCAGTATGATATAGGTTCAGATATTCATTTACCCTGCATCACCAGGAGCTTACGAACTTATGCTGACCGGAAAACAGAAACGACACCTGCGAGCCCTTGGGCACAAACTGAAGCCCCTTATCCAGATCGGCAAAAAAGAGATTGAAGATGCACTTATTGCAGAAGCCAATGCTGCGCTTGATCATCACGAATTGATTAAGGTGAAGCTCCTTGAGAGCTGCATGCTGGATAAACATGAAGCCTCTGAGACCATGGCTAAAGCCTGTCAGGCCGATATTGCCCAGATACTTGGCAAGACCTTCCTCCTCTACCGCGCCGCGACACCGCCGGTGATTGCACTCCCCAAAACCGACCCATCCGTAAAATCACCGGCGGCATGATCATCCGGGCTGTTCTCTTTGATCTTGACGGCACCCTGGTCGATTCCCTGGAAGATCTGACCGATGCCGTCAACCATATCCGGGATGTTTTTTCGCATCCACCGCTGGCAACGGATGCCGTGCGCCTTAAAGTAGGCAAAGGGGCGCGGAATCTGGTACAGCTGTCCCTCCCCGGCGTCGCTGGCTCCGATATCGACCGCGCCCTGCATATGTTTCTGGAGTTCAATAGACTGCATATCGCCGACAAAAGCAGCCTCTATCCGGGGATATCGGAAGCACTTCATGAGCTTTCAGCCCGCGGGATCAGGATGGCAGTCATCTCAAACAAAAATGAGGAGCTAAGCTCGCTGATACTGGAGACTCTAGGAATTCGTGCCCTCTTTGAAAGCATCTGCGGCGGAGACACGTACCAGGAGAGCAAGCCGTCCCCTCTCCCGCTACTGGAAGTGGCAAAAAAACTGGAGCTTGCACCAAATGAATGCATAATGGCCGGTGACAGCATCTACGACATTCAGGCGGGCCAGCGGGCCGGCATCACATCAATTGCATGTACATGGGGATATGGAAGCACAGAAGAGCTGGCCGGAGCAGATGCTTTTGTCCACACTCCCCGGGAGCTACTTACACTCATCACTGCAGGCCTGCGGTAATACTCTATGAACGGATGGAACGGCACGATACTTCGGATAGATCTGACAACTGGAACCTCATACTTTGAGGAAATCCCCCGCCAGCTGCTGGAGGAGTATCTCGGCGGCCGCGGCCTTGGTGTGCGCCTGATGCGCAACAGCTGCCGGCTCGACCCATTCGACCCGGAAATGCCGCTGATCTTTGCCACTGGGCCGTTATGCGGCACGGCTGCTCCGGCTTCCGCCCGCCTGTCCGTGGTATCGCGTTCGCCGTTGACCGGCACGATCTTTGACTGTTCAGCCGGGGGACGCTTTGCTTGGGACTTTAAGGCAGCCGGCCTTGATGCACTGTTCATCACCGGAAGAAGTCCGTGGCCGGTAATTTTGACGGTAGCGCCCGGCAGGGTTGAAATTGTGCCTGCGGCCCCGCTCTGGGGATGCACTATCCCGACAACCGTTGCAGCGCTCAAAGATCTGGGGAGCGTAGCTGCAATCGGCCCGGCGGGTGAAAACGGTGTCCTGTTCGCCAACATCATGATGGGGGAGGGAAATTCGGACGGTCGCGGCGGTCTTGGCGCTGTCATGGGGAGCAAAAACCTTAAAGCGGTGACGGTGAGCGGAGATCTTAAAACCGATGTCGCCGATCCGACGCTGCTTGAAAAAGCCAGACAGGATATCATGCGGCTTTTTAAGGCTTCTCCGGTAATTTTCGGCCCTCTGGGGATCTCCGAATTCGGCACCCCGGTGCTGGTTGACCTGATGGCACAACGCCGCATGACCCCGACGGAAAACTTCCGTAAAACTTATTTTGAACATTCCGCCAACTATTCCGGCCCGACGATCAGGGATGCCTGCGGGGCAACGAAACACGGCTGCTACGGCTGTCCGATCCAATGTCATAAACTGTCCAGGACCGGTGCACCTCTCCCTGAATATGAAACTCTTTCCGGCTTCGGTGCGCTTAACAACATCGACTCGCTGCACGCCATTTTGGAAGCAAACGACCTCTGCAACGAACTGGGGATGGATGGCATCACGGCAGCGGGTATCATCTCCACCTGGGGAGAAATCAGGGGAGCATTTCCGACCGCCGGTGAATTACCCGGACTGCTGAACGATATCGCCCACCGGCGTGGAGATGGCGAATTGCTTTCGCTCGGCTCCCGCCGCCTTGCGGAAAAGCTGGAGCGGCCGGAACTGTCGATGAGCGTAAAATCGCTGGAACTGCCGGGTTATGACCCGCGCGGAGCGTACGGCATGGCCCTGTCATTCTGTACCAGCAACCGCGGGGGGTGCCACCTGAGCGCCTATCCGGTTTCCCATGAGATTTTGCGCAAACCGGTGCCGACAGACCGCTTTTCATTCTCCGGCAAGGCCCGTATCATCAGCATCGCCGAGGAGACCAACGCAGCCGCAGATTCACTGGCAACCTGCAAGTTCGCCTTCTTCGGCGCCAGCCTTGAAGAGTACGCCGAACTGTTGAGTGCCGTCACCGGAGTGGCATATTCGCCGCAACGCCTGAGCGTGATCGGCCGGCGGATTGTACAGACCGAGCGCTTTTACAACTGCTCAAACGGCTTTTCGCGTGCCAACGACACCCTGCCGGAACGCTTTTTCACGGAACCGGGAAGCAGCGGCGACGGCATCGATATCCATCCTATCGACAGGGTGAGGTTTGAGGAGGAGCTGGACAAGTATTACCGTATCCGCGGGTTGAAAAATGATGGCTGTTTTGACGGTGCCGATTTTCTGGAAGGTCAGCCGTGAATATTTTCGGCCGGCAGAAGAGCACCTCCCACACTCCACCCGCAACCGGCGGCAACAAAGGCACCGGTGAACTGGGTGAGGAGGTTGCTGCAAACTTCATAATCGGACGCGGCTACCGGATTCTGGAGCGCAACTTCCGCTGCAAAGGGGGCGAAGTTGACATCATCGCCCGGGATCCGGGGGACAAGAGTCTGGTTTTTATAGAGGTTAAAACACGGCGCGGACTTTCATACGGTGTGCCGCAACTGGCAGTCACCCCGTTCAAACAACGCCAGATTTCCAAAGCGGCACTCACCTGGCTCTCTAAGAACCGGCTGCATGATACCAATGCACGGTTTGACGTTATTGCCATTCTGCTGCATACTGACGGACGGCATGCCATTGATCACATTAAAAACGCCTTTGATCTGGCTTATTAGTAAGATAGAAATTATTTTCTGCAATTTTTAAGCAGAACATAAGTTCGTTAACGCACTTATCCTGTTTATCAGGGTTAAAAGGAGTCGCCATGAATTTCACCGCTGTTCTGGCTCAAATAAAACCGAAACTTGGCTGCGTTGCCGACAACCTGTCCATAGTCGAAGGGGAGATCGCAAAAGCCAGGGAAGCCGGAGCCGACCTGATTATCTTCCCTGAACTGGCACTGTCCGGCTATTTTTTGAAGGACCTCGTTCCTGAAGTGGCGCTACGGGTCGACTCTCCCGAAATCAGCAGACTTATCGAGCTTTCCCGCGGCATTTCAATTGTCATCGGCTTTGTCGAAGAAACCGATGACTACCACTTCTTCAACTCGGCTCTGTACCTTGAAGACGGTGCAATCCGCCATCTGCACCGCAAGGTTTATCTTCCTACCTACGGCCTGTTTGATGAGCAGCGCTACCTTGCCAAGGGAGAGGCGTTCCGTGCCTTCGATACAAAGTTCGGACGCTTCGGAATCTTGATCTGCGAAGACATGTGGCATCTGTCAGCCTCCTATATTCTGGCCATGGATGGCGCAACAACACTGATCTGTCTTTCAAGCAGTCCAGCCCGCGGCATCGAAGGAGACTCACTCGGGTCGGCCTCGGCCTGGCAGAAACTGGTCTCAACCACCGCAATGTTTCTCAACTGCCGGGTACTCTACAGCAACCGGGTCGGTTTCGAGGATGGGATCAATTTCTGGGGCGGCTCGGAATACATCGCTCCATCGGGTGAATCAATCGTCCGTGGCTCTCTTTTTGAGAAGGATTTCGTCACCGCCAGCGTTGACGAAGGGGCGCTGCGACGGGAACGTATTTTTTCTCCGATGATACGTGATGAGAATATGTTTGTGACGATGCAGGAACTTGAGCGCATCGCGCAGAAAAGGAGACGATGATGACCGGGTTGATTGCCAATACGGATCTGCTGAGAAAACTCCTGGTCGGTTTTGTAAGGGATGAAGTGCGCAAAGTCGGCGTCAGCAAAGTGGTGCTGGGGCTCTCTGGCGGTATTGATTCGGCGCTGGTGGCTTTCATCGCCGCCGAGGCGCTGGGCCCTGAAAATGTCCATGCCATCTGCATGCCTTACAAGTCCAGCAACCCTGAGAGCGAGGCACATGCCCGGCTTGTGGCCGCCTCATGCGGCGTAAACTTCTCGGTCGTGCCGATTACCGCAATGGTGGACGCCTATTTCGGCATGTTCCCCGACGCGGATAATATGCGGCGCGGCAACAAGATGGCCCGCGAGCGTATGACAGTACTTTTTGACCACTCGGCGCTGCTGCGCGCCCTGGTCCTCGGCACCAGCAACAAGACGGAACTGCTGCTCGGCTACGGCACACTCTACGGAGATATGGCTTCAGCCCTGAATCCAATCGGTGATATCTACAAAACCCAGGTGTGGCAGCTCTCCGCTGCAATGGGGGTTCCGAAAGAGGTTATTGAGAAGCAGCCTTCAGCAGATCTCTGGGCCGGACAGACCGATGAGGAGGAGCTCGGCTTCTCGTACCGTCAGGTTGATGAGCTTCTGTACCGCATGGTGGACGAGCGGCTGACGAAGCCGGAACTGGCTGCAGAAGGTTTCGACCGTGAGTTCGTAGAATCTATCTACGCAAAGATTCAGAACTCCCATTTCAAACGCCGCCTCCCGGTCATCGCCAAGGTTTCAAACCGTACTATTGACCGTGATTTCAGATATGCGAGGGACTGGGGAAAATGACAAACTGGTCCGACAGCATCCCTCTTTATTCAACTGAAACAGGACGGGTAAAGCAGAACACTCCGAAACCCAAAACGGCGGTTCAAAAGAGTGACGGCTTCGTGCGTTTGCGGCGGGAAGTCAAGGGACGCGGCGGCGGCACCGTTATCGTCATCAGCGGCATCACACTTTCCGCAAATGAAATCAAGGAACTGGCAGGTGCACTGAAGAAAAAGTGCGGCTGCGGCGGAACCGTCAAAGACGGCGTTATCGAGATTCAGGGTGACCACCGTGATGTGCTGT
>JAQUCU010000009.1 GCA_028686055.1 Desulfuromonadaceae bacterium
TTTTCGTGGCGAGAATGTAGCACAGCAGATTGCCTTCGTCAAAGGAAAGACCAAACATTAAAACTTGAGCGCTCCAGCCCTGCTGTTTTCATTGCATCTTCAAAACCACATGCTAATGCCCGGATGCTGCAAACCCACCTCTTGAAGTCAAAATAAAAGTCGTTTGACCAATAGCTGGAAACATCTGCAAAAGGCGATAAACCTTCCGATTAACAATCCATGAAATCCCCCTTTATTCGGTGCCTGGCGCGGCAGAAAGCGAACAAACTGTGATTTTTAAAATACCGATCTGCCAGATACTTTTTTGTTTAGAAAAAAACTTGACTTTAATGTAATTGTTCGGTAGTACACATACAGCGTTACATTTTTTTCGTAATGGTGTTTTATTTTGCTGCCGTAATTAAAAATTAAACCGGTAACCTGCTTTAATTACAAACAAAGGAGAACATAAATTGCAAGTACACCCGTATTTAATCGTACCACTCATGTTTTCCCTGGCGGCCTGTGCCGGAACCGGTGTGGTAAGTGATAAAAATTCATCGTCTGAATTCGTAGAGATAAGCAATCCTGCCGTTACCATGTCACGTGACGCCCCTGCCACAATCTGGGTTCCGAAGAGCTCTGTTGAAAGCGGCCCACCTCGCGGGGGCGAGGCCATTAAAATGGCCTATAACTCGGTAAAGGGGAACCCATCTGCACAGGATTCTCCTTCCCCCACTACGGCAGCGCCTCCGGTTATTGTTGCGGCACCGTCATCATCCGCCGCTATGCGCAACCGTGTAGTGGTTCTTGGCACCGGGCACGATCTGCTGGCCATCTCATTCAGTGACAAACTCCGTGTTCTGCCAGGTTCACCCGTACTTGCTATCGCCCCGGACGTTACAGCAAAGAATCTCCAGTCACGCGACGAACGTGCTGCACTAGCGGCAAAAGCCTGGCAGGATTCAGGCACCGCCATATCGCTCTTTATCTCGGCTCAGGATGGACTCTCCGCGGGAAGCTACCTGTCGGCTGATATATATGACGGCATGGGAGCCGGATTATTAAGTAGAGTTGAAGCAATTATCCCCCCGTATGATGCAAAAGACCCCGCCGGCCAGAATGCTTCACTTGCTGCAGCAACCGCTCTTCTTGCCGAAAAAGCACGGGATGCGATAGCTCTGCTTCCCTGGTACGCCAAGATCGTGGCAGTTGAAGGTGACAAAGTTTATATAAATGCCGGTCACGAAGCCGGTATTAACATCGGGCAGCAGTTGAAGGTTTACCGGGGAGGGAGAGTGATGCAGGGACTCGGTTTCGCTCCGGGGACTGTTGTCGGATCCGTAGAGGTAAACGGATTTGTTGGATCGAATGGAGCGACAGCTAACATCAGGGGGGGGGTACAGGTATACCTCACCGACATCATTGCAGTGCAGTGATGTAATTCGTACGCTTCACCCAACTACCTGAATCTCACAAGAAAGGAGGAGATGATACCACCCGGATTTTGCACGAACGCTGTAAGAAAATGCAACAATTTTACTGCTATTAACTACATAAAGGAGACAGCCAATGAAAAAAAGTCTATCCAGTTCCGTCATTGCAGCCTTGTTACTTTCTACACCGCTCGTGGCTTTTGCAGAGCCGGTCACCAGCAAATTCAACCTCTCCGTCGGCGGTTTTGTAAAGCTTGACTATGCGTACAACTCGGAGAATTTTGGCAACAGCGGCGGTTTGACACCGGGAAATGGCGCAATTCCTCTGAATTCTTCCGTAGCAGGAAAACAGCAGCAATCCATTTTCACCGCCCGCCAGTCCCGCCTCTGGTTCAAGGCCTCCGGTCCGGATTTCATGGGTGCCAAGACCAGCTCCCTGATTGAAGCCGACTTCTACGGTGATCCTGCCGCTGCCGCCGAGAGTCCCCAGTTGCGCATGCGCCTTGCCTACGGTGTCTTGGACTGGAAAAACACCCAGGTGCTTTTCGGCCAAAACTGGGATATCTTTGGACCCATGGTCGCCTCCACGGTTGATTTTCGCTCCGGCGCCACCACTGGTGCCCCGAACAACCCGCGCGTCCCGCAGGTCCGTGTAACCCAGAAGATCGATCTAAGTTCCGACAACTCCCTCTCTTTTGTGGCTGGCCTGCAGGACCCGAACCAGGATGGCAATAACAACAATGCTGCCAGCAACTACGGTGCAGCCGTCAATGCAGCCGGCCAGATCATGTTCAGCAGCAAGGCGCTGGGCGCAGCCCCCGGTTACTTCGGTCTCCCGATGAAACCGTTGACCGTCGGTCTCTTCGGTCTGTATGGAAATTCAAAAGTTACCACTGCCACTACTAACGCAGCAGCAGCAAACCAGACCGTTGACTCATACGGTTACGGCCTCTACGCCTTTGTACCGGTATTGAGGTCATCGGACGGCAAGAGCCGCGCCATGACCATGTCTTTTGAAGGGCAGGCTTATGAAGCGGCCAATATGGCCTTTAACACAGCAACGGCAGCTACGGTATATGATACTCATGATACTACCCCCAACGCAGCTAAAGGGTACGGCCTGGCCGCTCAGTTAATCTTCTACCCGACGCAGGAACTGGGACTCACAGCCGGTTATGGCAGAAGGGGCGCTATCAACCAGTCTGAATACAGATCATATACTGCCGGAACTCCAGCAGTTGATCCTGGTTTCCAGAAATCAACAACACAATTTTATGCCAACGCTTCATATGACCTGAATGCAGCTGTCAGGGTGATGGCTGAGTATCAAAACATGAAAACAGACTACGCCTATACAGCCACAGCTACACCAGATGCAAAGGGCATTGCCAACATTTTCCGTGTAGCCGCCTTCTATTTCTTCTAAAGCATAACGGCAGGTTTAAACGGGAGGAGCAATAGCCTCCCAATCAAGCGGGCGGGGAGTTTACAAACTCCCCGCCCTTCTTATTGGCGAAACTGATTGTTTCGCATCTTGGTTAAAAGTGGATCATGCTCTCTTCAGTAGACTTCTGCGGCAGCACTGCAACCGACCGACGCTACACTGTATCAGAAGAGCAGCTGTGCCTGGGTGCGGAAAATGGTGTCGTTAACGCTTCCACCCGGCACCCTGTTGTCAACCTTGTTCTGTGCGTAGGACTTGGTCACGTCGGCCTGGATCTTCAGGTTGTGTCCGGCTATGTACCAGCTCACTGCTCCCTGGACTTCGCTCTTCAGGGAACCAGTCATATCCTGATTGTAGTCCATCCAGCCGTAGCGTGCCGCAACTTCAACCGTCTTCGGGATCACGAAGTAACCCGCCTGGGTATAGAAGCCTTTGGAGATGACGGTTGCGCTTTTACCGGCTGTTGCGGAATCACCCGTACCCTCGGCCCAGAAGTATTCACCTTGCAGCGAAAATCCGCTGTATTTGAATGCCATATCGCCTTCGAGCATATTGACATTCACGTTGGCCTTGGCACCGAATTGACCGGCGTTGGAACCGAGCCAGCCGGTTTTTCCGGCGAAATTGAGGTTATGGTTGTCGAAACCGGTGGGGGCCTTGGTGGTGTCCGTATTTCTTCTGATGGTGTCGTGGTAGTACGAAGCGCCCGCTGAGACCAGAGGTTTTGCCGAGTTGTCAACGTCTGACTCGGAGTACTTCATGTCACCGAGTGGGTTCAGTGCGATGCGGAAGTTGTAGGCGTTGTTGTTCGTTCCCTGGGCAACGTTCTGCCCCTTGCCTCCCATCAGTTGGGCCGCGTAGGTGAGGAGTCCATCGGCAACTCTGCCGTTAAGCGCGAGACCGGTGTCGTAGCCCGGCGCAAAGGCGGAGGTGACGAAGGAGCTGTCAACGAACTGGTTCTGTGAACTAGACGTGATGTACTGACGGCTGAACTGCACCTTGTCCTGGCCTAACCGTACCTGCAGGGGATCGCTGATCCGATAGTTAAGGTAGGTTTCTTCCATTACCTGTGATGTGTTGGAATTGGTGTTGCCGGAGTTGAAGGTATTCAGCTGCGCCCAGTTCTGGTTGAACTTGAAGGTCAGGTCCTTGCTGAAGGCGTAGCCGCTGAAGAGGGTTTTGGCCCGGCGCAGCTTGAATTCGCTATTGTTGGTCTGACCGTCGCCACCCTTATCTTTATAGGTGTAGAGGCTCTGGAGCTGCCCGCCCAAGGTGAGCTGAAACTTTTCGTCAGGCGAGGTGAAGGTGAAACCGCTTCCAAGCTTGTAGTTCATCGGCTTCGACTTCGGTGTCGCGGCAATGATTTCCTTGTAATCCGCCTCGGTAATCACACCTTTTTCCTTGAGAACCTCCTCCAGGGTCTTGGCCGAAGCGGTGCCCGCCTGAGCCACCATCAGGGTCAATCCCAACAAAACTGCCACTCTTTTCATATTACCTCCTGTGTTTTGACGTGCGCTGAATTGCGCCGTTATGCTGGTACAACATTCGTGTGTTATATAGTATCCCTGTCACATTCTGCCACGGATCACGGTCTGGCATGCGTTCTGAAAAGCACGCCCAATTTACAGCAAATCAAACATGAGTCAAGCTACGAGTAGGTAACGATTATGTTACACCCCGTAACAGCCGAAGCAGCATTAAGTCCAGGTGAAATGGCCTGACCGAGTGGTCGACACGCAGAAATACGCGCGCCGTATGGCTGAAGTGAATAAGATTCGAAGAAATTCGAGTGAGGGGAGATGCGGTTGTAAAAATGATTTAGAGGGTTACCGGGTGTTTACGGGTGTATTCAACGCCCGCACTGGCACAGCTCCGTCAGCACCCCGCCGCTGCTCTTCGGGTGAATAAAAGCTATGCGTGTCCCGTGCGCTCCGGCGCGCGGCTTTTCGTCGATCATGCGGGCGCCGGCGGCCAACAGCCTGGAAATGGCATCTTCAATATTGCCGACTTCGTAGGCGACATGATGGATACCGGCACCGTTTTTTTCGATGAATTTGGCAACCGGGCTGTCTGCGGAGGTCGGTTCCAAAAGTTCGATTTTCGATTCACCTACCTGCAGCATTGCGACCCGCACCTTCTGTTCGGCAACCTCTTCGACCCCGGTAAAAGCCATGCCGAGGTTATCGCGGTAGAATGGAACGGTATCCTCAAGTGATGTTACGGCAATGCCGATATGGTTGATTTTTGTAAGCATTTCGTCGAAACCTTTCCGGATTATTTTGTGATCAGTAGGGATGCTGCATGCAGCATCCCTACTGATCTGTACATGCCTACAGCACGACCGTCTCGGTATGCTTCCCGAATACCCCTCTGAACACATCGGCGATCTCACCCAGAGTCGCATAGGTTCTGACCGCAGCAAGGATGTGCGGCATGAGGTTGTCCGTCCCTTTGGCGGCTGTTTCCAACGCTGCCAGTGCCGCCGCTACCGCAGCATTATCGCGCCCACCCTTCATGGCTGCCAGCGATGCTTTCTGGGAGATTTCCACCTCTTCCTTTACCCTCAGCAGGCCGGTCGGTGGCGGTTCCTGTACCGTAAATTTGTTGACCCCGACGATGATCAGCTGTTCCTTCTCGATCGCTTTCTGATATGCATAGGCAGAGTCCTGGATCTCCTTCTGCTGGAAGCCGCGCGAAATGGCCTCCACGGCTCCCCCCAGCTTGTCGATCTTGTCGATGTAATCAAGCGCTGCCTGCTCGATCTGATCGGTCAGAGATTCGACCAGGAACGAGCCGGCCAGCGGGTCGATGGAGTCAGCTGCTCCTGATTCGTACGCGATAACCTGCTGGGTGCGGAGAGCGATGCGGACCGAGTCTTCTGTCGGCAGGGCCAGTGCTTCGTCGCGGGAGTTTGTGTGCAGTGACTGGGTGCCACCCAGTACCGCGGCAAGCGCCTGGATCGTGACGCGCATGATGTTGTTGTCAGGCTGCTGTGCGGTAAGAGTGCAGCCGGCGGTCTGGGTGTGGAAGCGAAGCATTTGTGATTTGGGGTCTTTGGCGCCGAAGCGCTCTACCATTATTTTTCCCCAGATACGGCGGGCGGCGCGGAATTTGGCGACTTCTTCGAAGAGGTTATTGTGCGCGTTGAAGAAGAAGGCGAGACGCGGGGCGAATTCGTCTACGGCCAGTCCGGCCTTGATGGCAGCTTCGACATAGGCGATGCCGTCGGCCAGGGTAAAGGCAACTTCCTGGACGGCGCTGGAGCCTGCTTCGCGGATATGGTAGCCGGAGATAGAGATAGTGTTCCATTTGGGGACGTTGTCTTTGCAGTAGGCGAAGATGTCAGTGATGATCCTCATGGATTCCTTGGGGGGATAGATGTAGGTACCGCGGGCCATGTACTCCTTGAGGATATCGTTCTGGATAGTGCCGGAGATCTTGTCGGCCGAAACACCCTGTTTTTCGGCGACGGCGATGTACATGCAGAGCAGGATCGCGGCGGTTGAGTTGATCGTCATCGATGTGGAAACCTTGTCGAGCGGGATGCCGTCGAAGAGAATCTCCATATCGGCCAGCGAGTCTATCGCAACGCCGACTTTGCCGACTTCACCGAGGCTCATGCCGGCGTCGGAGTCGTACCCCATCTGGGTCGGCAGGTCAAAGGCGATGGAGAGCCCGGTCTGGCCGGCAGAGAGCAGGTATTTGTAGCGTTCGTTGGATTCTTTGGCGGTGCCGAATCCGGCGTACTGGCGCATGGTCCAGAGGCGGCCGCGATACATGGTAGGCTGTACACCGCGGGTGTAGGGGTAATCGCCGGGAAAGCCGAGCTGTTCTTCGTAGCCGGGGTAGTCGAATCCTGGGGTGAAGCAGCGCTCCATCTCGATGTTGGAGGTCGTCAGAAACTTTTCCATCCGCTCCGGCGACCTGGCAATCGCTTTGGCTGCTTTTTCATTCCACTTCTGCTTGCTGTCATTAATACTCATAGCTATTTTCTCCATTCATCTGAATTGAACACGGGGACACGGAGACATCAAAAAAGCCGAAAAAACAGTTTTAGAAAAGCCAAAGGCAAGAAGTTCGGGAATTTTTTTTCCAACCTCTTGCCGTCAGCCTTTCTCAGCGTTTCTATGTCTCCGCGTTATCGATAATTGCTAAAGGACGGCATTCAGGTATTCCGTCGTACGCTCACGCTTTTCTTTTTCAATCGCCTTCAAGTCAACTTCAACAAATTTTTCATCAGGGGTGATCTTGAAGAGCGGTTGCCCCTTCTGAACGATGCAGCCATCGGCACCTTCCATGATGATCTTATCGATTGTGCCGGAGAACGGTGCCCGGATCGTGTTGAACATCTTCATAACTTCGATGATGTAGAGCGGCTGACCCTTCTCGAAATGCATCCCCTCTTTCACGAAAGTCGGCAGGCCGGGTGCTTCCTGCCCGTAGTACATTCCGCCGCACACCGCGACAATCTCGTCCGCCTTGGTAGCCGGCGGCGGCACCAGAATTTTTTTCATCCGAACCTGCAGGTCCGGATCGGTCAGATAGTCCGGTATTACCACTTCCAGATCATCCAGGACCTTCATATCCCAGAATCTGGTCTTGTCACCGACCAGGAAGAGCATCCCCAGCAGTTCGAGGCCGGCCTCATAGCCATAGTGGGCGGAACGGATCTGTTCCCATGTTTCTTCATCAAAGCCGCCCTGCGGCTTATCATTTTTGAGCAGTTCATTGAGCTTGAAATATTCGTCGCGCTCCAGCCCCAGTTTTTCCCGGATGGTCCGGAAGAAGTGCAGTGACTGCTGAAGCAACTCGTTGTCATGCCCCCAGATGATTTCGGCTGCCGGTTTGTGGGGGCGGTAATTCATATGCAGATATTCGTAGGTTTCCTTGAGAACCCCGAGCGGATTCCTCAACCAGACAACGTTACCGTTATCGATCCTGAAGTTCTTCGTATTGATGCTCAGCCAGCCGGAGAGCAGGTGCGGATCAGCAAGCAGGCGCTCCATGGGGCGCGTGATAAGTGTCCCCTTGCGGTCCAGCAGGGCCGACATGTTTTTCAGCTCTTTAGCGCAGACGTCCGGCTGATCCGCGAACTGCTCTGATACTCGCTTGGCATAGTGCTTCTTCATCTGGAAGAACGCATACACCACATCCAGATGGCTGGCCTCCTCCTTCAGGGTACCGACCAGTGCCAGGTATGGGACCACGAAGCGGGTTGTCGGTTTAGCCATGACATTCCTGCCCAGAAACCAGTTCACAAGGCCATAGTGAAATTCGAGATTTGTGGCAAGTGAACTGCCGCGCAGCGTAGTGCTGCAGAGCACTTCAGAGAGGCGCTCGTAACTGGAGAGGCGATCATTCCCTTTGGTAAGCAGCAGGGCGATATTGGAATCGTAAGCGCCGGCCACCTTGTATTTCATAAAGTTACCGGTGTCGGGATTAGTCATGCTGATCCCCTGATCATCGCGGATTTCGCCATCAATCGGTTTCGACCAGTAGCGGATCATACCGCCGGCGTGTGGTGAAAGTGATGCATCGGTAGCATTCAGGCGGGCCTCTACCGAGGAGTTGAACCGGACCATCCGCTCCGGTTTCGGCAGACGTTCCTTATGCTGTGCCAGAAGAGCCATCGCCTCAACCAGTGATTCGACAACAAAGAAATCACTACTGTCGTTGGGGTTGGTGAACTTGAGACTGTAGCAGAGCTCTGTCACGCGGTGCTCAACCTGGATGCGTGTGTTCACTTCCATGAAGAAGTGGCGGTCGCGATCAACAATGCACTCGAAAGTCGACGCGGAATCAAGTCCGACGGCCTGGCCGAAGCGAGCCGATTCCTCTTCCATCCTTGCGAGAACCTTCAGGTCGGACTCGAGGGCCTTGACCTCCTCCTTCCGTCCGGCAGCCCTGGCCTTTTTAATCGCAGCCATCAGCCCTTCCTGGGTCACGGAAACTTCCAGGAGCTTCTGCTCATGCATCTGCAGGGAGCAGTCGCGGCCGCCCAGAGAGATGCACCATTGACCGTTGCCAAGCAGCTGGATCTCGTTGTGACGGGTCTGCTCGATGTTCAGCTCGATCAGTACGTTTTTGTTGTCGCCGATACCGTTCGCCTTGACCTCGTTCAGTACCTCACGCAACATGGCCGGGGCCTCGGCCGCAGCCTTGGCGATCGCCTTGTCATCGGCTTTTTTCAGTGCCAGCAGCGAGGCGCCGAGGATACGCTGTCCCTTGCCGCCGCCACCGCCGATAGCCTTGATACGGAAGCGGCTCTGCGGGTACTTCTTGAACAGCTCGGTAACCTCGGCCTGGACCTGGGCACTCAGTTCCTCGATCGTTAACAGGTCGATCCCTTTATTGTATGACGCCATCAGGATGTGGTCGGCCAGCACTTCAACTGCTATCTTGCTGTCGGCCAGAATTTTCCTGTCACACTCCAGTCCCTCGGCCTCGACCAGCTTGAGCAGTTTATCGCGGGTCGGGAATTTATTTACCAGTGCCCGGGCGGTAACATTGTCAACACCTGGAGTGACGCTGACATTCACCTGCAGCGCGGTTCGTTTTGCTTCATCCTTCTTGCCGGCCCGCGCCTGGGTAACGGCACAGGGGCCGATAAATTTGAGCCCGGCCTTTTCAATCGCAGAGACGAACTCCTCATCCTCGGCCATGAAACCGTAACCGGCAAAGATTGAATCGTAGCCGTTATCATTGGCCATTTCGATGATCTGGTTGATTCGTTCAACACGCTCTTCCTTGCTGGCACCCGAGTAATCCGGCACCCTGTGGACCCGGCGGGAATCGGTCAGGTGACGCAGTTCAGGCGCCAGAGCATTGGGATATACGATCGAGTCCTTTTCGGAAAGCAGGATACCGTAATGGGAAATCCCCATTTCTTCATAAACATCCATCGCCTCCTTGCGGATCGGGCCACGGCATACTATCAGCGGCTTGAGATCCTCGCAGGAAAAGGAACGCACCCACTCGGAGGAAGACAGACTCAAATTGCGGTTCCGGTGGATCAGGGGGTTATGCTTGTAGTTGTCTGGCTGTGACATGGTCTCTCTATCTCCAATCTGAAATAAATAAAATTAATGAAACTCACGCTGGACACTCTGCATCGGACACGGCTTATAGTGGCGCAGGAAAAAGTTCATGTTTTCCCCAAGCACCTTACGCAGGTCTGTAGGCATTACAAGTGAGGAGATAGATCCCAGGGCCAGCCCTTCTTTCGGATTCATCAGTTCTTTTTCATAGCGGAGGTTCAGGGCTGCATCCTCAATCTTCAGCCAGTCGGCGGCATCTTTTTCGGCGTCCTTCCTGGCCTCACCGGCCGCCATACCAGCAGCGACGCGCTCCTGCACACCCTGCTTTATGCGCTCGTTAACGGCAGCACGCATCTTGCGAATCTCGTCCTTGTAGACAAACTCTTTGCCGGCGGGGCCCATGACGGCCAGACGGGTTGTCGGAAGTGCCAGCACCAGATCGGCACCTGTCGGATAGTTGTTGTACGATGCATAAGCCCCGCCGTAAGCATTGCGGATGATCAACAGAATGCGCGGGGTTCGTATGTCGACGATGGAATCCAGCATTGCCCGACCGGCCTGGACGATACCGCGTCCTTCCTGCTCGCGCCCCGGCAGAAATCCGGTGGTATCTTCCATGAAGATCATCGGGATGTTGTAGATATTGCAGAAACGGTTGAAACGGGCAATTTTATAGGCGGAATCAACGGTAATCTGGCCTGAGGCTACGGCACTGTTGTTGGCGACAAAACCAACAACACTGCCCCCCAGACGGCCGAGTGCGGTTACCGCCTCGCGAGCCCGGTCCCGCTGGAGTTCAAAGTAGTCGCCATGGTCACATATCTGCTGGATCATGATCGATACATCGAAAGGGGTGTTAAAGCCGGTCGGCGAGTTGAAGGCTTTTTTCAGCAGCGTGTTGATCTCCCAGGTCTTACGATCCAGAGGGTCGCTGGTTTCCTGGAAACGGGCCATGACGCTGTTGTTGTCGGGGAGATAGGTGAGCAGCTGCAGAGCGGTACGCAGAGCATCAACTTCGTCACCGACCGTAAGGTCAGCGACACCTGACTGTCCGTGGACATTGGGCCCGCCCAGATCTTCAGGGGTCACGTCCTCACCCAGGACCGACTTGACCACCCCCGGCCCGGTCAGACCGAAGAAGGTATCCTGCGGCTGGATCAGAAAGCTCCCCTGGCGAGGCAGATAGCTGCCGCCGCCGGCATTGAACCCGAACATGCACATGATGGAGGGGACAACGCCACTGATCTTGCGCAGGGCGGTAAATGCCTCTGCATAGCCGTCCAGGCCACCAACACCGGCAGGTACAAATGCGCCGGCGGAGTCGTTCATGCCGATCAGCGGGATACCCTTCTCACCCGCCATCTGGAACAGAAGGGCCAGCTTGCGGCCGTTGGTGGCATCAATCGATCCGGCCCGAACCGGGAAGTCGTGGCCATAGACCGCCACGTCGCGGCCGTTGATATTGAGGATACCGGTCACCAGAGAGGCGCCGTCCAGGTTCTTGCCCCAGTTTTGAAAAAGGATGTTGGGTTCATTTTCCGTCAGCACACGAATTCGCTCCCACACGGTCATTCGCTTTTTAAAATGCTGTTTTTCAATCTGGGCAATGCTGACCGACTTGATAGGGCGCTGGATCAGGTCGTACCCTGCCTGCATCGCCTCTTCATAGCCACCCTTTTTCCCCGGTATTTCACCGGGAATCGTAAAATCAACAATTTCTTTCGGTTCAAACGGGTTTTTCAGCGATGGTTTAATTACTTTTTTTGACATCTTCGCCATCCTTCCGGTTTAATATATATCAACGTCCTCGTATTCATAAGCTGTGTCTCGCCCTGACAAACAGTATCAAGTACACTCATGAGACCATTTCAGTGCAAAAACACAAAATGATCTCCGGGTTTCAAGACTATCGTGTAACGACAGCCAAAACCTTGACTTCAGAACCATCTTTTGAAAGCAGACGGTGTTTTAATGACGAATCAAAATAAACACAGTCCCCCTCTTCAAGAATTATCCGGTTTTCGTCAAGGACGAGTTCTGCAGTTCCCTTCATGACAAAGAGGAACTCTTCACCTTCATGGCTGTAGGTGTTCTCTTCAAGCGCTTTTTCGGTAATAGTGAGGAGGAAAGGCTCCATCTTCTTGTTCTGCTTGTGGAATGAAAGAGATTCGTAGGAATAGCCCTGACTGGTACCTGCCTTGGAGATAACACGCGGGATCGCCTTACGCTCGTGAGCGCGGACGACTTCAAAGCGGCACTCCTCTTCGTCTTCAGTGAAGAACATGCCGATTTTTACATCAAAAAATTTTGCGATTCTGGAAAGAGTGGCAATCGGCGGAGATACATTATTATTCTCTATCTGGGAAATCAGTGCGGGAGAAAACCCCGTCTCTCTGGCAACTGCCTGGAGAGTCAGTTTTTTTGAAAGGCGGAGCTTCTTTATTTTAGCCCCAATGTTGAATTCTCGCATCCAAACCCCTGACCATAAAAGTAAAACCCAGTTTCCTTGCGGGTTTGTATACAATTTGTTTTACAATGTCAATAAAATTCCTTCGACGCAGACTAAACAGCAACAGCCTGATTGAAAACAAATTTATTATAGTTAAAATAATAGCTCACTGTTTGAGTCTGCGCGCCAGCAGCTGCAACGTATGCACTACCTCAATAGCGGAGCCGTGTTGTTTGAGGCCGTCTGAGAGCTGCATCATGCAGCCGGGACAGCCCGTTGCAACGGCCTGTGCCCCGGTAGCAATGATCGCTTCACTCTTGCCGTTATTGATATCCATCGACGAGTCATAGTGGTAGACATTGAATGTACCTCCCAGACCGCAACATTTATCAGCCCCTTCCATTTCAACCAGCTCAACTCCCGGAGTACCTTTCAGCAGTTCACGCGGCTGTTTTACGACGCCGCGGGTACGGAGATGGCACGGGTCATGATAGGTAACGCGAAGTTCTTCACCACCACCGGTTTCTGAAGGGTCAAGCTCCAGCTCCCGCAGCAGCTGTGATGCATCTACGGTTTTTTTGGCCAAGGCCTCCAGACGTTCGCGCAGCTCCGGATTGCGCTTCCCGACCACCAGCGGATAGAGACGATGCAGCGCTCCGCCGCATGTCGCGCATGCGCTCATGACATAATCCACTTCGTATTTCTCGAATTCAACCAGGTTTCTTTCGGCCAGGTCGCGCACCGTTTCAAGATCACCACCCGACATTCCCGGCAGTCCGCAGCACTGTTGCCCTTTCGGGATAATAATCGTACAGCCGAGGTGCCGGAACAGCGCCAGAGCGGCCTCACCAACATCGGTATAGACAAAATTGGTCATACAACCGACAAAAAAAGCGATACGCGGCTTGCCCGGTTCCCCCGGAATGACTTCCGGATGCTGGTCGATAAAACTGTTTTTGGCAATTTCAGGGATAAAACGTTTATTGCCGACGAACGGCACCGGAAAACGCAGGCGGAGACCGGATGTTTCCGGTACCTTCTTGAAAAAGAGCGGTCCCAGAAACGAAGCCATCTTTGCCCCCATCTTCATGCGGGTTCTATTCTTGATCACCTGGCCGACCGCAGCATGAAAAGTTGTCAGGCCACGTTTTTGTGCCAGTGATTCGCGAGCGGCGATAACAATCTCATCGGTAGGGACATCGTTGGGACATTTCTCAACGCAGCTGCCGCAGAGGAGACATTTGGACATGGCCAGGTAGGTCTGGTCATCCAGTTCGATATCATCTGACAGGATATGCTGTGACAGCGCCACCTTGCCGCGGGCCACCACCGGTTCGCGCTGAAACGTGGCAAAAGCCGGGCAGTTGGTACGGCAGGCACCGCACTTGACACATTTTTTAAGCTGATCTTCAACCCGCTTGAGTGGATCAGTCGTATTCTGCTCCATATTGAAAATCCCTTTTCACAACAGAGTCACAGAGGACACTGAAACAATATAATTACACTGTTAAGCATAAACAAAACAGAAAAAAACAGAAAGCACTTTATTCAATAAATTGTGTGCCGCCGGCCTTTTCAGTTTTTCTCTGTGCACTCTCTGACTCTGTGGCGGATTGAAGATTCCCATTCTTGCAGCGCGGCCAATGC
The DNA here is from genome assembly GCA_028686055.1 of Desulfuromonadaceae bacterium. Taxonomy (GTDB): domain Bacteria; phylum Desulfobacterota; class Desulfuromonadia; order Geobacterales; family Pseudopelobacteraceae; genus JACRCG01. Next base: position 13,993 of record JAQUCU010000009.1, read on the forward strand.
CCGCTCTGCAAGCTTCTGTCTCCGTTCCTTCTTCTTGACCCTCCCCGGCAGTTCCGGGAAGAGCCCGTAGTTCACATTCATCGGCTGAAAATGCTTCACATCGGCATTGGTTATATGATGCATCAGTGCACCCAGGGCAGTCTCCGGTGAAGGCAGTGGGATCGGCTGCCCCTGCACGGCACGAGCGGCGGCAATGCCGGCAAGAAAACCGCTGGCTGCCGACTCCACATACCCCTCAACGCCGGTTATCTGCCCGGCGAAGAAAATGCGCGGGTCGCTCTTCAGCTGCTGGGTTGAATCCAGCAGTGCCGGTGAGTTGATAAACGTATTGCGATGCATCGAGCCGAGACGGACGAACTCGGCATTCTCAAGCCCCGGAATCAGCCGGAAAATGCGGCGCTGTTCGCCATAGGTCAGCTTGGTCTGAAAACCGACCAGGTTATACATGGTTTTCTCCCGGTTTTCGGCGCGCAGCTGGATGACGGCGTGTGCCTCATGCCCGGTATCCGGATTGATAAGCCCCACCGGCTTCATCGGTCCGAAGCGCAACGTTTCGACGCCGCGTGAGGCAAGCTCTTCGACCGGCATGCACCCTTCGAAATGGACTATCTTCTCGAAATCACGTGCCGGGACCTTTTCGCCGCGGTTCAGTTCGTCGATGAAGCGGAGATACTCCTCCTCATTGAGCGGACAGTTGAGATAGTCATCGCTGTCCCCCTTGCCGTAACGCGATGCGGCAAACACCCTGGTCATATCGAGCGAGTCGGCCGTGACAATCGGCGCAATGGCATCATAGAAGTAGAGCCGGTCACCGGTCAGATTCGCCAGTGACGCAGCCAGGGCGTCGCTGGTGAGCGGGCCGGAAGCGATGACAACGATCCCCTCCGCCGGAATTGCAGTAGCTTCAGTCCGCTCGATCCGGATCAGCGGATGGGAGGATATTTTGTTGGTAACGTAGTCGGAGAAGAGCTGACGATCGACCGCCAGCGCGCCTCCGGCAGGCACGCAGGTTGCCTCGGCGGCCTCCATCGTCAGGGAACCGCAGCGGCGCAGTTCCTCTTTGAGCAACCCCACAGCGTTATCAAGCGAGATGCCGCGCAGGGAATTGGAGCAGACAAGCTCCGCCAGCCCGGGAAGCTGGTGGGCAGGGGAGAATCGCTGCGGTTTCATTTCATGGAGGATAACGGTGATCCCGCGCTGAGCCGCCTGCCAGGCGGCTTCGCAGCCGGCAAGGCCGCCGCCGATGATGGTAATGATATTTTCAGACATCGATTTGTTCCTTATAAAAAAGTGAGGCACAGATTCGCCGGGAACACTCGTACCGCAGGTAGTACGATAAAATCCCGTTGAAGCCGTGCCCCTGATAATACGGATAATTTACTCACGCGCTGGTGTAATCACAACCCTCTTTGGGACACTTCAAAAATTCACCCTTACGCTTATAGATCTTTTTAACCAGCAGCGGGAAGCCGCATTTCGGGCAGGGGCTTTCCACCGGGAGGTCCCACAGGGCGAATTTGCACTGGGGGTAGCGGTTGCAGGAGTAGAACAGCTTGCCGAAGCGCGATTTCTTCTCCGTCAGCTCACCCTCCTTGCACTCGGGACAGACCACACCGGTGCTTACCGGCTTGACCAGCGGCTGGATATTTTTGCACGCCGGATAGCCGGAGCAGGCGAGGTATTTGCCAAAGCGGCCATCCTTGATCAGCATCGGCAGTCCGCACTTTTCGCATTTTTCTTCCGAAACTACCGGTTCTACTATTTCACCATCCTGATCGACGTTGCGAGTATATTTGCACCCTTCCTGAAAACCGGAACAGGCGATGAATTTGCCGCGCTTGCCAAGCTTTACGACCAGTGGCTTGCCGCATTCAGGGCAGAGCTCATCGGTCGCTTCAGTCGTCAGGTCGGCCTTATTAACTTCACCCTCCTTCTGTTTCAGCAGGGCAATAAACGGCTCCCAGAATTCCTTCAGCAGCGGCTTCCACTCTTTTTCACCACGCGAGACCTGATCAAGTTCCTCTTCAAGCCCGGCGGTGAAATTATAGTCGACATACTTCTGGAAATGGGCCGTCAGCAGGTCGCTGACCACCATGCCGACATCTTCCGGGAAGAAGCGCTTTTTGTCGAGGCGGGTATACTTCCTCTCCACCAGGGTGTTCATAATCGAGGCAAAGGTTGACGGGCGGCCGATGCCGTACTCCTCCAGCGTCTTGACCAGGGTCGCCTCGGTATAACGTGGCGGCGGCTGGGTGAAATGCTGCTCGGGGAGAACTTCATTCAACTTGAGCGCAGCCCCTTCATCCATGGCCGGCAGCAACCCCTCTTTTTCTTCATCCTGATCATCCAGCCCTTCAATGTACAGCTTCATGAAACCGGGAAAACGGATAACAGTGCCGGCGGCACGCAGCCCGGCCCTGTCTGCTCCGGCAAATGGCCCGGAGGCTGGCGGCGCAGACAGCTCTGCGACGATATCAACCGATGTCTGATCCAGCAGCGCTTCAGCCATCTGGCAGGCGACGGTCCGCTTCCAGATCAGCTCATACAGCCTGTACAGGTCAGGCGTCAAAAACTTCTTCATTTCGATCGGGGTCTTGGCAATATAGGTCGGCCGGACCGCCTCATGGGCTTCCTGGGCATTTTTGGATTTGGTCTTGAAGATCCGCGGCTTGGCCAGTGCGTATTCCTTGCCGTACATGGTGGAGATGACGTCATGGGCATCTGCCAGTGCCAGCGTTGAAAGATTGACGCTGTCGGTACGCATGTAGGTGATCAGACCGACCGTCCCTTCGGCGCCGATGTCAATCCCTTCATAGAGTTTCTGCGCTGTGGACATGGTCTTTTTGGCGGAGAAGCCGAGCTTGCGCGAAGCCTCCTGCTGGAGGGTAGAGGTCGTGAACGGTGGTGACGGGTTGCGTTTTTTCTCGGTTTTGGTGATTTTGGCCACTTGATAGCTGCCTGACTGCAGTGCGGCTTTCAGAGCGGCCGCAACATCCTCACCGGGGATATCGAACTTGCCGAGTTTTTTGCCACCCACATCCACCAGACCGGCTTTAAATTCCTGCCCCGCGGCAATCCCCAGGCGGGCGGCAACCGTCCAGTATTCCTGTTCATTGAAGGCGAGGATTTCTTTCTCACGTTCACAGACCAGCCTCAGCGCCACCGACTGGACACGCCCGGCGGAAAGTCCGTAGCGGATCTTTTTCCAGAGAAATGGCGACAGGTTGAAGCCGACCAGATAGTCCAGAATCGAGCGGGCCTGCTGGGCGTTCACCAGATCGAGGGCGATATCGCGGGGATTCTGGACGGCATGCAGAATAGCCTCTTTGGTGATCTCGTGAAACTCGACGCGCTGGATCTTGATGCCGGGGCTCTTTTTATCCAGCCCGAGTGCCGCCAGCAGATGCCAGGAGATGGCTTCCCCTTCACGGTCGGGGTCAGTTGCAAGCAGCAGTCGATCCGCCCCCTTGAGCGCTTCTTTTATTGCATCGAGATGCTTTTTGCTTTCCGGCAGCACGTGGTACTTCGGCTCAAACCCCTTCTCGATATCCACCGATCCCTGCTTGCTCGGGAGGGCCCGCACATGCCCGAATGAAGCCAGGACCTTAAAATCGGGGCCCAGAAATTTTTCTATGGTTTTCCCCTTGGCGGGGGATTCAACGATGACAAGGTTTTTCGACATAGGTAAAGTAGTCCTTATCCAGTAACGGCGTAGTGTGTACCGGGCAGAGGTGTAACCGCCCCCTTGAGTTCAAGGTGCAGTAACATAGAGGAAACCTCCCCGGCTGTCAATTCAGTTTGGGATATGATGTCATCGATGTGCAGCGGCGAGCGGGCAAGGAGCTCGTAAATGCATGCCTCTTTCGGCGTCAGGGCAAAGATACGGGGCGACGGCTGAAACAACGGTGCATCGGCAGACGCAAGGGCGCCACCGGGCAGTTCCTCCAGGATATCCTCGACACAGTCCACCAGCTTTGCCCCCTGCTTGATCAGGCGATTGCAGCCACGGCTGGTGGCGAAAGAGATATTCCCCGGCACGGCATAAACGTCCCGCCCGTGCTCCAGCGCATACTGGGCGGTGATCAGTGAGCCGCTCTTCTCAGCGGCCTCAACGACCAGCACGCCGCTGGAAAGCCCGCTGATGATCCGGTTGCGGCGGGGAAAGTTTTCGGCCAGCGGCAGGGTCCCGAGCGGGAATTCAGACACCAGGCACCCTTTTTCCGCCATTTCCTCAAAGAGCGGACGGTTTTCGGGAGGATATACCTTGTCAACACCGCACCCCAGCACACCAATGCTCCTTCCTCCAGCATGCAGCGCTCCCCGGTGAGCCGCCGTATCGACACCGCGCGCCATCCCCGATACTACACAGACCCCATGGACGGCGAGAGACCCGGCCAGCTTCCCGGTTGTCATCAACCCGTAGGAGGTTGCCCGGCGTGAGCCGACAATGGCGATTGAAAGTTCACCGGAGCGCAGCTTCCCTTTGATATACAGAAACGGGGGAGGATCGGGAATCTCGAAGAGTGACTTGGGGTAGTCAGGCGAGAGGTAGGTCACCAGGCGCGCAGCGCTCGTCTCGAGCCGACGGCACTCCTCCTCGGCGAAGCGGCGCCACTCGCCGTTCTTGAGCCCCTCAACCATTGAAGGGGTCACGCCCCTGATGCCGGCAAGTGACGCCGGAGATGCCTTCAACGCAGCTTCAGGAGTATCAAAACGCTCCAGAAGACGCCGGAAGGCAACGTTACCGATACCGGGAACCGCTTTAAGACCTATCCAGTAAAAATTTTCCATTTTCCTGCCCGGGAACAACAAAAAAAGACCGGCCCTGAGCCGGTCTTTAAAACAGATGCTGTTATTTGGTCTGGCTGACGAGCCGGTCACCTTTGTAAATTGTATCAATGCTTTTGACTACCAGCGCGGTTGATGTTTTTTTACCGGTTTCAAGGATCACCAATGCGCCCAGCAGTTCCTGTGGCAGCTTATCGATGCGCCCTTCCACATACTTCTGGTCGATTGTCACATCCCGGCTGATGTAAAGCATGTTGCCGACCTCGGCTCCCTGACTGGATCCAAGATCGATATAGACTATGTCTCCGGCGGCAATGATGTTGACACCGCTGAAACTGTCAATTATGTACCCTTTGAGATCGTTACGGCAGCTTTTCAGCGCGATCTCGCGACGGTGACTCTCCCTGTAGGGGAGCAGGTAGGCCCCGGGGCCGATTTCCCTGTATGATTTTGTAATAATGGCCCGGGATGCCTTGCGCTCAACATCGGTCAGCTGCAGAGTACCGAGCGGAATCATCTTGTAGCCCATCTCCTCGCTATCCACAGGGTGCTTGACCGCTATATCTTTGAGAAATATGGAAAATTTATCACCGCTGCCGGCATTCTGTTCGGAACCTATATCGGTGTAGACTATATCGTCAACACCAGCCACCTTCCGATTGTGATGCCCCCCGACCACCAGACCGTAGGGTTTGAAACCTTTCTCCGCCAGAAACCCTTCAGTGCCGTAGAGTGTGTAGGTCTTCTCGGCGGCAACCTCCTGAAGCGGTTCAGCTGCCGCGGCAGGAGCGTTCTGAGCAACCGGCTCTTGGGGAACAAACTCGATCCGATCGGGGAAAATGCGCAGCTTCTGACCGGGGTAGATAAAATGCGGATTTGTCACTTGGCCGTTTTTGGACCACATGTTCGGCCAGTATTCCGGATCCTTGATAAAACGATCGGAGAGCCCCCAGAGGGTATCACCCTGCTTGATGACATATATGGCAGGCTCGTCATGACCGGCGGCAGAAACGATAGACGGCATGACCAGAAGAGCCAATAGCAGCAGCAACCTGATTTTCATATGTAGCACCTCATTCGCCTTTGATTTGATTTAGGACAGCCCCGATTCAATGTGTGTTCAGGCGTTCACGGGCCTTTATTGCGGCAGTGCTGCTTGGAAATGATTTGATGATTCTTTCGAAAATCACCGTTGCCTTTTCCTTCTCTTTCATGGCAGAAAGCGTATAACCTAGCTTCAGAAGCGCATCCGGGACCTTGGCACTTTTCGGATAGTTCTCCGACACCTTTAAAAAAGCCTCTTTTGCCTTCGGGAGGTCTGAAAGAGTGTAGTGGCATTCACCTATCCAGTACACGGCATTGGCAGCGTAGTCGCTCTGAGGATTGTTCCTGAGAAATGACTCGAACGATACAATTGCAGCCGAAAAGTTGTTGGTGCTGTACAGGCCGAATGACTTGATATATTCGGCCGGGGGGCCGGATTCACTGGTTTCTTTGACCTGCGACGGTTTATTGACAATTTCAACTTTGGGTGTTCGCGCCAGCTGCACAAGGCTTGCGACCGTGGCCTTGAGTTCATCGTCGGAGGTTTGCAGCCCATTATATTTCTCTTTCAGTAGTTTTATTTCATTGACTGCCGACTGAATGTGCTCTTCCTGAACCTGCAGCAAACCGGCAAGTTCATTGTGACGCTGCTCGGCTTTTTTTGAAGACTGGATCAGAAATTCGATTTTTGCTTCGGATTCGGCCTGACGCTTTACCATCAGATCGTTGGCGGCGCACCCTGAAAGGGAAATACATACAAACATATATGGTAACAAGCGGCTGACAGACGGCATAATCCCCCCATTTAACGTACTTTTTCATAATTAAAGCGATATAGTTGTCTTTGTCAAGTTAAAGGTGCCTTTTCAGTTTTATTGGCAGTCCGATTATGCTAGCATCAGAACCCCGCGAATAAAGCGCACCGCCCAACACTTTTTATTGGAACTCCCCATGCATAGACCCGAATTGCTGGCTCCGGCCGGTAATATGGAAAAACTCAGGATTGCAGTGCACTATGGCGCCGATGCCGTGTACCTTGGCGGCCAGGCCTTCGGACTCCGTAATATGGCCGACAACTTTTCCGTGGATGATATGAAGGCGGCACTCGATTTTTGCCACGCCAGAAATGTAAAAGCCTATCTTACGATCAACAGCTATCCGCGCAATGAATCACTCCCGGGACTGGAGGAGTATCTGGCAAAGATTGCCCCGCTCCCCTTCGACGCCTATATTGTCGCCGACCCCGGAGTCATTGATGCGGTGCGGCAGATATCGCCGGAGCGCGAACTGCACCTCTCCACCCAGGCCAACACCATCAACTGGCGCTCTGCCCGGTTCTGGCAGCAGCAGGGGGTCCGCCGGATCAATATGGCCCGTGAGATGAGCCTCGACAATATCGGCGAAACGGTAACAAAAGTTCCGGGAATGGAATTTGAGGCCTTCGTACACGGGGCGCTGTGCATCTCCTATTCCGGCCGCTGCCTGATATCCAGCATGCTGACCGGACGCGACGCCAACCAGGGCGAGTGCACCCACCCCTGCCGCTGGAGCTACCATCTGGTGGAGGAATCACGACCGGGCGAATATTTCCCGGTCGTGGAGGACGAAAACGGCACCTTCATCTTCAACTCCCGCGATCTCTGTCTGCTGGAGCACCTTCCGGCTCTTGTCACCAGCGGGGTGCATGCCCTCAAGATCGAGGGACGCATGAAGGGGATCAACTACGTCGCCTCGGTGTTGCGGGTCTATCGTCAGGCCCTTGACGAATATCTTGCAAACCCCGCCGGATGGCGCTGCCGTCCCGAATGGCTTGACGAACTGGCCAAACTGAGCCATCGCGGCTACACGACCGGATTCCTGTTCGGACAGCCGCACAACGTCGGGCAGGAGTACGAGTCGGCCTACATCCGCAGTCACGATTTTGTCGGAGTGGTCGACGAGGTCCGGGACGACGGGGTACTTCTCATAAGCGTGCGCAACAGGATAAAGGGGGGGGATGTGATCGAATTCATCGGCCCGGGGATGCGGAGCAACTCCCTGACTCTGCAGCAATTTTTGCTTCTTCCCGAGCGCGGGGCGCCGGTCCCGGCTGAAGCCGCCAATCCGAACCAGCGGATTCTTCTGACCGTACCGTTTGCGGTCGAAGAGGGGGATCTCCTGCGCCGCGAGAAGATTGCAACAACGTAAAACTACAATCAGAACACCAAGGAAATATTCGCATGACCGACCCAAAACTCCCCCCCCAGAACCTTGACGCCGAGATGTCCATCCTGGGCGGCATTCTGATCGACAACGACGCCATCAACCGTGTGCTGGAAAGCATCGTTCCGGAAGATTTCTACCGCGAGGCGCATCGCAAAATATTTTTGGCGATGATGCAGCTGTCGGACAGACGTGAACCATGCGACCTGGTAACACTGACCGAAATACTGCGTAAAAAGGGAGAGCTGGATGAGGTCGGCGGTGCCGCCTACCTACTCATGCTGGTCGATTACGTCCCGACAGCAGCCAATGTCACCTATTACTGCAAGATCGTCAAAGAGAAGTCGGTCAACCGCAAGCTGATCACTGTCGCCACCGGAATAGTCACCCGCAGCTACGAGGACCAGACAGACGTCAATGAGCTGCTTGACAAGGCCCAGAAGGATCTATACGAGATCGGCGAGAACAAGCTGCGACCGCAGTATGTACCGATCCAGCCACTCATCAAAGAGGCGTTCAAGACACTCAAGTCACTGAATGACCGCAAAGAGCACATCACCGGCGTGCCCACCGGCTATACCGATCTTGATCAGATGACCGCCGGCTTCCAGCCGAGCAACCTGATCATAATAGCCGCCAGGCCTTCGATGGGCAAAACCACTCTGGCTCTCAACATCGCCCAGCACGCCAGCGCCGAGAGCAAGAAGAAGACCGCGTCGGTTATCTTCTCGCTGGAGATGAGCAAGGAAGACCTGGTCATGCGTTTTCTTGCCTCCATCGCCCGGGTCGACTTCGGGCGGATGCGCACCGGCCACTTCCAGGACAGCGACTGGCCGCGCCTCACCAGGGCGGCCGGAATCCTCCATGATGCCAAAATTTTCATCGATGACACCCCGGCCATCAGCGTTCTGGAGCTCCGTTCCAAGGCACGCCGCCTGAAGAGTGAACATGATATCGGGCTGATCATCGTCGACTATCTGCAGTTGATGAAAGCCGGCACCCGCATCGAATCACGCCAGCAGGAGATCTCCGAGATTTCCCAGTCACTTAAGGCGCTGGCCAAAGAGCTGAGCGTACCGGTCATAGCCCTTTCCCAGCTGAACCGGGAACTGGAAAAACGCGGCGACAAGCGTCCGATGATGAGCGATCTGCGTGAATCCGGCGCCATCGAGCAGGATGCCGACGTGATCATGTTCGTCTACCGCGAGGCGGTCTACTGCGAGCAGTGCCGCAAACGCGACGGTTCCTGCACACAGGGACACGACCGCAATGCCGAACTGATCATCGGCAAGCAGCGTAACGGTGCGATCGGCACAGTCAGTCTCGCTTTTTTTGGCGAACATACCCGTTTTGAGAACCTGAGTGATCGGAGCGAATAGTTTCATCAGATTGAAACATTCAATTACGGAGGCCGGCTATGTCAGAACAAAAAAAAGGGTCCATAGGCGCAATTCTATCCGCCTGCAACATCATCAACGATGATGATATCACGGCAGCCCTGGAAGAGCAGGGGCGGACCGGGGCGCGCTTCGGTGAAGCGCTGATCACTCTCGGGATCGTTACGCAGGAGGATATTGACTGGGCGCTTTCGAATCAGCTGGACCTCCCCTACATCCGGCTCAAGGCCGACATGATCGACCCGGAGGCGATACGGCTCGTGCCGGCAGCGACGGCGAGAAAGTTCAATCTGATTCCGCTCATCAAGGCCGGAGATGAACTGAATATCGCCATTTCCGACCCGCTCAACAGTGTTGCAATTGCTGAGGTCGAGCAGCTGTCCGGCTGTCAGGTCAACATCTCGGTGGCTTTGATCCGCGAAATCCGTGAAATGATCGAGGCCTGCTACGGCAGCAGCGGACAGGAAATGCTGGGGTTTGATTCCGGCGCCTTTTCCGAAAAGGCTTTGGAAGCGATCAACGGCGACCTCAGCGGCGGTAAACTGATCGACTACCTGCTGATCTTTATCCTGCAGAACCGGCTCTCGTCGCTCTCACTGCAGCCGATTGGAGAAACGGTGACCGTCAGCGGCAGGCGAAGCGGCGTTTCACGCCCGGTCGGTTCGCTGGCCTGCACCCATTATCCTGATGTAACCAGTAAAATTCGTAAAAGGATTGACGGCACGGCTGTTGGTAAACCGGATTCAGACGGGCTGTTGACATTTAACTACCGCTCACATCCGGTCATCTTTCAGGTAGCCTTACTGGCAGGTTATGGAGGAGAGTTTATCACCATTCGGCCACATGTATCCGCCGGCGTTCCGAACAGTCTTGCCGCGCTCCACCTCCCCACCGGGCAGGAAGCCGCTTTTATCCAGTTGTCACGCATGCAGCAGGGTATCACCTTTTTTGCCTCGCGAAACCTCCACGAACGTGGTCGCTTTATGGATCTTATGCTGAACGAGATTGACACCGCAGGAAAAAACGTGATCATTCTGGGCGATGGACCGGGGAAAACCGCCGGCAACTTCCCTCGGGTGGTTCTCCCGCGGGACGAGGGAGAACGTGCTGCAACCATAATGAGCGCTCTCGACCATGCACCGGACATAGTGGTCATAGAGGATGCTACCGGAGCTATGCCTTTCAGTGCCACCTGCCGGGCCGCCATGCGCGGCAAACTGATTCTGGCAGGACTGGACATTCACGGGACCCTCAACGCCCTGCGCCATCTGCTGCTATATCAGCAGCAAAACTACTTCCTACCGGTTTTTGTCAACGGCCTGGTTTCGTTCAATGGTATTCAGCTGCTCTGCCCGGAATGCCGCACGTCCTACAGACCCTCATCTGGAGAGCTGGCCGCCATGAATCTGGCGGAGCTGCCGGTAGAGTTTTTCCGCACAACCGGCTGCGATGCCTGTGGTCATAGCGGCTTCAGTTCACGGAAATTTCTGGTGGACGTACTGCCATTTAACGATGAGTTCATGAGGATCTTTGAGCGGTCAAACGATGTCGCCGCACTGGAGAAGCACCTTGTCACCTCCGGCTGCCAAGGACTCGCGAAGGAGGGGCTGCGGCTTCTTATGGCAGGGGAAGTTTCGCCGGAAGAATATATTTCATCAGTTGTCCTTTAGTAGGTTAAAAATAATTTCGTAAAAGCACGTATCACATAAGAGGAGTGTGTACATATAATGGCACGTATAGATGGACTGTTTAACATGATGAAGGAGCAGGGAGCGTCCGACCTGCACCTTTCGGCCGGTAATCCGCCCATTTTCCGTCAGCGTGGCGAGATGGTGCGCCTCAATTTCAAGCCGCTCGGTCATGATGAGCTGAAAGCGATCCTGTTCGAGATATTAAGCGATAAGCAGAAGGCGCAGTTCGAGGAGACCAAGGATCTGGATTTTGCCTATGAAGTCAAGGGACTGGCCCGCTTCCGCGGCAATATCATGATGCAGTACCGCGGCATTGCCGCCGTATTCCGCATCATCCCCACCAGGATTCTTTCCGCAGACGAACTGGGACTGCCGGAAGGGGTGCGCCGCATGACCAACTTCAAGAAGGGGATGGTGCTGGTGACCGGACCGACCGGTTCCGGAAAATCAACGACGCTTGCCGGCATGATCGACATCATAAACTCTACCCGCAAGGAACATATCCTGACCTTTGAGGATCCGTTGGAGTTCATCCACGAGAACAAGATGTCACTGATGAATCAGCGCCAGATCGGCGAGCACACTGAAAGTTTCGCTTCGGCCCTGAGGGCGGCTCTCCGGGAAGATCCTGATGTCATACTGGTGGGAGAAATGCGTGACCTGACGACTATTCAGCTTGCCATGAGTGCAGCCGAGACCGGGCACCTGGTCTTTGGAACCCTGCACACCAGCACCGCCGCCAAAACGGTCGACCGTATCATTGACGTTTTCCCGACCGACCAGCAGGAGCAGGTCCGCGCCATGCTGTCCGAATCATTAAAGGGAGTTATCTGCCAGCAGCTGCTCAAAACAGCCGATGGCAAAGGGCGCGTTGCAGCGCTGGAAATAATGCTCGGCACCCCGGCCATCGCGAACCTGATCCGCGAAGGAAAAACATTCCAGATCCCCTCTATCATGCAGACCGCCAAGAAAGATGGCATGCAGCTGCTGGACCAGCACCTGCTCGATCTGCTGAAAACCAAAAAAGTAAACCCGCAAGAGGCGTATCGCTGCGCCGTCGACAAGAAGCAGTTTGAGCAGTATCTGACGCCAGTATAGGCAGGGAGATTCTCTCATGAACTTTAACCATTTTGACGAAAGCGGCCATGCAATCATGGTCGATGTCAGTGCCAAGCAGCCGACCATGCGCACCGCCATTGCAGCGGCCGAAGTGAGGCTCTCGCCGGAATTGGTGGCGGCCATCACGTCTGGAGGAATTGCCAAGGGCGATGTACTGGGAGTTGCCCGTCTGGCCGGCATCATGGCTGCCAAACGGACATCTGATCTGATCCCCCTCTCCCACCCGCTGGCCATCCATAATGTGGCTGTTGATTTCGAAATTAATGAGCCCGCCGGAGTGATCACGGCCCGCTGCACCGTGCGGGCTTACGAGCGTACCGGGGTGGAGATGGAAGCGATGACCGGAGCCAGTCTGGCGGCCCTGACGATTTATGACATGTGCAAGGGGAACGATAAATCGATTACCATCGGTGAAATCAGGCTCCTTTTCAAGGAAGGCGGCAAGAGCGGCGTCTACAACTGCCAGGGGAATAAAACTGCCCCGTGACAGGAGGTCGCCCTAATATTTCCAAGCTCCATGGAACTTACCATCCGGAGATGACATGAAAGAGTTGCTTGAGTATAAATATTTAATTCCGGTTGTTCTACTGCTCGGATTTGCACCATTTTATCCGCAACCGCATATAGTGGAAAAGATCAGGATGCTGATGGCAGGCACACTGAAACGACCAATCGACATCTTTGACCTTGTATGGCACGCCTGGCCGTTTGCGCTGCTGGCGTACAAGGTAGTTCGGGATATTACAACCAGATAGAGAGCTTACTTATTGACTTACTTGACACATCTCTGACAAAACTGGTATGGTAAGTAATTAAAATTGTTGTACCGGATAGCACATCATTGCAAGCCCCGGAAATTTCCGGGGCTTTTTTCGTACAACCAGAAAGAGGAGTAGCATGGAGTTTCAAGAGTTTAATTTACACCCGATAATCGCAGCAAGTATCAAGGAGGCCGGGTATGTCACGCCGACACCTATCCAGCAGCAGGCTATACCGTTGGTAATGCAGGGACGCGACGTCATGGGCCTGGCCCAGACCGGCACCGGCAAGACCGCAGCCTTCGCGCTGCCTGTCCTGAACCGCCTGATGGATGGTCCGCGCGGCCGTGTCCGGGCCCTGGTTGTGGCCCCCACCCGTGAACTGGCCGAGCAGATCCATGAATCGTTTGTGGCGCTCGGAAAGAATACCAGACTTAAGAGCGTTACCGTATACGGCGGAGTCAACGTCAATCCACAGATTCAGGCACTCAGAAACGGCGTTGAAATTGTTGTCGCCTGTCCCGGGCGCCTGCTGGACCACATCGGCCAAGGCACCATCGACCTCTCCGGCCTCGAAGTACTGGTTCTGGACGAGGCTGACCAGATGTTTGACATGGGCTTTCTTCCCGATATCCGCCGGATTCTCGGCCACATCCCTGCCAAACGGCAGACCCTGCTGTTCTCGGCCACCATGCCGCCCAGCATCAACAAGCTTGCCAGCGACATCCTGAGCAACCCGGTTACCGTACAGGTTGGCAACACCGCCCCTCCGGTCACCGTTTCCCATGCTCTCTATCCTGTGGAGCAGCACCTGAAGACGGCGCTGCTGCTGGAACTGCTGAAGCATACTGACACCGATTCGGTACTGATCTTCACCCGCACCAAGCACCGCGCCAAACGCCTCGGTGAACAACTGGAGAAAGCCGGCTACAAAGCAGCCTCACTTCAGGGCAATCTGTCCCAGAATCGCCGCCAGGCCGCGCTGGACGGTTTTCGTGACGGAACCTATCAGATTCTCGTAGCGACCGATATCGCCGCCCGCGGCATCGACGTGTCACAGATCTCGCACGTCGTCAACTATGATATTCCGGACACACCGGAAGCCTATGTCCACCGCATCGGCCGCACCGGACGTGCCGCCAAAAGCGGCGACGCCTTTACGATGGTCTGCAGTGATGACACGATCATGGTGCGCACAATCGAGAAAAAACTGGGGACCCCCCTGGAGCGGCGTACGGTCGCAGGCTTCGACTACACCGTCCCGGCTCCCAAAAAAGACGCCGAGTTCGCCCGCCCGCCGCGTGAGCCTCGCCCATCCCGCAAGCCGGCCGAGGCAAAGAAAAGTTCGGTCGGGTCCATCAATCCGTTCAAGAGCGACCATCCAGGCAACAGGCCTGCGGGTCGTCCACTGCAGGGGCGACCGGGAGCAGCGGGTGGCGCGCCTAAAGCGGTATTCAACAGCTCACGCCGCGGAAAATAGTTGATCCGGCTTCCAGACTGAATTCACGTTGCCAGACCTCCGAGGCTTTCAAGCCCGGAGGTCTTTCTATGTTTATATTGACATGCATATTATCGGATTGTATTTTTCAGGATAATAGCAGCGGTACAATGACACCTCATGCAAAGGATTGAGAATCATGACGTTCGATGACCTACAAAAATCTCTCGAGACACTTGGGCTCTACGACCGGGTAACCATGAAACAGATCAAGAGCCGTCATCGGGAACTTGTGAAGAGGCACCACCCGGATTCCGGAAATAATGCCGACGGCGAGAAGATCAAACAGATTAATGCTGCCTACCGTGTTTTAAGCGAATACCTGGAATCCTACCGCTTTTCTTTTTCCGAGGACGAGTTCTACGTCCAGAACCCCGAAGAGCGCCTGCGCCGCCAGTTCATGGGTGGTCCCCACTGAGGACAAACAGTGAACAGCGTAGAAAAAATGATCTATAAAACAGCCTGACAGGAGTCACTATGACGCAATTGAGAGATTTCAACGCTGCTGCTTTAAATTGGGACGAACAACCGCGCCGGGTCAAACTGGCAGGCGAGATTGCCGCTGCAATAGAGGCCGCTGTTCCACTTTCCGAACAGTGGGACGGTCTCGACTTCGGTTGCGGGACAGGTCTGGTGACTCTGCAGCTGGCTCCCGTTCTCCGGAGCATGACCGGAGTTGACAGTTCCTCCGGGATGCTCGAGCGCCTGAGTGCAAAAATTGAAACGGCAGGTTTTTCAAACGTCCGGACAGAGCTGTGCAACCTGGAAGAGGGAAAACTGCCGGCGGGAATGTACCACCTTATCACCAGTTCGATGACACTGCATCACATCAGGGAGATTGCACCGCTCCTTAAATCCCTCAAAACGCTGCTGCATCCGGGCGGCTGGATAGCGCTGGCCGATCTGGAGACGGAAGACGGCACCTTTCATGATGACCCGACCGGCATATTTCACCACGGCTTCAGCGCCAAAGAGCTTACCGATCTTCTCGAGGGGGCCGGGTTTTCATCGATTGCAATCACTACGGCCGCCACAGTTACAAAAGGCGACCGGACCTTTCCGGTACTTCTGGCGACAGCTCAATCACTCTGACTGTCTTTGGTCGTTTATCCGATCATTTTCGAAATATGGTTATAATCAAGCTTCATGATGTGATCCGGGAAATGTTACATGGGAATTTCGAAACACCCTTCCGTCGTTACGCTGCCGAAAGCAGAAAAACCGTACCCTTCCATCCTCTCTTTCCTGAGCATGCGTTTCCCCGGGATCTCCCGCAAGACATGGGAAGAACGGATTTTGGAGGGAAAGGTCATTGGCGAGAATACCGGGCCGATAACCCCCGATACCGCGTACACCCCCCTGAGCCGCATCTTTTATTTCCGCGAAGTCAACAGTGAACCAGTCATCCCTTTTACTGAGAAAATCCTGTATCTGGACGACGAGATTCTGGTCGCCTGCAAACCCCATTTTCTTCCCGTAACCCCTGGCGGACGATACGTGGACGAATGCCTGTTGAACCGCCTGCGGAGAAGCACCGGCATCGAAGATCTGGTGCCGCTTCACCGCATCGACCGCGAGACAGCGGGAATAGTCCTGTTTTCGGTCAACAAGAAGAGCAGGGGGCTCTACGGCACGCTCTTTATGAATGGCAAGGTTGAAAAAATCTACCAGGCAATAGCAGCATGTCTGCCGACGCAGCAAACAGCCTCGTGGGATGTCGCAAACAGAATAGAGCGGGGTACCCCCTGGTTCCGGATGAAAACAGCAGCCGGAACAGTCAATGCCAGGTCCACGATCAACCTGGTGGAGGTTAAAGGGTGCAGGGCCCGTTTTATCCTGCAACCGCAGACCGGCAAGACCCATCAGCTGCGGATCCATATGGGCGGAGTCGGGTTCGGGATACTGAACGACCGGTATTATCCTGAGCTGCAGGAAGAGAGTGAGGACAACTTCGGCACTCCTCTCCAGCTTGTGGCTCAGGCGGTGCGCTTCAAGGATCCCATCAGCGGCACGGAAAGGAAGTTTGTCTCCGAACGCACTCTGCTATGGTAGCATGTGCATAATGTTAAAAGGCCACATCAGTGCGGCACCATGTGCCGCACCGCCTCCATAAATACCTCTGCCGCCGGAGACAGGCTCCTTCCCCGACGCCATGCAAGATAAAAGCTGCGGCTTATTTTTATTCCGTCAATATCAACTGTCTTGAGCGTACCGTCAGCCAGTTCTCTTCCAACCGCCAGGGATGACAGAAACGCACACCCAGCCCCACTCAGCACGGCACGCCGGAGCGCCTCGCTGCTGCCAAGTTGGGCAACCACACGCATGCTGCGCGGGTCAAGGCCGGAACTCTGCAATGCGCCATCAACTGCCAGCCGGGTTCCTGAGCCCGGTTCTCTAAGCAGCAGCGGTATCTCCCGCAACTGCTGCATCGTAACAATCGGTTCCGGAAACTGACCGGGCAGCACAACCAGTACGATCTGCTCTGCATAAACCTCCTGGTAGCTGATCGCATCGGTTTCGAACCGCCCTCCCACCACAGCAAGTTCAACCATTTCATCCTGCAGCAGACGGATCACCTCACGGGTATCTCCCTGCACCACCTCCAGCCGTACCCCGGGCCTGGCGGCACTAAAACTGCCCAACAGATCAGGGATCAGACAGGCAGCCGGAATCGTACTGGCCCCCACCCGCAGGGTCGCCTGTACAAGCCCTTGAAATCGGCTGACCGCAGTTTTTGCCTCTCCACAGAGAGTGCAGATCCGGGCCGCATGTTCGTAAAACAGCCGCCCCGCTTCAGTCAGGGAGACATGGCTGGCAGAGCGGTCAAACAGCCGTGCCCCGAGCTCATCTTCAAGGGAACGGATATGCTGACTGGTCGTGGACTGGACCAGGCTGACCGCCTCACCGCCTTTTGAAAAGCTGCCTGTGTCGGCTACCGCCAGAAATACCTGCAACTGTTTCAACGTCATGGCGCCTCCATCGTTTTTTCCGATAGTATCAAACGTATTTATACCAGATTATCCATTTGTCAGACAAACATTTAATTGGTATCAAATACATATAATTTTTTGCATATAGAGGAGAAACAGAATGTTTAGAAAAATCGCCCTGACCCTTGTACTGACCCTGGTGTCCGCAACCGTTGTGCATGCCGCCAACTACATTGATCCGCCGGAGCTGAAGGAACTGCTGGTTAAAAAACAGCCGGTGATTCTGGTTGACATCCAGCCAGCGGCTGATTTCGAGAATCACCACCTGCCAGGTTCCATCGAAACCAACGCCTTCCCGGCCGCAACGGACGAAGAGAAGGTGCGCCTGGACAAGGCGCTGACGATTATCAACGCTTCCAAGGCCCCGGTGGTAGTGATCTGCCCACGCGGCAAAACCGGCGCCAAAAATGCCTATAACTACCTTGAATCGAAAGGGGTATCCGAAGATCGTATGCAGATTCTGGATGACGGCATTGCCGGGTGGCCCTACAAGGAACTGTTCGTGAAAGGGAGATAGGCGTACGCGATGGTGCGCTTCTTTACATTTACACTTCTGCTCCTGCCCTCCCTGCCGGCCTCTGCCGCCGAGATCGCCGTGGCACGCTTCGGGTCTGAAGGGATCAGTGGATGGGAACGCAAAGTATTCAAAGGTACAACAGACTACCGGCTCGTACAGGAAGATGGCCGTACAGTGCTGAGAGCCAGGGCCAGGGGAGCTGCCTCCGGCCTGACAAAAAAGATTAAATTCAATCCAGCCGTACACCGCTATCTAAGGTGGAGCTGGA
>JAQUCU010000142.1 GCA_028686055.1 Desulfuromonadaceae bacterium
TTTAAGATTGAGCGTATCCATGGCACGAATCAACCCCTTCATGACGATGCCATGGCCACAGCCTGGACACCAGATATGGGGCAGCTTGCCTGGACGAAGATACTTATCATAATCAAAAGCCATGGTTATTTAACCTCCTTAATCTTATCGAGGATCTGGTCTGGATTGATCGGCTCGCCATCAACACGGAAAATTCCGAGGACCGGAACCTTGCCCTGGGCACAACGCTCAAGCTCAAGTGAGCACATCCCAAGATTCATCTCTGGAATGACGATACCTTTGACCTTGCCGGCCAACGCCTTGATCTGCTTATCCGGGAAAGGCCAGAAGGTTTTGATACGGAACATGCCGGCTTTGATCCCCTGTTCACGGGCAACGTTGACAGCATAACGCGCCGAACGGGAGGTAGAACCATAGGCTACTACTAGAACTTCGGCGTCATCCAGCAGGTACTCTTCAAAGGTAACAATATCATCGACATTCGCGTTAACCTTGCGGACCTGACGTTCTTCCTCAGCCTGAACCAGATCGGCTTTGGTCGTTGGGAAACCATCTGCCGCCTTGTTAAGGCCGGTAACATGGAACTTGTATCCGGAACCGTAAGCAGCCAGCGGCGGAACATCACCGAAGCTCGTATCGTACGGCTTATACTGTTCAGGCGGAACTGTCGGGAATTTGCGAGGAGTGACCTCAACTTCACCTGGTTCAGGAAAGACGATGCGCTCACGCATATGTGCAACGATCTCGTCTGGCATAACAATTACCGGAGTACGGTATTTTTCGGCCAGGTTGAAGGCGCGAATCACCTCTTCGTATGTTTCCTGAACAGAGGCTGGGGTCAGACAGATGGCAGGATGGTCACCGTGGGTACCCCATTTGGCGCACATAACATCTGACTGTGAAGGTCCGGTCGGCATACCTGTTGAAGGACCGCCGCGCATGACGTTATAAATAACGCATGGAATCTCTGCGATGCAGCCGTAGCCGATCAGCTCCTGCTTAAGGGAAAGACCGGGGCCTGATGTAGAGGTCAGCACCTTGGCTCCCGCAAGAGATGCACCGAGAATGGCAGCCATGGCGCCAATTTCATCTTCCATCTGCATGAATTTTCCGCCAATTTTTGGCAGTTCGGCAGACAGTACTTCAGAAACCTCTGTCGAGGGGGTGATAGGGTAGCCTGCAAAGAAGTCGCAGCCGGCATATAAAGCACCGTGTGCGGCAGCTTCGTTACCCTGAAGAAACGCTACTTTTTTGGACACTGTTGATTTCCTCCTGTAGATTTATTCGGTTATGACTTTGATAGCGAAGTCTGGACAACGCAATTCACACTGCATGCAACTGATACAGGCTTCAAGATTTTTGACAGAGGCATAAAAGCCCTTCATTTCAAGTACGTCTTTAGGGCAGAATTCTACACAAATGTGGCACCCCTTGCAGTACTTCTCGATAATCTCAATTTTTGGCAGTTTCTTTTCCATCTAGAAAGGCTCCTTTTTCCGTAATAAAAGGTGGTAAATACAGGCTCCAGAAAGTAGCAAAAGAAGGGCAGACATCTCTACCCTTCTTTCAGCTACTTCCAGATACCTGGAATCAAAATTACTTCATGCTGCTGACAAGTTCCTTAACAGCAGCAACCGATTTGTCCATCATGGCCTGTTCTTCAGCATCAAGCTTGAACTGGATGATGTTTTCAACGCCCTTCTCGCCCAGAACAGCCGGAACGCCTACATAGAAGCCGTTAACGCCAAACTCGCCCTGCAGGTAGCAGCAAGTCGGCATAACGCGTTTCTGGTCCTTAAGGATTGACTCTGCCATTGCAATAGCAGATGAAGCCGGTGAGTAAAAGGCAGAGCCGGTTTTCAGCAGGGCTACAACTTCGCCGCCGGCAACACGGGTACGCTTAACCATTGCTTCCATAACTTCTTTGCCCTTCTCTGCACCGTATTTCTGTGTAAGAAGTTCAGTAACAGGAATACCGTTAACGCTTGCATAGCGAACCAGCGGTACCATGTCATCGCCGTGGCCGCCGAGAGTCATGGCAGTAACGTCTTTAACGGATACGCCCAGTTCCCAAGCAATAAAGCTGGCGAAACGTGCGGAGTCGAGAACACCTGCCTGGCCGATAACACGGTTGTAAGGAAAACCGGTGATCTTCTGGCAGAGAGTAACCATTGCGTCAAGAGGATTGGAGATTACGATAACGATAGATTCAGGAGCGTATGTCTTGATCCCTTCAGCAACGGAAGTCATGATCTTTGAATTAACTTCGATCAGGTCATCACGGCTCATGCCCGGTTTGCGCGGAAGGCCGGCAGTAACGATGACAACATCTGAACCCTTGATGTCTTCGTAGCTGTTAGTGCCTTTAAGTTGTACGTCGTAGCGATCTACCGGGCCGACTTCAGCAATGTCAAGCATCTTGCCTTGTGGCAGGCCTTCAACAATGTCAAACAGGACAACATCACCAAGTTCGCGCAAAGCACAAAGCTGAGCAAGAACGCCGCCGATCTGTCCGCCACCAATAAGTGAAATCTTTTTACGAGCCATACAGTTACCTCCACTTTCGATTTGTAAAATAGGGCAGGGAGTAGTATCCCGGCCTCTGCTAACTACCATGAGTCACATATTTTCTATCAGCGCATCTGCGAAACCGGAGCAGGAAAGCAGTGTTGCCCCCTGCATCATTCGTTCAAAATCATACGTTACACGCTTCTGCCCGATAGTTCTTTCAAGTGTTTTGACGATAATATCGGCCGCTTCCTGCCACCCCAGATATTCAAGCATCATAACACCTGAAAGTATTACAGATCCGGGGTTAACCTTGTTAAGGTTAGCATATTTTGGAGCCGTACCGTGAGTGGCCTCGAAAATGGCATGCCCGGTAACATAATTGATGTTGGCGCCAGGCGCTATACCTATGCCACCAACCTGTGCAGCCAATGCATCTGAGAGGAGATCTCCTTCAAGGTTCATGGCAGCAACAACATCAAACTCCTTGGCACGGGTCAAAACATGTTGAAGCGTTATATCTGCAATTGTATCCTTGATCATCAACAGTTTCTTCAACTGGCCATTTCCATGAGTAGGCAAAAGCTTTAGAGCTGTTTCGACCTCATTACAAATGTCAATCTGTTGCCGGGTCGACATCATATCGTACCCGGGATCAATCATTTTTGCGTTCTCTTCAACAGTCAGGTCTGGATTGCGATCCTGATTATTAATAATCCATGACTCCCGTTCGGTGACAACCCGAGAGCGGAACTCTGAAGTGGCCACCGCATAACCCCAGTCCTTAAACGCACCATCGGTGAACTTCATGATATTGCCTTTGTGGACAATAGTCACCGACTTTCGCTTATGATCCAGTGCATACTGGATTGCAGCCCGGATCAACCGCTCAGAACCGGCGCGAGAAATCGGCTTGATGCCGATAGAAGAACTGTCAGGGAAGCGGATCTTGCTCACTCCCATTTCTGTGAGCAGAAAATGTATGATCTTCTCGCATTCAGCAGTACCGGTCATCCATTCGATACCGGCATAAATGTCTTCGCAGTTTTCGCGAAATATAACCATATCAACATCTTCCGGTTTTTTTACCGGGGTAGGAACACCCTGGAAATAACGAATCGGACGAAGACATGTGTAGAGATCGAGTATCTGCCTGAGAGCAACATTCAGCGAGCGGATTCCCCCACCTACCGGAGTGGTGAGCGGTCCCTTGATTCCGACAAGGAATTCCCTGAAGGCCTGCACAGTTTCGTCAGGCAGCCAGGCTTTATCACCCATCTCGACGCGGAATCTGTTAAAAGCTTTCTCGCCTGCATACACTTCCATCCAGCTGATCTTTTTCGAGCCGCCGTAGACTTTATCTACGGCGGCATCGAAAACACGAACCGAAGCCTTCCAGATATCAACACCGGTACCGTCACCTTCAACATAGGGAATGATCGGGTTATTCGGCACGTTCAGCATGCCGTCGCTTCCCATTGTGATCTTTTCCCCCGCGGGGACTGTAACGTATGTATATTCCATCAGTTCACTTCGCGCATTACCAGTAAGTTATAAAAGAGCTTTGAAGCCTACCGTTATCAATTGATAGAATTAATAATCGCGTTTAACGTTGCGCTTGGGCGCATTGCATTAGATGCTTTTTCAAAATTCGGGTGATAATAACCACCCAGATCAACCGGTTTACCCTGAGCACCAATCAGTTCTTCATTGATCTTTGCCTCATTCTTCTCAAGCTGCTGTGCCACCTTGGCAAAACGGACGGCAAGATCCTTGTCCTTGGTCTGAGCAGCCAAGGCCTCAGCCCAGTACATGGCAAGATAGAAATGGCTGCCGCGGTTGTCGATCTGGCCAACCTTACGAGCCGGGTTTTTGTTGTTTTCGAGGAACTTGGTATTGGCCTGATCAAGCGTATCAGCCAAAAGCTGGGCTTTTTCATTTTTAAAGGTAGCTGCCAGATGTTCGAGAGAAACGCCCAGTGCCAGAAACTCACCCAGGGAATCCCATCTCAGGTAGCCTTCCTGTACGAACTGCTGAACATGTTTTGGTGCCGATCCGCCTGCACCGGTCTCAAAAAGTCCGCCGCCTGCCAGCAGTGGTACGATGGAGAGCATTTTTGCACTTGTATTCAGTTCAAGAATAGGAAACAGATCAGTAATATAATCCCTTAATGCATTGCCGGTAACGGAAATGGTATCCAGACCGGCCTTTGCCCTTGGGAGTGTGAAACGCATCGCTTCAACAGGAGACATGATATGAATTTCGAGACCTTTTGTGTCAATATCCTTCAGGTACTTGTTCACTTTTTTGATCATCTCGGCATCATGTGCCCTATTCTTATCCAGCCAGAAAACAGCAGGAGTTCCTGTTGCCCGTGCCCTTCTTACCGCAAGCTTGACCCAATCCTGAATAGGCAGGTCTTTTGCCTGACATCCACGCCAGATATCGCCTTCTTCCACTGTGTGCTGCATCAACACTGTTCCTGACTCATCAACAACACGCACTGTCCCGTTTCCAGGAACCTTGAATGTCTTGTCATGCGAGCCGTATTCCTCTGCCTTCTGTGCCATCAGACCAACGTTGGAGACAGAACCCATTGTCTTTGGATCAAACTGGCCGTTTTCCTGAATGAAGGAAATACATTCCTGATACCATTCCGAATAGCAGGTGTCAGGTATAACGCATTTTACATCGTGCAGTTTTCCATCCGGGCCCCACATCCCGCCTGAGTCGCGCATAACGACAGGCATGGAGGCATCAATAATGATGTCATTACTTGCATGGAGGTTGGTGATGCCCTTATCGGAATCCACCATAGCCAGTGCAGGTCTTTTCTTGTACACTTCCTGGATGTCCGCTTCTATCTCGGCTCTTTTTGCTTCCGGCAGTTTCTTCAATTTCAGATAAAGATCTCCCATGCCGAGATCTGGATTAACACCCAGCTCCTTAAAGGTAGCTGCATGTTTTTCAAAAACATCCTTATAGAATACATAAACGAAATGACCGAACATGATCGGGTCGGATATCTTCATCATGGTGGCCTTCAGGTGCACGGAGAACAATACACCTTTGGCTTTTGCGTCTTCAATCTGCTCCTCGATAAATTTGCGCAGGGCACGCACGCTCATAAACGTACCATCAAAGACTTCACCTGCCTGAAGAGGTAATTTCTCTTTAAGAACGGTGGCGTTACCGGCATTATCAACAAACTCGATCTTTACGTTACCGGCTTTCTCCATGGTAAGCGATTTTTCGCTGTGATAAAAATCTCCAGCAGTCATATGAGAAACATGCGTTTTGGAACCGGCAG
Source organism: Desulfuromonadaceae bacterium (assembly GCA_028686055.1). GTDB lineage: Bacteria > Desulfobacterota > Desulfuromonadia > Geobacterales > Pseudopelobacteraceae > JACRCG01. The sequence continues at coordinate 5,819 of JAQUCU010000142.1, forward strand.
GCCATGCACCCATTCTATGCGGGTTTTTCTTGGCGTATTCTTTTACTGCGCGTGCTGACCTTCTGTCAGAGTTGCCTTCCCTCAAAACCGGGTTTACGGCACTTCCCAGACACTTGGCATACCGTGCGTGCAGCTCTTTTTCTGCATCGGTTTTCGGTTCTTCCGGATAATCAGGGAGTTTATACCCCTGGCTCTGTAATTCTTTGATGGCGGCTATCAGCTGTGGTATTGAAGCGCTGACATTAGGCAGTTTAATGATATTCGCTTCCGGTTTCTGTGTGAGATCGCCCAGGTATGCAAGTTCATCCGGCTGTCTCTGACTTTCAGTCAGATAGTCGGGAAAGTTTGCAATAATTCTGCCGGCAAGAGAAATATCTCTAGTCTCAACAACAACGCCTGCCGCTTTCGTAAAAGCGTTGACGATAGGAAGAAGTGAGAATGTTGCCAGTGCCGGTGCTTCATCAATTCCTGTCCAGATAATCTTTGCTGTTTCTGTTGTCATTTAACTCTCCTTAGTTTTAATACCTCATAGCCAAAGGCCCTATGAAAACAGTGCTGCTGAATAAAGCCGGATCACCAGAATCAGATGCCGCAAGTATGCAGTATTTTTAATAAGACTATATGTATATAGCGATATTTTATAATCATGGGTAAAAATCTTGTATACCGTATACAAAACACCCTTGGCTGTCAAGAAAAAAGGGCTCAAGGCAAGTGGTTACGGGAATTGCGAACAGATTATGAAGTCAGTTTTTTTTGTTGGAGTAACGGCGTGCCTCAACTGCTTCATCGTGACTGAAATTACGCGGTATGACAAAAACCTGTCCAGGCCAGAGCCGTTTCGGGTCGCGTATCTGATCGCGATTGGCTCGATAAATAATCGGCCAGAGTGTTGAATCGTTATATATTTCTGTCCGTGCGGAAATCTGCGGCAATGTTTCACCACGACGAACAGTATAAGAAGTCGGCAAAGGTGGAGGAGGCTCTCTGTATTTTTTATGCGCAGACCGGGCGGCCTCAGCTGCTATTACCGCCTGCTGCTGGGCTTTCAATCGTATCTCGGCTTCTGCGGCAGCACGCATAAGACGTTCTTCTTCAGCTTTGGCCGCAATTCTGGCTTCACGCTGCTGCTGCTCATCTGCAAGCCGCTTCTTCTCACGCTGCAGTTCCGATTTCAGCATTTCAGCTTTCTGAAATGCCAGCTGGTAATACTGGTCTGCACCCTTATCATCTTCACGAACATGATAAAGCGCTTCGCCATGCTCAAAAGTTTCCAGCAGACTGCGGTACTCCTGAGGAAACAGTTCAGGGGCCTTCTGGAGCCCGAGATCATCAACCAGTGGGGCTGTCCTGCTTCGCCAGGAAGGGACCGGAGTAGAACAGGCCGCCAGCATTGCACCTGACAACAGTATGCAAACAACCTGATGGCCTGTTCTGAACATGATCAGCCCTGTTTTTCGGCCAGACGGATACCAAGCTCGCGAAGTTGTTTGATATCAACCGGCGATGGAGCCTCGGACATCATGCAGGTCCCCTTCTGGGTTTTCGGGAAGGCGATAACATCGCGGATTGAATCACTGCCGGTCAGCAGCATTATCAGACGATCCATACCGAATGCGATCCCGCCATGCGGTGGTGTTCCGAATTCAAGAGCGTCCAGCAGGAAACCGAACTTGCCGCGGGCATCCTCTACGCTCATCCCCAGCAGTTTGAACATCAAAGACTGGACCTGCTCCTGATGAATCCTGATTGAGCCGCCACCGATCTCGCTGCCGTTCAACACGAGGTCGTAAGCCTTGGCACGGCAGCGCCCAGGATCGGATTCGATGAATTCCAGGTCCTCATCCATCGGTGCGGTGAACGGGTGATGTACCGCAGACCAGCGTCCTTCATCCTCATCCCACTCCAGCAGCGGGAATTCAGTTATCCATACGAAGCGGTACACTTCCTTATCAGTCAACTTGAGGATGTTTGCCAGATGGTTGCGCAGTTTGCCGAGTGAATCGTTAACGACCTTCG
>JAQUCU010000143.1 GCA_028686055.1 Desulfuromonadaceae bacterium
GCGTTGATGGCGGCCTGGACCTGCTGTTCAGCCACATCCAGGGGGAGTTCGAGCGTGAACTGCAGGGTGATCACCGAACTGCCGTGAGAGCTGGAGGAGGTCATCTGGGTCAAACCGGGCATCTGGCCGAACTGCCGTTCCAGGGGTGCCGTTATGGAAGAGGCGATGACGTCGGAGCTGGCGCCGGGATAGAAGGTGCGCACCTGGATGGTGGGATAATCGACCTGCGGCAGGGCGGAAACCGGCAACTGCTTATAGGCCACGGCCCCTGCCAGTATGATGGCAATCATCAGCAGCGTAGTGGCCACCGGACGGAGGATGAAGAGACGGGAAAAGTTCATTGAGTATCCTGACGTTGTGTGTCGATGCCAAATCCCACTCTGTAAAGTGGGATTCAGGGGATTTTTGCTTAAGGGAGTTCAAAAGACAAATTCTTCCTAACCCCCCTTTGTCGGGGTGGGAGATTTTTTCCCTTTGCCCCCCGTGTCTGCCTGTCCCAGCTCCCTCACCTCAACCGTACTCCCCTCCCGGAGGCGTTCCGCACCATCCACCACCACCTGTTCCCCGGACTTCAACCCCTCTGTGACGGACGTATCCCCTCCCTGGGAGATACCGGTTTTTATCTGGCGCATACTGACCGTATTGTCCGCTTTCAGCACAAAGGCAAAGGCTCCTTGAGGATTTCGCTGGATGGCAGCGGAAGGTATGATGACGACATCTTTCTTCACATCCAGCAGAAGCCGGGCATTGACGAACTGATTAGGAAAGAGCTCGCCGTTCCGGTTGGCAAAGACCGCTTTGAGCTTGACCGTTCCCGTTGCAGGGTCGATCTGGTTGTCCAGGGTGGCAAGTTCTCCGGCAGCCAGATTCTGTTTCATCTCCCGGTCGAAAGCTTCGACGGGCAACCGCCTCTCCTTCATCTGTTGCAGAACCTGAGGCAGGCTGTCTTCAGGGAGCGGAAACACGACCGCAATCGGCTGTACCTGGGTAATCGTCAACAACCCCCCGGTATCGGCGGCGTGCACCATGTTACCCGGGTCCACGAGACGCAGGCCGATGCGGCCGCTGATGGGAGCCGTGATGCGGCTATAGGTGATATTGAGTCTGGCACTGTCGATCTGCCCCTGGTCAACCTTGACGGCACCCTCATACTGTCTGACCAGCGCCTCCTGGGTGTCCAGCTGCTGGTGGGGAATTGAATCCTGTTTCCAGAGTGTGCGGTACCGTTCCAGATCCAGTCGGGCGTTGTTCAACTGTTCCCGGTCGCGGGCCATCTGCCCCTCGGCCTGGGTCAACTGCACCTGAAACGGCCGCGGATCGATGACCGCCAGCAGGCTCCCTTTGGTGACGTTCTGACCCTCGCGAAAATGAACCGCCATCAACTGGCCGTCAACACGGCTGCGAACCGTCACATTGTTCAGAGGGGTCACGGAGCCCAGGCCTGTAAGGTAAAGATTCATGTTGCCCGTACGGGCCGGTGAAACAAATACCGGCGTAGGGAGGGATGCCGCCCTTGAGCCGGACTTGGGACCAATTGGAGACGTCTGCTTTTTCCAGATGGCAATAGCGCCACCGATCAGACAGAGAAGGATGAGCCAAAACCACCACCGTCTGAAAAAATACCGACGGCCCGGTTGCTGATTTGATCCGGTTGTTTCTGTATCTGCTTCGGTCATGTTAACTATCCTCGATTCACTGACGGAATAATTTTGTCTTGTGGATCATATTTATATCCAACCCCATAGACGGAATGGATGATTTCAGTATCCGGAGAAGCACCGGAGATCTTCTTGCGCAGGTTCTTGATATGGCTGTCTATTGTCCGGTCACTGACGATGCGTTGATCCGGGTAGATATGATCCATGAGCTGGTCTCGGCCATAGATGCGTCCCGGATTAACTGAAAGAAACTCCAGCAGTTTGAATTCCACCACGGTAAGTTCCAATTGATGGCCGCGTATGGTCGCCAACAAGCGTCCTTCGTCCAGTTGAACCAGGGGGGGCATAGTGGATGGCATATGGTCGGCACTTCTCCGTAATACCGCCTTGACGCGGGCCACCACCTCCCGTGGACTGAACGGCTTGCAGATATAATCGTCTGCCCCGAGCTCAAGACCGAGAAGCCGGTCTATTTCCTCAATGCGAGCGGTGACCATGATGATCGGCACCGTAGAAAAAGAACGAATATCCTTGCAGATATCCACGCCGTCCCGCCCCGGAAGCATCAGGTCAAGCAGGATCAAGGCCGGCATCCGCTCACGAACTCGCGGCAGGACGTCGAGACCGTTCTCCAGCCATTCCGGTTCATAGCCTGCCTGGCGCAGATAATTGCTCAGAAGTTTAGCCAGTTTCGGCTCATCTTCAACGATCAGAAGTGTATTGTTCATTGTTTGCCACTTGACAGAGGCAGGGTGATTTTCATCCAGATTCCCCCAAACGGTGAATGGAGCGCCTCTATGGCTCCCTCATGGGCTTCAACGATGTTGCGGCAGATAGCAAGTCCGAGGCCTGCCCCACCGGATGACCTGCTGCGTGACCCTTCCACACGGTAAAGACGGTCAAAAAGTTTCTTGCGCTCCTCTTCGGTAACGCCAGGCCCGCTATCCTTGATATTGACCGTCACATATCCCGCGCCGGATTCAATTGATACATCGATAGTCCCACCTGCATCCGTGTATTTTCCGGAATTGTCCAGCAGATTGTCGAAGAGCTGCGCCAATCGGTCGGCGTCGGCATAAACGACAACGGGGGCATACGGCATGAGAGCATTAAGAGCCAGACCGCTCTCCGCCAATTTTGGCCGTGCCCGATTTACCGCCTCCGCAAGTATATCCGCTACGTTTACATCAGCTTTCCGGTATGCAAGCGCCCCCACATCGGAAAGCGCCAATTGATAGAGATCATCGACCAGCCGGTTAATACGAAAGACCTCAACCTGGAGTGAAGAGATGGATTCCAGCGACAGGTCCTGAAGACCGTCCTGAATGGCCTCAATCTCGCCACCCAGAATGGCCAGGGGTGTCCGCAACTCGTGGGAGATGTCGGCCACGAACTGCCGCCGGGCATGCTCGTTTTTATCAAGGCTCAGCGCCAGGGCATTAAAGTCGCGTGATAGATGACCGAACTCGTCATCAGAATCGACAGTTACCCGTATATCGTACCGTCCTGATGAGAGGTGGCTGGTGGCGGCGGCAAGTTTTTTGAGCGGACTGACCAGAAGGCGCGCCAGGGGGAGCGAGATCGCGGCAGCAACAAGCAGCATGAGCAGAGCGGTAAGAGCAAAAACAAATTTTTGCTCTTTGACAAATTTCAGTTGGTGGGTATCAGAAAGAATCTTTCTTGGCAACAGTCCCAGATAGCCGACTACCTTTCCCCTGTTGGAAATCGGTTTGAACAGCTCGATGCCGGACGGATCGCTGGTGCCGAAAACCTTGTTTTTCCCGGCATCCAGCACAATGATTCGTTTTTCAAATCGATAGCTTAGTCTGCTGGGTGGGGGCTCCGGTTGGCTGAGCCCCTGTCTGGATTCATTTACAACCGGTGGGGGAAGCGGTGGCGAGCTTTCAGCAATTGTTTCAGTGATTAACCGGGATATCGTGTCGGGTGATTTTTCGATGAAGCCCCACCCCTTAGATACTCCATAAACCTTGCCAAGCTTCGTTGCCAGGCGCTCCATGCGGTTTTGTTCGAGCTGGTTCACGTATCTGAGAAAACCGCGGTCCATGCTCCATTGCATGATCAGGAACATGAACAACACAATGATTGCATTGGCTGCAAGAATTGCCAGAAAAACTCTGTGAGTTATATTTAATCTCATCATGTTAAGACTCACCCAGAAGTAGTTTTCTTCTCCTTGTCCCTGCATCGTATTTTGCTTTCACAAAAATAGAAAGAGTCATTCCGGTAACATGACAAAAATCCACATTCACTCCATATTTACTCCACAATCTTACTGTAAGTTGTAATCAGAAAAAAGCAACAACATCCGGTATTCTACCGGACACCACCTTTAACCGGACATATAGTGGCGAGACAGGAGGCTCACAATGAACTGGAAAACACGGATTCTTATGGCGCTATTCACCGCCGTTATTTTTTCACCGATGGCAGCTCACGCATATGGGCCACACGGCTATTACAGAGGCGGCATTCATGGCTATTACAGGGGTGGCATTCGGATAAGTCCCTGGTGGTTCGCCCCGTATCCCTATTACTACTATTATACCGCCCCGCCAGTAATTGTTGAGCAGCCAACGGAGGATTATTACGTTCAGCCGGAGCCTCAACAGTCTGAAGAACCGGCCTACTGGTATTACTGCAGAAAACCTGAGGGGTACTACCCCTATGTAAAACAGTGCCCGGACGGATGGATAAAGGTTATTCCGACTCCACCCTCCAATCAATAAGGAGACCTGCCCATGGTAAAGCACACATTTAAATACGCTTTCCTGCTCCCGCTGTTTGCTTTAACCGCCTGTGCGACAGTGCCCGCAGGGCCAAGCGTTACCGTATTGCCCGCGCCAGGCAAGCCGTTTGATCTTTTCGTGCAGGAGGATGCCGCCTGCAGGCATTGGGCAGAACGACAGATCGGGCTCTCGCCACAGGAGACTATCGAGCAGAACACGGCTAATGGAGCAGTCGCAGGAACGGCACTAGGCGTCGGAGTCGGAGCCCTGCTGGGGGCGGCATCTGGTAATGCCGGTGCCGGTGCAGTTATGGGCGGAGTCAGCGGCTTGCTTATCGGGACAGCCTCGGGAGCTAACTCAGGTCAGATTTATGGATGGGAAGCCCAACGACGTTATGATGCGGCATATCTGCAATGCATGTACGCGAGCGGCAACCAGGTTGCGGGAAGCGGAAGGGTAACACGGCGAATCTACAGAACATATACCGCAGTTCCGCCACCACCGACCTTTGAGTCAATTCCGCCGCCACCAGCAGGAGCAACACCGCAAACCCCACCGGAACTACTCGAAAACGGAGAAGGGATGCCATAGATGGCACTGTAGTGGCATGAATTACACGAGTCATGAAGCCGCAACTTACCTATATTCAACAGTAAAAGGGAGTCTCAATGAAGACAGGAATACGTATTATGAGTATGACAGCAGTCATGATAGCAGGCATTGCAGCAGTTGCGCTTGCTGATGGTTCACCGGTAGCAACTTCAAATGGGACGGATGTTTCCGCCTCGGCCGCACAACAGCATGGCGCTAAATTCAAACAGATCCGCGAGAAAAAAATGGCTGAAAGAGCCGCAGCGCTAGGACTCACCGAGGCACAGCAATCCCAGATAAAAGCCATCACAGCTGCAGCCCGCCAGGTCAATGCACCATTACGGCAGAAACTGGCTGCAGATCGAAAACAGATAAAAGCTCTGTCCAGTGCAGCTCCCTTCGATGAATCTGCCGTACGGTCCTTGATAGCAGGCGACGAGTCCGTCCGAACAGACCTCGCCGTATCCAGAATTAAAGCCAGAAATCAGATTCAGGCGGTTCTCACTCCTGAGCAGCAGGCTAAAGCAAAGGAACTGCGTCAACTTGCCCCTAACAGACACCATAAGTTAGGCAACAGCGGTCTTTAATCTTTATCCCCGGGCTTCAGAGTAATGTGGAGTCTCCCGGGGCAGAAGCCCCTTTTCCGGGTAGTTTTGTTCTGTGAGAAAAGGTCTATATTTCAAAGGGAACTTCCTGACATACGGAGGATACAAAATGAAAATGAAAATTGAAGTTATTATGACTCACGGCAGAAAAGTAAGCAGAACATTTCTGGGAAATGCGTTTGAAGCCATAAAGGCGTGCGGCATGCATGGTAAAGTCGTGGTGGTTAATGATCTTCAAGCCATTTTGAAATACGGGATAAAATCAACTCCGACACTTGTTATAAACGGAGTCGTGGTGATAGCCGGGAACTTGCTGTCACAGGACGAAATAATAAAGGCATTGCAACAGCATTTGTCGTCTTTCACATCGTAATGTGACGGATCAGGAACAAGGCCCCTCAGGTCCACTGAGGGGCTCATCATCCAAAAATGTAGCAAGCATCAGATCCCAAAATGCGGATGCGGCAGATGACAGTTCTCTGTTTGTGCGACGAAAGGTACATCGCCTAGTTCGTCTACCATTACCGATGAGCGGCAGGCCCATGGGTGCCCGCGGGTACAACAAGAAAAATTCCGCAGTTTCCGAATGAAGCGTATGTAAGCCCCCCTCTTCAAAGCGGTGTCCCACCACTGCCACTTCAACTCCCTGATTAATCAACGCTTCGATGACTTCTCTGCTGTCACCTTGTACCAGCCTTACTTCCAGGCTGGGAAATCTCACGCACTGGTCAGCCACGACGGGCGGAATCAGGTATGTGCCCGGTGTGGTGCTTGCCGCTATGCTTAACGTCGCATCCTCAATACCCCGATTCCGGCACATTGCCAGATAGAACAATCCGGTTATTTTATTAACAAATACTTGGTTAGTGGTTGCAACGCGACATTGGGGCGGGTAATATTCAAATGAAGTGAACTATCTGGAATGAAGCCGTTATGCGGAATATTGAGACCGCAATCCCAGTTTTTATTTGAACTGGTGGATAATTCAACCCGTTCAAGAAAAACTGGGAGGTCAGTACTGGTGGGAAATAGCGCTGGGGACGGGAATACACAACGGGGTGATATGTTCTGAAACGAGGTGAAATGGTATGACTACGGCAAGCTATATAATTTCCTGTCCGTCCTGCGGAGCCGGCAATCGTATCCCGGCGGATAAAGAGGGTCTGCGCGGGCGCTGCGGCAGTTGCAAGTCAGCTCTGCCACCGTTGTACTGCCATCCCCAGCAGATGACTGACCGGACTTTCGACTCATTCATCAGCTCCTATCCCGGTCCGGTTCTGGCGGAGTTCTGGGCCCCTACCTGACCGCACTGCCATACCTTCGCACCGGTGGTGCGAAACCTTGCAGAAAAACTGGCCGGACAGGCAGCAGTTGTCCAGATCAACACTCAGGATAACCCGGCCCTGGCGGCGCGTTTCGGCATCCGGGGAATTCCGGCCATTGTCCTTTTGAAGCAGGGCCGCGTTATCGATCAACTTCCGGGAGCGCAACCGCTTGATGCGGTGCTGTCGTGGTTCAGGAGGAAGATATGAGGTGATGCTTGTACTGTGCACGAACAGTGCGGTTATTTCAGGAAGTCTTCCTATCCAGGCTCCTATATTGAATCGCCTCGGCAATGTGCTGTTCATGGATAGTTGCGCTGCCGTCAAGGTCGGCGATGGTGCGGGCCACTTTGAGTATGCGGGTATAGGTGCGTGCGGAGAAGCCGAGGCGGTCGGTAACCAGCTCCAGCATCCGGTTGCCGCCGGCGTCCAGTTCGCAGTATTTCTTGATGAAGCGCGGCGTCATCTGGGCGTTGCAGTGAATTTTGGTCCCCTTGTATCTTTCCAGCTGGATTTCCCGTGAACGTTCGACCCGTCGGGCGATTGCGGCCGAACTTTCAGCCTCACCCCGGTCGGCAAGATCGCGATATTTGACCGCGGGAACTTCGATATGGATATCGATGCGGTCCAGCAGCGGACCGGAGATGCGGGAACGGTAACGGTGAATGGCGACCGGGGTGCAGGTACAGGGGTGGGTCGGGTCGGACAGATAACCGCAGGGGCA
>JAQUCU010000010.1:0-14008 GCA_028686055.1 Desulfuromonadaceae bacterium
GGCCGCTCTTGTCCATTTCGGTGATTGACCCGCCGGCCACCTTCAGTGTCGCCCGCGGCTGATCGATAATGTCCATGTAGCGGCCGATGTAGCAGGAGTCGTGATAGGTGAAGCTGAACGGTTCCGGTGTCAGTCTGAGCCTGTCGGTATCCAGCAGCGTGTTGATATAGGTGCTGTAGTGTTCTACCGGGATATCGAGCCCCAGATCCTTGTAGTCGCGTGCCAGAGTGTTGAAACAGTGCGGGCAGGCGGTGACTATTTTTTTGACGCTGTAGGCCTTAATCATCTCGATGTTCTCGTTCGCTGTCATCTGGTAGACGTATTCGTTACCCAGTTTTCTGACCGGTTCGCCGCAGCACTTTTCCTCTTTGCCGAGTATGCCGACTTTTATTCCGGCAGCAGCGCAGATCGATATGAAGTTTCTGGCAACAGCCTGGTTGCGCTTGTCGAAAGAGGCATAGCAGCCGACGAAGTAGAGAATGTCAACGTCGCTGTCCTGTTCCATCAGAGACACCGGCAGTCCCTCCGCCCAGTCGCCTCGGGCGGCATAGGCGAGACCAAACGGGTTCCCGTTGACTTCGATGTTGCCGGTGGCGGTACGGACTTCGTCACCCGGAAAGGCACCTTCCATAAGGGTCAGGTTGCGTCTCATCTCCAGGATTTTGTTGACGTGTTCGATGTTGGCCGGACAGATATCCTGACAAGCACGGCAGGTGGTGCAGGCCCAGAGGGCATCCTGAGTGACCGTTTCAATCAGGCTGCCAGCCGGGTTACCTTCGGCCAGTCCACCGATCTGCTGGACGATTTTCATCGGCGAAAGCGGCTTGTCGGTCGCGTACGCCGGACAGCGATCCTGACAGCGTTTGCAGGAGGTACAGGCGTCGGCGTCGAAGATATCCTTCCAGCTGAGGTCACTGACCGTGGCGGCTCCGAACTGTTCAACCGAATCGTCTGCGAGGTTTATGGAGTCGATGCTCCCTTTCGGTTCAAATGGAGCCAGAAACGCATTAGCAGAAGTGGTAAAAATGTGGCGCAGCTTGGTGTAAGGGATCGCACAAAAGAAACCGAGTACGAGAGCGAAGTGGAACCACCAGAGGATTTTATGGGTAACAAGCAGTGTGCCTGGTGCCAGGGTAGTAAAAAGCTGACCCGCCAGCAGACCGCCGGGTGAGAAACGTGCCAGGCCGGGGTTCTGCTGCAGTTCGGTTGCGGCCATGCGGGCCCCTTCGATCAGGAAACCGGTTATCAGGATTGCAAACAGCAGCTGCAGTACAATGTAGTCGTCCTTGACGATCTCCAGCCCCTTGGGCTTGACCACAAATCTGCGGATGAAGAGCCCTGCCAGCATGATGATGGCAACAATTCCGGCGACATCCAATACCAGCGAGAATGCTTTGTAGAATTCGCCGGAGAGGAGGTTGATCTGCATCAGCGGCGTAAAGAAGTCGGCCTGGAACATAACAATATTCGTACCGGCAAAGAGAATCAGGAAGCTCCAGAAGAAAATGGAATGGAACACTCCGCCGTCGGTGACGCGATAGAGTTTCACTTGGCTGAACACTTCGGCAAGCATGCGCTTGACCCGCTCGTCGTAGCGATCGAAACGGTCAAGCGCCTTCCCCTGACGCCAGATCGGCAGACGCTGCCAGAATCCCCAGGCCATGACACCGAAGGCGGCAAAGGCCAGAATATACATCGGGATGACCACGCCGTGGCCAACATTCCAGTAAATTTCGCGGGTTGCTTCCACAGTAACACCTCTCCTGACTTGATAGCTGCTGCGTCGTTATAATTCTACTTAACGCACATGTCAAGTATTAACAATCTGCAGGCATTACGAAAGCAGCAGCTTTGAAATAACCACACGCTGCACTTCATTGGTTCCTTCATAGATTTCGGTGATCTTGGCGTCGCGGTACATCCGCTCGATCTCGTAATCGCAGATGAAGCCGTAGCCGCCAAAGATCTGCATCGCCTCTTTGGTGACGTACGTAGCGGCCTCGGATGCCAGCATCTTGCACATTGCCGACTCCATGGTGTAACTCTTTTTATTGTCTTTCAGCCAGGCGGCCTTGTAGATCATCAGTTTGCTGGTTTCGATGCGGGAGTACATATCGGCAAGCTTGAATTGAATCGCCTGAAACTCGCAGATGGCTTGATCGAACTGTTTGCGTTCCTTGGAATATGCCAGGGCCCGTTCAAAGGCCCCTTCGGCAATGCCGAGCGCCTGTGATGCAATGCCGATGCGTCCCCCGTTCAGGGTATCCATGGCGATATTGAACCCCTTCCCCTCCTGCCCAAGCAGATTTTGGGCCGGCACGCGCAGGTTGTCAAAGGCAAAGGCAGTGGTATAACTGCCGCGGATTCCCATCTTGTTTTCGTTCTTGAGAATCGTAACTCCGGGTGAGGCAAGATCGACGATGAAGGCACTGATCCCCTTGTGTTTGAGAGAGCGGTCGTGAGAGGCAAACAGCACACCGGTTCCAAGATACCCACCGTTGGTGATGAAGATCTTACCGCCATTGATGACAAACTCATCACCTTCCCGAGTGTACATCGTGGTTGTCCCACCGGCGTCACTTCCGGCGTTCGGTTCGGTCAACAGGAAGCAACCAATGGTTTCGCCGGTGTTGAGCGCAGGGAGCCATTTCTTTTTCTGCTCTTCGGTACCGTAGGTATAGATCGGCCCATTACAGAGCGAAGTATGCGCAGAAATCAGTACACCGCTGGAACCGCAGGCTTTCGAGACCTCTTCCACCACGATAGCGTAGGAAAGCACGTCGAGACCTGCCCCGCAGTATTCCTCCGGAAAATAGCTGCCGAGAAAGCCCATTTCTCCCATCTTTTTGACCAGCGCATCGGGAATCATGTGCTCTTCATCGATTTTCATGGCAATCGGCTTGATTTCTTTCTCTACGAAGTCACGTACCGCAGATTGTAACACTTTATGATCCTGGCTCAGTTCGAAATTCATTGTTTTTCCCTCCGTAGTGGAATTTATTTCCCTTTGAATTCAGCGGCACGCTTTTCGAGAAAGGCTCCCATGCCCTCGCGCTGATCTTCTGTTGAGAAGAGCACCCCGAACAGAGAAGCCTCATAACGGAATCCGTCCTCCTTCGTCATATCCATTCCACTAGCAATGGCATCCTTTGCATACGCAACCCCAAGTTCCCCCTTGCCTGTGATTTCCCTCGCAGTAACCAGCGTCTTTGCCAGCAGTTCGTCAGCTGCACATATTTCGTTGAGGATCCCCCAGGCGCAAGCTTTTTCGGCGGTTATGATCCGCCCGGAAAACACCAGCTCACTTGCTCTGTTAGGACCGATCAGGCGGGTCAGGTTCTGGGTGCCGCCAAAACCGGGAAGAATTCCCAGACCTACCTCAGGAAATCCGAATCTGGCTTTTTCGGAGGCATAGATAAAGTCACAGGCCAGCGCCAGCTCAAACCCCCCACCAAGTGCATAACCATTGACAGCGGCAATAATCGGCTTACGCATTCTGTTTATCAGCAGCATCAGGTGTTGTCCTCTGCGGGCAAAATCATGGGCCTCAAAAGCCGACAGTTGGGACATCTCTTTGATATCGGCCCCGGCAACAAACGCTTTTTCGCCCGCGCCGGTCAGAACCACCGCCCTGACGGCAGAGTCAAGATCCAATTCGCACAAAGCGCACTCCAACTCACCCACAACTTCACTATTAAGTGCGTTCAGCACCTGCGGTCGGTTGATCGTCAAGGTAGTTATACCGTCACATTTTTCAATCAGCAGATCCTTGAATTTCATGATAATTTTCTCCTGTAGGGGCAAAAGCCTAACTGCAAATCCCCCTCAGTCCCCCTTTTTGAAAGGGGGGTTAGGGGGGATTTGATTTTGAATTCAATATGTGTAAAAGCCACGGCCGGATTTGCGTCCACTATCGCCAGCGTTCACCATCTTGACGAGCAGCGGGCAGGGACGATATTTTTGATCTTTGAAACCGTCATAGAGTACGTTGGCAATCGCCAGCACCGTATCGAGCCCGATGAAGTCTGCCAGGGCCAACGGTCCCATCGGCTGGTTGGTGCCGAGCTTCATCCCCTTGTCGATATCCTCGGCTGATGCAATCCCTTCATACAGGGCAAAGATCGCCTCATTAATCATCGGTATCAGAACACGGTTGACGATGAAACCGGGATAATCCTGGGATACCGCCATCTCTTTTTCAAGTTTCGCAACCAGGACTCCGGTCCGTGCAAACGTATCATCGCTGGTTGTGTGCCCCCGGATAACCTCGACCAACTTCATGACCGGCACCGGATTCATGAAATGCATGCCGATGACCCTGTCCGGACGACCGGTAACCGAGGCAATTTTGGTAATCGGAATGGAGGAGGTGTTTGACGCGAGAATGGCCCCCTCTTTTATAATCCTGTCAAGTTTGCGGAAGATGTCAAGCTTAAGCGGTTCATTCTCAGTGACCGCTTCGACCGCAAAATCGACGTCCGCCAGTCCGGTCATATCCTGAGTGGCTGTTATCCGCCCCAGCGTTTCCTCCACCAGCGTCTCCGGAATCGCCCCTTTTTTCGCCTGCCGATCCAGGTTCTGGCCGATGGTCTTGAGCGCCTTATCCAACTGGACCTGAGCGATATCAAACAGAACCACCTTATAGCCGTACTGAGCAAAAACGTGGGCGATGCCGTTGCCCATCTGCCCTGCCCCGAGTACTCCAACGGTTGTAATCATTCCCGCCTCCCTGACCCAGATTATATATGATAGGTACGTTAGCAAATCTTTTCTCTCTGCGCGTGCGCAGAGAGCGGTTTCTAACGGGCTAGACTCTCTCGAAGATCACCGCAACAGCTTCACCACCACCGATACAGAGCGTGGCCAAGCCGTAGCGGAGATTACGTTTATGTAGTTCCCGGACAACCGTCAAAGCAAGACGAGCACCACTGGCACCGATCGGATGGCCGATGGCGCAGGCACCGCCATTGACGTTGACCTTTTCTCCCGGCAGCTTCAACCCCTTGATCGCCAGAAGCGTTACCAGTGCAAATGCCTCGTTAATCTCAAACAGGTCGATGTCATTCAGGGAAAGGCCGGCCTTAGCACAGGCTTTTTCAATCGCACCGATTGGTGCATCGGTAAAATTGTCCGGATGGCGGCTCTCGGTGGCATATCCAACAATGCGGGCCTTCGGGGTGAGGTGATGCTTCGTCAGCGCCTCCTTGCCCGCAAGGAGCAACATTGCGGAACCATCGCTGATACTTGATGCGTTGGCTGCGGTGATGGTGCCATCCTTTTTAAAAGCCGCTTTCAGAGCCGTAATCTTGTCAAAATCAACCTTGAACGGCTCCTCATCTTCTGTGATAGTCGTCTCCACACCACGCAGACTCTTGACTACCGGCACTATTTCATCCTTGAATACACCCGCCTTGACAGCTGCCTGCGACAATTTGAAGGAACGCATGGCAAAGGCATCCTGTTCCTCGCGGCCAACGCCGTAATGCGCAGCGCTTTTCTCGCCGATATCACCCATGTGGGCACCGCTGTAAGGATCCAGCAGGCCGTCATGGATCATAAGGTCAAATATCTCGCCATTGCCCATGCGGAAACCGGTGCGCGCCTTTTTAAGGAAGAAGGGGGCCATCGACATATTTTCCATGCCACCGGCCAGCACCACATCCGCGTTGCCCAGTTGTATCGAGTCGCTCCCCAGCATTACGGCCTTAAGGCCGCTGCCACAGACTTTATTAATCGTCAGAGCCGGGATGGCATCAGGCAAACCAGCAGCACGCATCGCCTGGCGAGCTGGAGCCTGTCCGCAACCGCCGCTTAAAACCTGCCCGATAATTACCTCGCCAATCACCTCCGCCGGTATCGCATTTCGGCTCAGGATCCCTTTTATAACCCTTGCCGCCAACTGGGGCGCGGCAACATCGGATAAAACCCCGCAAAAAGAACCAAACGGCGTCCTCATGCCATCGATAACATAGACCTCTTCTTTCATATTCCCGCCTCCGTTACTGATTTTGACGCCTCAAACTATATAGTTCGCTTACGTTCATGTCAACTAAATATATAACATGATTCTATATACCATATTATTCAAAACAGCCGCGTTCCACTAAAGAAAAAAACCCCGGTCTGAACAAACTGGATAGGTCCGTCAAAGACGGTTGTTTCAACATCTTCTAACTTACCAAACAGAATGGCCGTAACCAGGGTTTAATACGGAAAACTGTTATAAATAAATTATCTGGTCCGGCATATCGGTAATTTTCTCGCCCCCGCCGGCAGTAACTGCAAAGGTGTTCTCAATGCCGATTCCACCCTTACCGGGAATTACAAATTTCGGTTCAATAGCTACTGTCTGACCAACTTGAAGCGGCATCTTGAATCCTTGGGCTAGAACCGGGAGTTCATCCAGTTCAAGACCAACCCCATGTCCTACAAATCTCGCCTGCTCACCCGGCATCCCCATGAAGGACTTACCAAAACCGGCCGCATCCGCCATGCCTGCCGCCATGAAGAACAGCTCCTCGCAGATAGCTCCCGGCTTCAAGGCCTGCTGAAGAGCACCCTGGATTTCCAGGGAGAGATCAAAGGCACGCTGTAACTCTGGATCCAATGTCCCGAATACGAAGACGCGGGTCATATCGCTTATGTAGCCGTTGTGAATGAAGGTGTAATCGAACAGAATCGGTTCGTTCTCCCGGATCAGATCTCTCGACGCGCCATGGGGTGATGCATTTGACAGCCCGCGGCCGGTGACGGCGCCGTCGAAGAAACCGTAACTGGCGCCACCGGCCGAGACGGTCAGCCCCATGAACAGCTCCTGATTATACGACCGCATACGGACATACCCTTCGCTACCGGCCTTGCGCAGGCGGCATTCCAGTTCTGCTGCTACGTCGATCTCGCGCATGCCCCGTTTGAGAAATTCGGGGATGGTGGCAAATACCGAACAGCTTGCGGCGCCGGTTAACCGCAGTTGCTCCAGCTCGAAGGCGGACTTGACCGAACGCAGTTCGCGGTTGAGCCCCGAGATGTCAATAAACTCTCGCCCGGAAAGGAGCTTGCTGTAGAAGTTCAGCTGCTGCACCGGCGCCACATCGAAGGTGAAACCTATCTTTGAAACATGGTCACCGAACAGGGCCGGGAAATCCTTACTGGAAGGGAAAGACCGGATGTCGGCAATGGGACTCTCTTCCTTGGCTCGCGAGTAGCTCTTGCGCACCAGCAGCATCGGCTCCCCTTCGGCAGGTATCCAGAGGGTGGAGTTCTGGCGCGTGCCGGTGAAATAGTAAACATCGATCGGGAAGATAAACAGCGCCCCGTCAAGACCCTTCCCTTTAAGCAGAGTCTGCATCTTTGTTGTTCTCAGCTGCAATTCTTCACGGGTAATCATGATTGTCTCCTGCTGCAACAGATTTTGTTACGGCCATTCATCAAAAAATGCGATCTCCGACAACTCTTTGCGGGGGCGCGGCCTTGGCTCCTGATCTGGATAACCAAGCGGTGTCACACCAATTATCCGGATATTGCCCGGAATTTTCAGCTTTGCCTTCATATCCGTCTCGTCAAATAGCCCCATCCAGCAGGTACCGAGCCCCAGAGCGTGGGCGGCCAGACAGATATGCTCAAAGGCGATGGCCGCATCAGCGACAAAGTAGTCGATACCGTGGTTCAGATCCGACTCGGCCGGATCGGCGCAAACCACAATGGCAACCGGGGCCTGGAGAAACGCCTTCTTCCCAGGGTTGTCATCTGCGAAGGCCGACAACATGGCGGCTTTCTTCTCCGGATGTGACAGCACCAGAAAGCGCCAACACTGCATATTCTTCCAGGATGGCGCCAGGCGAGCCGCATCCAGAATCTGTTCGATCTTTTCCCTCTCTACCGGTGTATCCTTATATTTTCTGATACTGCGCCGATCACGAAATACCTGAAAAATGTCCATAACGCCTCTCCTATGCAATTCCTGCCAAGAATATTTACATCTCCATCCTCGGTCCCCCCTTATCATGGGTGAGGCTTGGAGGGATTGCCTTCTCCTACATATTCCTGCGATACTTTCCGCCGACTTCATATAACGCGTGCGATATCTGTCCCAGCGAGGCAACCCTGACCGTCTCCATCAGTTCGGCAAAGATGTTGCCGCCGGCGATGGCCGTTTCCTGCAGCCTTTTCAGCGCCGCGGGAGCCTTTTCCCTGTTGAGCGCCTGGAATGCCCGCAGACTCAAAATTTGTTGTTCCTTCTCCTCTTTGGTCGCCCGGGCAAGTTCACCCGGAGGATTGAACCCCTCCTCGTCAGCACGCGGATTGAGGAACGTGTTGACCCCGACGATCGGCAGTTCACCGTTATGCTTCTTGTGCTCGTACAGCATCGATTCGTCCTGGATTCTGGAGCGCTGATACTGAGTCTCCATGGCCCCCAAAACCCCGCCGCGCTGGTCGATCCGCTCGAATTCGGCCATAACCGCCTCTTCGACCAGATCGGTCAACTCCTCGATTATGAAGGAACCCTGGAGAGAGTTCTCGTTTTTGGCCAGCCCGAACTCTTTGGTAATAATCATCTGGATAGCCATTGCCCGACGGACCGATTCTTCGGTCGGTGTGGTAACCGCTTCATCATAGGCATTGGTGTGCAGCGAGTTGCAGTTATCATAGATCGCCATCAGCGCCTGCAGCGTGGTGCGGATATCGTTGAAATTCATCTCCTGAGCATGCAGCGAGCGCCCTGATGTCTGAATGTGATACTTCAGTTTCTGGCTGCGCTCGTTGGCTCCGTACTTCTCCCGCATGGCAACCGCCCAGATCCGGCGGGCCACGCGCCCGATGACGGTATATTCGGGATCGAGACCGTTGGAAAAGAAGTATGACAGATTGGCGGCAAATGCATCGATATGCATGCCGCGTGACAGGTAGTATTCCACAAACGTAAAGCCGTTGGAAAGGGTAAAAGCCAGCTGGCTGATCGGGTTGGCCCCCGCCTCGGCAATATGGTACCCGCTGATCGAGACAGAGTAGTAGTTGCGCACCTTCTGTTCAATGAAATACTGCTGCATATCCCCCATCATCTTCAGCGCAAACTCGGTCGAGAAGATGCAGGTGTTCTGCCCTTGATCCTCCTTGAGAATGTCGGCCTGAACGGTGCCGCGCACCGTTTGCAGGGTACGGGCACGGATATCGAGATACTCGGCATCGGACGGCTCCCGGCCGTTTTTCTCACGAAAAAGGTCAACCTGCTGCTCGGTAGCGGCGTTGAAAAAAAATGCCAGCATCATCGGGGCCGGTCCGTTAATGGTGATGGAAACGCTGGTGTTGGGAGCGCAGAGGTCAAAACCGGCAAACAATTTCTGCATATCGTTGATCGTGCAGATGGAAACACCGCTCTCACCGACCTTGCCATAGATATCAGGCGGATAATCGGGGTCTTCGCCGTAAAGGGTAACGCTGTCAAACGCGGTGGAGAGACGCTTGGCATCGTCATCCTTGCAGAGATAGTGGAAGCGGCAGTTGGTCCGCTCCGGGGTCCCTTCGCCGGCAAACTGACGCTTGGGATCCTCCTCGGCCCGTTTGAACGGGAATACGCCGGCCGTGAAGGGGAAGTAGCCCGGTGCGTTCTCGAACATGCACCAACGCAAAATTTCACCCCAATCGGCATAGTCGGGGAGACAGACCTTGGGTATGCGGGTGCCGGAGAGGGTCGTCGTATAGAGATCACTCCTGATTTCCTTGTCTCTGACCCTGGTAACCAACTGGTCGCGGCGATAGGAGGCCTTCAGTTCCGGCCACTCTTTCAGGATCTTTTTCGGTTCTTCATGCAGCCTGGCATCAAAGATCGCCAGATGCTTATCGAGTTCCGCCTGCGCAGCAGTATCACCCAGCACTTCGCGGGCACCGCTCAGCTGAAAGAGCCGTCGGGCAACATCGACCTGCTCTTTGGCCTGTTTGCGATAGGCGCGCACCGCCTGCACGATTTCACCCAGATAATGAACACGGTCGGTCGGAATAATATACTTCTTCAGGCTCTCCTTTTCGGTAATCCGGAGAGATGAATGCCACTCCGACCCTTTCTTGCCATTGATGACTTCAAGCAGCGACAGATACAGGACGTTGGTGCCGGGGTCGTTAAACTGGGACGCGATCGTACCGAACACCGGCAACGCCTCGTCGGCAACGTCGAAGAGATTACGGTTGCGGCGGTACTGCTTGCGGACGTTGCGAAGGGCATCCTCGGCGCCTTTGCGCTCGAACTTGTTGATGGCAACGACATCGGCAAAGTCAAGCATATCGATCTTTTCCAGTTGGGTCGGAGCGCCGAACTCGCACGTCATGACATAGAGGGATACATCACAGATTCCCACAACGCCGGCATTTCCCTGGCCGATGCCGCTGGTCTCAACAAATACGAGATCAAACCCGGCCGCCCGCACCACATCTATCGCATCCTGAATCGCGGCGGAAAGTTCAGTCTGGGAATCGCGGGTGGCAAGCGAACGCATGTAGATGCGGCTCGAACCGATGGAATTCATCCTGATCCGGTCGCCGAGGAGCGCCCCGCCGGTCCGCTGGCGTGACGGGTCAACAGCCAGGATGGCGACGCTTTTGTCGGGAAAATCGCGGGTAAAACGAAGTACCAGCTCGTCAGTAAGAGAACTTTTACCCGCCCCGCCGGTTCCGGTGATACCGACCACCGGCACATCCTGCGCCATCTCCCTGATTGTGCCCCGGAGAGATCCATATCCGGAGGCGTGGTCATGTACCGCCTGCTCCGCCAGGCTGATCAGCGTATTGACGGCCCGGATATCCTGCAGTGCCAAGCGTGACGTTTCCGCAGCGACGTCACGCTCAATTGCAAAATCACACTCCTGGAGCATCAGGTTGATCATCCCCTGCAGCCCCATACGGCGGCCATCTTCCGGAGAAAATATCTTGCGGACCCCATACCGTTCAATCGCTGCAATTTCATCCGGCACGATTACACCGCCGCCGCCGCCATAGACCTTGATGTGCCCTTCGCCCCGCTCCCGCAGCAGATCGATGATGTACTTGAAAAATTCGACATGCCCCCCCTGATAGCAGCTGACCGCGATTCCCTGGGCATCTTCCTGGATAGCGGCGGTGACGATCTCCTCCACCGAGCGGTTATGCCCCAGATGGATCACTTCGGCGCCGGATGATTGAAGGATGCGGCGGATGACATTGATCGCAGCATCATGACCGTCAAACAGGCTGGTTGCGGTAACAACACGGACTTTATGGGTTGTTTTAAACAGTTCCGGTGCGGCTAAGGGCATGGCTTCCTCCGACAGATCATGAAATAATTACCCTTCCAATGTGAATTCCCAGGCACACCAGAAATCTTCCGGGTGCGGATCAGGCGGGCAGGCGATGCAACGCGTGGTTATGCGCGAGTCAATTGTCTTGGCAAATTCACTGTACTCAACAATTCCGACCGATTTACAGGGATGGTCAGCCATGCCTTTTCTCTTGCGAGCCGACTGTACCCGGCAGTCAAGCATCCGAAAGATAACGCGTGTATCAGTGCACTCATTGAAATCCTGCAGATTAAGTCGGGCATAAAAACGATGTTTCAGACATTCTACTAAAGCCGGGATACCTCCGCCAGACTTCAAACCGAGACGATCCATGATCCGCCTTGCTTCAATAACGGTAAAATAACGCCAGGCATCCGTGTCGATAGCAACGGCAACGTCCATCCCGTAGCGTTTTTCCACAGCCTGAAACCAGACACCATCATGGGCAAGCCAGTTTTTAGCATCATCAATGATGATTTTTACTAGTTCTTCCTTACTCAAATCATAGAGAAGACTGACCCCTTCGTCACCGGTACGTTCGGCACTAGACATACGATATCCCCTTTTCAAAACTATAATATAACATCATTTCAGTAGCACATGACTATGGCGCACTATATAATTTCGTTTACGTTTAAGTCAAGCAAAAATATAATGCTTTTTTATATATGTTGTTTTATTATAGTCATTTCGTTTACAAAGCAGTACAATATGCGCTCGACATAATTCTGACATGGCCGAATCACAAAGAGTGGCTGTATCGGTTTCAGATGCTGTTCAAGTTGCAGATTTTGACAAAGTGGATATTCTAATATAACAAATAAATGGATATAAATAAGTGAATTACGGTGGGGGGTTATGAAAAATACCGAAGAAAATAACAGTATAATTGCGATTGGTGATCTGGCTAAGTGCATTGGAGTGACGACCAGGACGCTCAGATACTGGGAGGAAGTCGGTATCATTGAATCTGAAGAGCGGTTGGGTGGGGCAAACAGGGGTTATTCGCCTTATTATGTCCGGCGCATCAAATTCATCATGAAGCTTAAAGAGTTGGGGCTCACCATCAAGGAGATGCAGGATTTATATACGATGTACGGAGAAGCAAAACAGACCAGTCAGATGATTCCAAAACTCATTGCTATTTTGGATAAGCACACTCGCATGGTGGATGAAAAGGTAGCGAGGCTGCATTCGCTCAGAAAAGAAATTGTCGAATACCGCCAAAGGATGGCAGAAAAATACTCCTGCAGCAATAGTTAGTATTCACCTGGAAATGCGGTCAGGCATAAAAGTGGCCATGCAACGTTCATGTTCTCGTTTCGTTGAATTTTGCCAGTTTTGTTTCCGCTTGCCGGTAATCTTCCAGTTCTAATTCCAGATCCGGTGTCCAGGGGCGGTGCTTGTAGTACATCCTGTCGTAGTACCATTCAATCAGCCCCCGGGCTATCCCCGCCACATCCCACCCGTCAATCATGCTCTTCAACTCGACATATCGGGGCCCGCCCAGTTTTTTTCTGATTCGCTCAAGCGCCTCCAACATATCTCCCTGATATTCGGGCCGGGCATACTCAACCGAAAGCCTTTTTATGCGGGTATCAATAGATGCATGGCACCACACCTTGCAGCTCTCCGCCATTTTTTCGTACAGACGCCCCGGCAGGGAGTATTTCCCGATGCGCTGGCTCTCCCCCTCCACAATTATGGGGCTGCCGGCCGGCAGACGCCTGAATGCATCCCAAAGGGCTGATTCAAAATATTTCTGGGTGAAGTTCTGTTCCAGACCGAGGGCGCCGAAGGCAGAGCCGCGATGGCATGCGATCCCTTCCAGATCGATCGTTGCCCATTGCAAAGGATTCAGGCCGTTGATGAACTCTGTCTTTCCTGTGCCCGTCATCCCGTGCATGACGATGAGAGGAGAAAGAAAGTCGCATCGTTCAAAAAAGTCGATTACATAGCTGCGAAAGTTTTTGTAACCACCAACGAGCTGACTGGCCGGCATTCCGCAGGTTTCGACCAGCATGGCGACAGAGTGGCTACGCAGACCTCCGCGCCAGCAATAGACGACAATGGGCCGGCCGGCAGACAAGGAGACAATCCTGTTCACCATGCCGTAGAATCTGGAACAGGTCAGTTCAAGCCCTCTCCTACGAGCTTCAACAGGACCGATCTGTTTGTAAATGGTTCCCACTTCCGCCCGCTCTTCGTTGGACAGAAGAGGGACATTGTAAGCGCCCGGGATATGATCTTCCTCAAACTCCAGTGGGGTTCTCACATCTATCAGGCAGTGACTATCAATTAATTCAGGAGTAAACATTATTTTCTCAGGCATCAGGTTCTCCAGCCGTCAGGATTGAATGTGAGCGCAGAGGTCGCTGACAAGGTGCTTCCAAAAATGATCCCACGGCATTCCGATATGACCGGAAGCATCTTGTCTCAGTCTTTATTCACTATCGCTGCTATGAATAGTTTATCCGGCATCATGGGAACCCGATGGGACTAACGGGAAAGCACTCTACGACAAAAACAGCCGTTTTATACCGTGACAACACTGTCGGCAGTTTTCATGCCGATAACGATATCGAGCATATTGGTAATCTCACCGACCTGTACTTTATCGAGGAGATGAAAGTAAGCCAGACATGCGCCGCAAGCCATGATCTGGACACCAGACCCGGCAAGTTCCTGTAAAACAGGCACAGCCT
>JAQUCU010000010.1:14108-31073 GCA_028686055.1 Desulfuromonadaceae bacterium
ATATCGAGCATATTGGTAATCTCACCGACCTGTACTTTATCGAGGAGATGAAAGTAAGCCAGACATGCGCCGCAAGCCATGATCTGGACACCAGACCCGGCAAGTTCCTGTAAAACAGGCACAGCCTCGGACCCCTCCGCTGTAAATTTAACGCCGCTGTTGACAAAAACAACTCGCCAGAGATCGGGCCCGATCTCTTTAAGGGTTTTCAGAAAATTGAATTGGAGCATATCCCCTAAACCATTATCTCCATGCCCCATATGTTCACTGGTGACCATGACCAAAATCTTCTTCAACCCGCTCTCCCTCTTTTTAGCTACAGGAGCCGCGTCTGTCATTGCTGGAAAGTTCGGCACTGCCTTTTTTGTGCCGATAACCCTGAAATCGGCCCCTACCCTCTCTGTGCTGACGTGAAAATCATTGTGTTCAAGAAAGCGACTCACATTTTGCCAAGCGGCCTCGTTGTCGACAAGGACCGTTATAACGTCAGACTCTTCGGCTATGAGAGCATCCCTTATTTTCAATACCGGGGCAGGGCAACCCAAACCGCGGCAGTCCA
This sequence comes from Desulfuromonadaceae bacterium, assembly GCA_028686055.1. Lineage (GTDB taxonomy): Bacteria > Desulfobacterota > Desulfuromonadia > Geobacterales > Pseudopelobacteraceae > JACRCG01. The sequence goes on from JAQUCU010000010.1 coordinate 14,668, forward strand.
GTTCATTTTTCATATAAATCTCCGTACTGTTTTATTCAACGATGATTTTTTCGAAAGGTCCCGCCACAACTTCACCAACTATAGCGGCAGTCGCTATTCCCTTCTCTTTCAGGGCGTCAACCAGACATGCAGATTCTTTAGCCGCAACCACAATCAACAGACCACCCGACGTCTGGGGATCAAAGAGCAGGTCCTGAACTTCCCTAGAAATGCCAGCGTCAAAGGCCACAATAGACCCTCTGAAGTTTCTGTTATTATAGGCCCCTCCCGGAATCAGTCCCATTGATGCCCACTCCAGAGCCTCAGGGTACAGCGGTACGCTTTCAGCCCGGATACGCACGCTGTGTCCTGAATCCACCACCATCTCGGCAAGATGTCCTAAAAAGCCGAAGCCGGTTATGTCAGTGCAGGCTTGTACCGAAAAGTTTTGCATAACCAGGGCCGCATCGCGATTCAGCGTCGCCATGGACAGTATAACCCTGTCCGTCAACGCCTGCCCCGCAAGCCCCGCCTTAATAGCTGTTGAGATAATGCCGGTACCTATCGGTTTGGTAAGAACCAGGTGGTTTCCAGTATGGAGGTTTCTTTTGGTCAATATGCGGGCAGGGTTAATGTATCCTGTTACCGAAAGACCATATTTAAGTTCGCTGTCCTCCACGGTATGCCCACCAACCAGGACAACTCCGGCTTCCCGCATCTTACTCAGCCCTCCTTCGATAATGGTACGCAGTATCGATATATCCAGAGTCTTGGATGGAAAGGCAACAATATTCATCGCAGTCTTCGGGGTACCTCCCATAGCATAAATATCGCTCAGAGCATTTGCAGCTGCAATTTGACCGAAACTATAGGGATCATCGACCATCGGCGGAAAGAAATCAATCGTCTGAACCAGGGCAAGGTCATCCGAGACCCTGTAGACACCGGCATCATCCGCCTTATCAAGTCCTACAATGAGATCCGGGTCAACCGGCAGATCGAGACCACATAGCGCCCTATCAAGGTCGCCAGGTGGAAGCTTAGCGGCACAACCTGCCCCTTTTACAGTCTGAGTGAGTCTTATGGTTTCAATATTCATTAAAGTTGTCTCCTGGTGCATCGATTTGCTTCTGTAAATGGCAATTCTATTTTTTAGCAGATTTTGGCATCCACATCCATAAGTTTTGCTTTAGTAGAAAGATTCTGACACATCATGAGGCAAGAATAGCAGGTACAACCACATTGCTGAAAGATATGAATTCACGGCAGGACAGGATGGTTGGTTTTAGACAGATTATCTGTCCAAAAATCTGTATGGCAGTCAAACAAAAACGGCGTGGAAGACTCCACGCCGTTTTTGTTCATACTCTGTAACTTGAATTATGCTTCAGCGACTCCGGCTACAGCATCAATCGATGCTGTAGTCTGCTGTTTTTGTTTTACAGGAGTAACCTTAGCCTTGCTAGGCTTGATTTCCTCTTCAACAAGCTCAATCAAAGAGACCGGCGCAGCATCACCTTGACGAATACCAAGTTTAATGATTCTTGTATAACCGCCAAGACGTTCTTTGTAACGAGGTGCAATTGTTGAAAACAGCTTGGCAACAACAGTTTTCTCACGGATCACTGAAGCAGCCATACGCATCGAATGAAGATCACCACGCTTGCCAAGTGTTATCATTCGCTCCGCAACAACACGGATCTCTTTTGCCTTGGCATCGGTTGTTGTAATTTTGCCATGATCAAGAAGTGAAGTGACCATGTTCCTGAACATCGCTTCGCGATGGCTTGTCTTCCTGCCGAGTCTTCTACCAGCTTTATTGTGACGCATATATATAATTCCTTTCTAAACTAGACAAGATATCAAGTATTACTCTTCTTCTTTTTGCTCGCCGCGTAACCGGATCATCATTTCCGGATCAGGAAAACTGTCAATTTTCATCCCGAAAGTCAGACCCATATCCGAAAGAATATCTTTAATCTCGTTTAGTGATTTACGACCAAAATTCTGAGTCTTCAGCATTTCTGATTCAGATTTTGTAACCAGCTCACCAATAAGCTTGATTCCGGCATTCTTAAGACAATTAGCAGATCTAACAGATAATTCAAGTTCTTCCACGGTGCGATACAGGTTTTCATTAACCTTATCTTTATCTTCTTGAGACTCTTCGTCAACCTGAGGTTCAAATTCTTCATCAAAGTTAATGAAGATAGTAAGCTGTTCTTTCATAATCTTGGCAGCATAAGCGACTGCATCTTCGGGTTTAACACTTCCGTCAGTCCAAACTTCAAGGTTAAGCTTATCATAATCGGTCATTTGACCAACACGCGCATTCGTAACCGAAAAGTTCACCTTTTTTATGGGAGTATAAATCGAATCGATCGGAATAGTACCAACAGGGGCCTTCTCGTCACGATTACGATCCGCAGACACGTAACCTTTACCCATCTTTACCGTCATCTCTACATCAAGATTGGCATCTTTACCACAGGTTGCAATATAGTGCTCAGGATTCATTACTTCAACATTATGACCTGTAACGATATCAGCGGCAGTAATAGTTCCAACGCCTTTATGCTTGAAGTGAATCACAGCCTGATCTGAAGAATGAAGTTTAAGTCTAACACCTTTCAGGTTCAGAATAATATCAGTTACATCTTCAGTAATGCCCTGTATCGCAGAGAACTCGTGTAAAACACCTTTTATCCGGAGAGACGTTATAGCAGCACCCTGCAAAGAGGAAAGCAAAACTCGCCTGAGTGAATTACCTAATGTGGTTCCAAAACCGCGTTCAAAGGGTTCAGCATGGAACTTACCGTAAGTAGCTGTAAGAGTATCCCTTTCAACCTGAAGTTGCTTCGGTTTAATAAGATCCCGCCAGTTTTTATACATTGCTACCTCCTCCGGAAATAGAAAACCGGTTGTCGTTCGAAACTAGAATCAGCAGCTTCCAGAAACTACTTTGAATAGAGCTCAACAATCAGCTGTTCCTGGATAGGAGTTGTGATGTCCTCACGAGTCGGGACACCTTTAATGGTCCCTTTGAAGGAATCACGATCTAGCTCTAACCACTGAGGAATTCCACGGCGTACAACGGCTTCCAGAGCGTCATTTACAGCAGCAATTTTACGACTTTTCTCACGTAACTCTATCACATCTCCAGCTTTTAACTGAATCGATGGAATATCAACTTTCCGACCATTTATGGTAAAATGACCATGGCGGACGAGTTGGCGTGATTCAGAGCGTGACGTTGCGAAACCAAGGCGGTATGCAACATTATCAAAACGACGCTCTAGCAGAGTAAGCAGATTTTCGCCAGTAACACCTTTCATCCGATCAGCCGATTGAAAGTAACTACGAAACTGTTTTTCAAGAATACAATAAATACGGCGGACCTTTTGCTTCTCACGAAGCTGAGTGCCGTATGCAGACACTTTAGTCCTGCCCTGACCGTGCTGACCAGGAGCATAATTGCGGCGTTTAATTGCACACTTATCAGTGTAGCAACGGTCGCCTTTTAAAAATAGTTCTGTGTTTTCTCTTCTGCACAAACGGCATGAAGGTCCTGTATATCGAGCCAATGAAAACCCCCTTAAAAGTTGTTACGATTAATATTAAACTCTTCTTCTTTTTGGAGGACGACATCCATTATGAGGAATTGGAGTAACGTCTTTTATGAAACTAATACTGAAACCAGCAGCCTGAAGAGCACGCAGGGCAGATTCACGGCCGGACCCAGGCCCTTTTACATAAACCTCGACAGTGCGCATGCCGTGTTCCTGTGCTTTTTTTGCACAATCTTCAGCGGCAATCTGAGCGGCAAAAGGAGTACTTTTACGTGAGCCCTTAAAGCCCTTTGCTCCAGCAGTCGACCATGCAACTACATTTCCTACCGGGTCAGTAATGGTAATTATGGTGTTATTGAAAGTCGCTTGAATGTGAGCAACACCATTTGAAATATTTTTACGTTCTTTTTTCTTACGAACTACCTTTTTTGATGGGCTTGCCATTCGTATTCTCCAGAGCTAGTTAAATTATTTCTTCTTACCGGCGACAGTACGTGCAGGACCTTTTCGTGTGCGTGCATTTGTTTTTGTACGCTGACCATTACAGGGGAGACCTTTACGGTGACGCAGACCTCTGTAGCACCCAAGATCCATCAGTCTCTTGATGTTCATTGAAATCTCACGGCGTAAATCACCTTCAACCTTGCAATTACGATCAATCTCTTCACGAAGTCGGGCAACTTCTGCCTCGGTGAGTTTATCAGTACGCGTATCCGGGTTTATCTGGCTGGCAGCAAGAATACGCTCAGCAGACGAATTACCTATACCGTAAATGTAAGTTAATGCGATAACTATTCGCTTGTTTTTTGGTAAATCAATACCTGAAATACGTGCCAATGGAAATACCCCCTTTAATAACTCATCCTTGACGTTGAGAATGCTTAGGGATGTCGCAGATAACACGCACAACACCCTTGCGTTTAACTATTTTACATTTGTCACATATCTTTTTTACAGATGCACGTACTTTCATAATAATCCCCTTGCACTAATTTGTTCATCAAATCCGAGTTAGTATCTCAGGCCCGTTCTCAGTGATGGCAACTGTATGTTCAAAATGAGCAGAAAAACCACCATCACATGTTACAACAGTCCATTTATCATTCAGAATTCTAACTTCATGGGATTTCTCATTAATCATTGGTTCTATCGCTAGTACCATGCCAGGCTTAAGCTTAACACCTTTACCAGGCAGACCGTAATTTGGTATCTGCGGATCTTCATGCAGATTCCTTCCGATACCATGACCAACAAAATCCCTTACTACTGAAAATCCTCTGGATTCAACATACTTTTGAACAGCAGCAGATATATCACCTAGCCTGTTCCCAGGAGTCGCCATCTCAATGCCGGCATACAAAGATGCCTCTGTCACCGAAATTAATTTCTTTGCAGCAGCAGAAACATCGCCGACAGGAATCGTAACAGCAGCATCTCCAAAGAAGTCATCATAAACAACGCCAAAATCCAGGCTGAGTATATCACCGGATTTCAACAAAGTTTTATTGGGAAAGCCATGAACGACTACATCATTGGGCGAACAACACAAAGAACTTGGAAAATTATTATAACCACGAAAAGCACATTTCGCATTACGTTTAAGAGTCTCTGCAGAAGCATACTTATCAAGGTCAAACGTTGTAGCTCCAGGGCAGACTAGGGGACGCAACCCTTCAAGAACCTCGGCAACAATAGAACAAGCGGCTCTCATTCTGTCAATCTCACGCGGAGATTTAAGAATGATCACTAAAACGCCCACCTGCATCTAAAATTGAACTTATTCGGGCCTGTATCTCAACGATAGGTCCGCTACCTGCTATGCTGTGCAATATACCCATATCTTTAAAATATACTTTAAGTGCTGAGGTTTGCTTTTCATACACTTTTAAACGACTCATGACGGTATGTTCGGAATCATCATCACGTTGAACAAGAAGAGTACCGCAGGAATCGCAGACACCTTCACGCACAGGTTTATCATAAATCAAATGAAAACCTCTGCCACAGGCCGGACAGGTTCTTCTTCCAGACAACCTATTAACCAGCTCGTCATTATCAACGTCCAAAGAAATGACAAAATCAATTTTTTTGCCTATCTCAACCAAAAGAGCATTTAAGCCATCTGCCTGAGGGATTGTACGCGGAAACCCATCTAAAATGAAACCGGACGCACAGTCACTCTGTAAGACACGCTCCTTAACCAATCGGAGAACTATGTCATCAGAAACAAGACCACCGGCATCCATAATAGATTTAGCCATATCACCAAGTGGAGTTTTATCTTTTACAGCAGCTCGTAGCATGTCACCGGTTGATATCTGCGGTATACGATACTTCTGAACTATAAAATGAGCCTGAGTACCTTTTCCAGAACCGGGAGGCCCAAAGAGAACAACATTCACGTCTATCGTCTCCCCTTAATACGAACACCCTTAAGAAAACCTTCATAATTTCGAGTAATGAGATGAGACTCAATCTGGGAGACCGTATCCATGCCGACACCCACAGCGATCAAAAGAGCTGTTCCCCCGAAGTAAAAGGGGAGATTGAATTTTCCAATTAAAATTGATGGCAAAACACATACAATAGAGATGTAAACAGCACCGGCAAAAGTAAGTCTAGTAAGTACGGAATCGATAAAAGTAGATGTCTCTTTGCCGGGACGGATCCCAGGTATATACCCACCTTGTTTTTTTATGTTCTCTGCGACATCAATCGGATTGAATGTCACAGCCGTGTAGAAATAACAGAAGAACACGATAAAAGCAACGAAAAAGATATTATACACCAAGTGTCCGGGTGAAAGACTCTTTGCCGCTGCCTGAACCCAAGGAATATTAATGAAGTTAGCTATAGTAGCCGGGAACATTATAATGGATGATGCAAATATGGGTGGAATGACACCAGCCATATTAATTTTTAAGGGTAAATGCGAGGTTTGAGCGTTAAAGGTTTTAAGACCAACCACTCTCTTGGCATAATGGATCGACAGACGTCTTTGTCCACGCTCGACAAAAACTATGCAGGCAATTACTGCAAGCATGATCGCCAGAACAAAAATAAGCAGAAAAAGTGAAAGCTGACCAGCGTTAACAAGTTTAGCAGTGTTATATAGAGCCTTAGGGATATTGACAACAATCCCGGCAAAAATTATTAAAGAGATGCCATTGCCAATGCCCTTTTCAGACATCTGTTCTCCAAGCCACATTACAAAGGCTGTGCCGGCAGTTAAAGTGATAACTGTCAAGATTCTGAAAGACCATCCGGGACTCGGGACAACCAGTTCACCGGCAGGGCCACGCATACTCTCAAGTCCAACAGCGACACCCAAACCCTGGACAACGCTCAGAACGACTGTACCATATCGAGTATATTGAACTATTTTCTTTCGTCCAGCCTCACCCTCTTTTGACAACTTCTCAATTGCAGGAACAACTACGGTAAGAAGTTGAAAAATAATTGAGGATGATATATACGGCATAATGCCAAGTGCAAAAACTGTCAATCGCTCTAACGCACCACCAGAAAACATATCAAAAAGACCTAATAAAGTCCCTTGTGACTGTTTAAAAAAATGGGACAAAGCAATTCTGTCAATTCCAGGAGTCGGAATGTGACAGCCAACCCGATATACGGCAAGCATTCCCAAAGAAAACAACACACGCTTTTTCAACTCTGGAATCTTGAATATATTCTGGAGGGCTTCAAACACTATGCAATCTCCTCAACACTACCACCAGCAGCAATGATTTTTTCCTTGGCAGACTGGCTGAACTTGTTTGCTGCTACCTTTAATGACTTAGTAATGTCACCATTACCGAGAATTTTAACAGCAAAACGATCAGATTTGATCAAACCCTTAGAAATAAGTGCCGAAGCATCAATAGAAGAGCCGGCCTCAAAAATGTCAAGTTGACTGATATTTACAAGCGAAAACTCAACGCGGTCAAGCGGAGTAAAACCACGCTTTGGCAAACGACGCTGCAATGGCATCTGTCCACCCTCAAAACCAGCTTTTATACTTCCACCAGAACGAGCTTTCTGGCCTTTATGACCTTTTGTCGCAGTCTTCCCGTGCCCAGAACCGGTACCACGGCCAATACGTTTTCTGTTTTTTGTTGACCCGATAGAAGGTCTCAGATTATTAAGTTCCATGAAAGTCAACCCCTTTATCTATTCAACGGTCAATAGATGACCAACTTTATTGATCATACCTCTGATTTGTGGGCTGTCTTGACGCTGGACAGTCTGGTTAACCTTTGACAGACCGAGACCAGCAACAACAGCACGATGCTTTTTGGGAGTACATATTGTACTTTTTGTTAGTGTTATCTTAAGCAAGCTACTCATAATTATTTCTCCGCATAAATAATGATTATTCAGTAATGCCACGACGAGCTGCAATTTCTTCAGGGGTCTTAAGACGCTGAAGACCAGCAAACGCTGCTTTTATAAGATTATGTGGATTATTGGAACCTAGACATTTTGAGAGTATGTTATTAATGCCGGCTGCTTCGAAAATTGCACGTGCGGCGCCACCGGCAATAACGCCGGTACCGGGAGATGCAGGCTTCATGAGAAGACGACCAGCGCCGAATTTACCCTCAATTTCAAATGGAATTGTCTGATTTGCGTTCACTGGAACTTTAATCAGATTCTTCTTAGCTTGCTCTACGCCCTTCCTGATTGCCTCAGGAACTTCATTTGCTTTGCCAAGACCATATCCAACATAACCGTTGCCGTCGCCGACAACTATTAATGCTGAGAAACTAAAACGACGGCCGCCTTTAACAACTTTGGCAACACGACTGATATGAACAACTCTGTCTGTAAGATTCAGTTCTGCTGGATTAATTCTACTCAAAGAAAACCTCCCGTAGGCTTAAAAGTTCAACCCGGATTCGCGGGCTGAATCAGCGAGCGCTTTGATCCGGCCGTGATAGAGAAAACCATTGCGGTCAAAAACTACAGACGATATACCCTTAGCAAGAGCAAGCCTGGCGACTTCCTTGCCTACAAGTTGTGCTGCAGTCACATTACCGGTGTTTGAAAGATCTTTTGCAGCATCTGATAATGTGGAAGCTGCAACAAGAGTTGTCCCGTTTGTGTCATCGATAATCTGAGCATAAATATGCTGCGCGCTCTTGAAAACATTCAATCGTGGACGTATAGTTGTACCACGTACTTTTCTTCTAACTCGAACCTGACGTTTAAGCCGAGTAATCGTTTTAATAGCTGTCTTAGCCACGGAATCTCCTTATAAAGACTATTTCTTGCCGGTTTTGCCAGCTTTTCTTAGGATAGTCTCGTCAGCATATTTGATCCCTTTACCCTTATAAGGCTCGGGACTACGGAACGATCTGATCTTTGCAGCTGTCTGACCGACCAGCTCCTTGTCAAACCCTTTAACAGATAACTTTGTCATTTTATCCACATCAACGGATATCCCGTCTGGTATCGGAAAGTTTACCGGGTGAGAATAGCCGAGAGCAAGTACCAGCTCCTTGCCTTTAACTTCAGCACGGTAACCAACACCATTGATCTCAAGATCTCTCTGGAAACCTTTGGTAACACCGACAACCATATTATTAATTAATGTGCGTGTAAGGCCGTGAGCAGCACGTGCGGCAGTCGAATCGTCACACCGTGTTACTTCGATGGCAGTATCACGAATATCAAGTAAAATTACAGGCATAATCTGTCGAGTTAAAGACCCGTTTGGACCTTGAACCGACAGTACCGAATCAGTGAAAGAAATCTTTACACCCTTTGGTATTTCAATTGGCAATTTACCTATTCTAGACATCTAAAAGTACTCCTTGTCGCTATTATTACCAGACAGTGCAGATCAACTCGCCACCGACACCGGACTTACGAGCAACATTATCAGTAATGATACCCTTTGATGTGGAAAGAATTGCAATTCCAAGTCCGCTCTTTACCAAAGGAATATCATCAGACTTGAGATAAACTCTACCACCCGGTTTGCTGATACGTTTAATCTCATTTATAACGCTATCTTTTTCATCAATGTACTTCAAGTAAACACGCAGAACACCCTGAAGATTATCCGAAATAACCTTATAGTTTTTAATAAAGCCTTCTTGCTTTAATACATTAGCAATACTGACTTTCATATTGGATGATGGAATGTCTACTTTTTGGTGCTTTACCATGTTTGCATTTCTAATTCTGGTAAGCATGTCAGCAATTGGGTCTGTCATGGACATCGTGAATGTGCTCCTGTCTCTTTATCTATATGTGGCTTCTTAGTTACCAGCTCGATTTTATCACGCCGGGAATCTGGCCAGACGAGGCATACTTGCGCAGACAAATTCTGCACATCTCGAACTTGCGATAAAACGCTTTGGGACGACCGCAGACCGGACAACGATTGTGCTGCCGAACCTTGAACTTAGGTGCACGTTGAGACTTTATAATCATTGATACTTTTGCCACAGAATCCTCCAGATATCTTAGTTCCTGAACGGCATGCCCAGGTACTTGAGAAGTGCTTTACCTTCTTCGTCTGTTTTAGCACTTGTTACAATCGTGATATTCATTCCCTTCATTTTATCAACTGCATCGTAGCTGATCTCAGGGAAAATGAGCTGATCCTTGATACCAAGAGTATAATTACCCTTGCCATCAAAAGCCTTACCAGATACTCCCTTAAAGTCACGGACCCTGGCAAGTGAAACATTTATTAAACGATCCAGAAATTCATACATACGATCGCGACGAAGAGTAACCATACAACCGATCGGCATACCTTCGCGAAGCTTGAAAGTAGCGATTGATTTTTTAGCCTTGGTAATCACTGCTTTTTGTCCGGTGATTAAGCCAAGCTCTGTAGTTGCGGAATCAAGTATCTTCACATTCTGGATTGCTTCACCCAAACCCATATTAACAACAATTTTCTTGATTTGCGGTACTTCCATACAAGATTTGTAACTGAAGTCATTACGAAGCTTGGGAACGATTTCTGATGAATATATATCTTTTAAACGAGACATTAGATGAATTCCTCCAAAGTATTTCTAGAGCGTTGTGCCGCACTTTACACAGACGCGCTGCTTTTCGCCATTTTCTAAAAGCTTTTTGCTAGCCCTTACAGGTTTGGAACACTTTGGGCAATATGGCATAACATTAGAGATGTGAATTCGAGCTTCCTTCTCTTTAATTTCACCAGCTTCATTCCCACGAGCTTTCACATGGCGCTTAACTAGGTTAAGACCCTCAACAATTACGCCATTTTTTTTAGGCAGTAACTGAAGAACCTTGCCAGTTTTGCTTTTTTCCTTACCGGCAATTACCATTACAGTATCGCCCTTGTTAACATGAGGTTTAGTGACTTGCATCATCATTCTCCGATATTTTTATAGTACTTCCGGTGCAAGAGAAATAATTTTCATAAACTTTTTAGCACGCAATTCTCTGGCAACCGGACCGAAGATACGAGTACCAACCGGTTCCTTGGCATTATTGATGACAACACCTGAATTATCATCAAAACGGATATAAGATCCGTCTGGACGGCCCATAGCTTTAGCAGTTCTGACAACAACCGCCTTGACTACATCGCCTTTCTTTACCTTTGAATTCGGCATAGCTTCACGAACAGAAGCAACTATTATATCACCGACACCTGCGTATTTTCTTTTTGAGCCGCCCAGCACTTTTATGCAAAATAATTTTTTTGCACCAGAGTTGTCGGCTACATCCAGTACTGTCTGCATTTGAATCATTCTATGGTACTCCCTATACTAAGAGATACTTTCAATTATCTGCTTAAGGCTCCAACGTTTATCTTTACTCATTGGACGGCATTCTATTATCTGAACACGATCACCGATTTTAGAACTGTTATGCTCATCGTGAACCTTGTATTTCACACTACGTTTAATATACTTGCTGTAGACACTGTGCTTAACGAGACGGTCGACTTTCACAACAACAGTCTTCTCCATCTTATCGCTAACAACAACACCTACCTGAGTCTTTCTGTGACCGCGTTCACTCATTTTGATACTCCCCCTGCCTTACTTTCGGTGAGAATGGTATTAATTCTGGCAATATTCTTACGAAGGTTCTTCAGCTTGGAAGTATTCTCAAGTCTGCCGGTGTGAAGCTGAAATTTAAGGTTAAAGAGTTCCTGAGTAGATTCAGTCTGTTTTTTAACAAGATCTTCAGCTGACATACTTCTAAGGTCATTAGGCTTCATGGACATCCCCCCTGGTAATAAACTTGGTTGAAAGGGGCAGTTTATGGGCAGCTAACCTAAGAGCTTCACGTGCAATCTCTTCTGTCACGCCTTCCATTTCATACAAAACCATACCAGGCTTTATAACACAGACCCACGAATCCGGGGAACCTTTTCCTTTACCCATCCTGGTTTCAGCCGGTTTAGCCGTAAGTGGTTTGTCAGGAAAAACACGAATCCATATTTTACCACCCCTCTTAATGTAGCGGGTCATTGCAATACGAGCCGCTTCAATCTGGCGTGAATCAAGCCAGCCGCATTCAGTTGCCTGTAGACCAAATTCACCAAAAGAGAGTTCAATACCTCTACAGGGCTTACCGGACATACGGCCCTTCATCTGTTTTCTATGTTTTACCCGTTTCGGCATTAACATCGATACGTGCTCCTATTGTGCAATATAAAGAAATTACTTACCAGGCAGTATTTCGCCCTTGAAAATCAACACTTTGATCCCAATAAGTCCATACGTAGTCTTGGCTTCAGCAAAACCGTAATCAATATCAGCTCTTAAAGTATGTAACGGCACCCGTCCTTCGCGATACCACTCGGTACGGGACATTTCAGCGCCACCTAAACGACCTGAGCAGGTGATACGAATTCCCTTTGCACCAAACTTAAGGGTTGAAGTAACACTTTTCTTCATAGCTCTTCTGAAGGCGATACGTCGCTCTAACTGTAATGCAACGTTTTCAGCAACTAACTGAGCGTCTAACTCAGGCTTACGGACTTCATTTATAGTTATAAAAATCTCTTTAGACGATATCAGAGCAAGCTCTTTTTTAATCGTCTCGACTTCAGATCCCTTCTTACCAATGATAAGGCCGGGTCTGGCAGTAAAGATGTTTATCTTACACTTGTTAGCAGCACGCTCGATCTCAATTTTAGAAACACCGGAACTGTACAAGCGTTTTTTAAGAAATTTACGAATCGCTAGATCTTCATGCAGCAACTTAGCATAGTCGGCTTCAGCATACCACTTCGAGTCCCAAGTTTTTGTAACACCGAGCCTAAAGCCAATCGGATTGATTTTTTGTCCCAACCTACACCTCCACGTAATAAAACTATTTCGAGTCTGAAAGGGTTACAGCAATATGACTAGTAGGCTTACGTATCTTGCTGGCACGCCCCATTGCACGAGGAACAAAACGTTTAAGTGCAGCACCGCCATCAACATAAATTGTTTTTACAAAAAGACGGTCCACATCAGATACGCCTTTCTGCTCTGCGTTTGCAACAGCTGACTTAAGAAGCTTTGACACGAGCTTGGCAGAAGGCTGGGGCATAAACCGCAAGATATTTAGTGCATCTTGAATGCCTTTCCCACGCACAATATCAACTACGAGACGAGTTTTGCGCGGTGAAAGACGGACAGATGAGAGTTTAGCATTGGATTCCATTATAAGCTCCCTTACTACTTCTTGACTTTACTCTTTTTATCAGCGGCGTGACCGTGAAATGTTCTAGTTGGAGCGAATTCACCCATTTTGTGGCCAACCATATTTTCAGTAACAAAAACAGGGATGAATTTTTTACCGTTATGGACCGCAAAACTACACCCGATAAAATCTGGGCTGATCGTTGAGCGGCGTGACCAGGTCTTAATAATTTTCTTGGAATTAGGACCTTCAGCAAGAACTTTCTTGTTTAGGTGGTCATCAATAAATGGACCTTTTTTTATCGAACGTGCCATAATATCTCAGCCTCTCAACGAATTATTTACTACGCTTTTTAACTATGAAACGATCAGAAGTCTTGTTAGTACGAGTTTTGTAACCCTTGGTAGGGATGCCCCATGGTGTAACAGGATGACGTCCACCGGAAGTACGGCCTTCACCACCACCATGTGGATGGTCAACAGGGTTCATCGCAACACCGCGAACCTTAGGACGTCTGCCAAGCCAACGAGAACGGCCGGCTTTACCAATGTTAACATTTTCGTGATCAGTATTTCCAACCTGTCCGATAGTTGCATAGCAATCCTGAAGGACCAAACGAACTTCCCCTGACGGAAGCTTGACTTGGGAATACTTACCTTCTTTAGACATGAGCTGGGCAAAAGTACCGGCACTTCTGGCCAACTGAGCACCTTTACCGATCTTCAGTTCAATGTTATGGATAACAGTACCAAGTGGAATCGAACGTAGTGGTAACGAATTACCCGGTTTGATATCGGCCTCAGGACCACTGATAACAACATCGCCTACTTTCAGATCAAGCGGGGCAAGAATATAGCGTTTCTCACCATCTACGTAATTGAGAAGCGCAATTCTGGCGCTACGATTCGGGTCATATTCAATACTGGCCACTGTCGCGGGGATACTACGCTTATCACGGCGAAAATCGATAATGCGATATTTCTGTTTGTGACCGCCACCCTGGTGACGTGAGGTTATACGGCCATTAGAATTCCTGCCACCACTTTTTTTAAGAGAGACAAGCAAGGATTTTTCAGGAGTAGTTTTAGTAATTTCATCGAACGTAGAGCATGTTTGATGTCTGCGTCCAGCTGAAGTTGGATTATAGCTTTTGATTGCCATTGTGAACCCCAAACGTATTAGTTAGACTTCAAAGAAATCTATTGATTGCCCTTCCTGGAGCGTAACATATGCTTTTTTCCAGTTGGAACGTTTGCCAAAAGTTTTGCCGGAGCGTTTAACCTTGCCAGCCACGGTTACTGTGCGGACATCAGAAACCTTGACCTTGAACAGATTCTCCACTGCCTGTTTAATCTCAATCTTGTTTGCGGCTTTATCAACGACTATCGCAACAGTATTGGATGAATCAGAGCCCAAAGAAGTTTTCTCAGTGACATGCGGTTTTTTGATTACGGAGTAAATATTCATTTTTGCAATACTCCTTCAGTTGATTGCACAGATCCCTGAGTAAAAATAATGTGCTTGTATTTAAGCATGTCATGGATATTAAGAGCGTCATGCTTCAACATTTTAATATGTGGCACATTGCGGGCTGACAAAAACAGATTGTTATTAAAATCATCCGTTACAATCAATGATTTAGTGAGATCAAAGGTATTAAGAAAACCGACAAAATCCTTGGTTGATATCTTGTCAAATTCTATCTTGTCCAGAACAGTTATCTTGTTTGTCTGCAGCTTGTAGGTCAGAACTGAACAGAGGGCAGCAGTTCTGGCTTTCTTGTTCATGCTAAGGTTGTAAATCTTGGGCTGTGGCCCAAAAGCTACACCACCGCCAGGATATTGAGGAGCACGACTGCAACCCTGTCGTGCATTACCAGTACCCTTCTGCTTGAACGGTTTTTTACCACCGCCACGTACAGCAGAACGGTTCTTGACTGCAACGGTTCCGGCTCTGCGATTAGCAAGCTGAATCCGAAGTGCCTGGTGTATAAGGCTCTCTCTTACTTCAACATCAAACACGTCATCGGACAGCTGAACTTCGCCGACCTGTTGCTTGTTCATATTATAAACTGCTATTGAAGGCATACACAAACTCCTGAAGTACTAAGCTTTAACACTCTTTTTGATCGTAATAATTGAATTCTTGTGTCCAGGCACAGCACCCTTTATCAAGAGAAGATTATCAGCTGCATCAACACGAACAATTTTAAGCCGCTGTACAGTAACTTTGACATTACCCATCTGACCAGGCATCTTTTTGTTTTTAAAGACATGCGATGGGGTTGCAGATGCACCGATTGAACCAGGTGCTCTATGAAAGCGCGATCCATGGGATGCACGACCACCCTTGAAATTCCAGCGCTTAATTACTCCCTGAAAGCCCTTACCGATGCTGGTTCCGGTAACATCAATCACATCATCAGCTGAAAATTCATTGACAGTGATTTCATCACCCACGTTCATGGACTCAACCTGATCATTTTTGAATTCACGCAGATGCCTGAAAACCCCATGACCGGATTTTGTACAATGCCCAAGATACGGTTTGTTGACATTGGCAGCAGCAACCGATTCGAATCCGACCTGTACTGCTGAATATCCATCACTATCAGCAGTTTTTTTCTGGACGACATAACAAGGACCCGCTTGAACTACAGTTACCGGTACTCTTGTTCCGTCTTCAAGAAATATCTGGGTCATACCCAGTTTTTTTCCGATGATACCTTTCATCATATTCAGTCCTATTCAGTCGTAGTAGCAGTTATAGTTTAATTTCTACATCAACGCCGGCAGATAAATCCAGCTTCATGAGGGCATCAACTGTCTGCTGTGTAGGGTCAAGTATATCAATCAAACGCTTATGTGTTCTGATCTCAAACTGATCACGAGACTTTTTGTCAACGTGAGGTCCACGAAGAACACAGTATTTATTTATTACGGTCGGTAGCGGGATTGGTCCGGCAACACGTGCGCCGGTCCTTTTTGCTGTATCAACGATTTCACCTACTGAAACATCAAGCAGTTTATGATCATATGCCTTAAGGCGGATTCTTATCTTCTGGCTCTGCATTGATAACCTCGTAACGTATCTATTTATTCAATAATTGAAGCTACAACGCCAGCGCCGACGGTACGGCCACCTTCACGGATGGCAAAGCGGAGACCTTCGTCCATGGCGATTGGAGTGATCAGTTTGATGGTCATAGCGACGTTGTCG
>JAQUCU010000144.1 GCA_028686055.1 Desulfuromonadaceae bacterium
ATAGCCAACGACGTGACGATGAATATTTTCTGGGGATGCGTTATCATTCCAGGTGTGTTTATCCTCTATCTGGTCCGCAAAAAGGACTGGACAAAACATTGGCAGGAGCTGGAAGCCGAACAGAAGGTGCTTGAAGAGCATGTAGCACGGAGAAAGAGCGCTGCTGAGGAGGCACGGAAAGCTGATGGCGAAAAATAATCATGGCGCAATAATTCTGGCGTCGGCATCACCGCGCCGCACAGAACTGATGGAACTGGCCGGCATTCAGTTTAGCGTCGTACCGGCTGACATCTGCGAAGATGTTCTGCCGGGGGAGGCTCCTGCCGATCATGTCATCCGCCTCTCACGGGAAAAGGCCGATGCGGTTGCGGCGATAAAGGAGGGGCGGTTCTTTATCGGAGCGGACACAATTGTCGTACTGGATGACACAATCCTCGGCAAACCGGTCGATGCTGCTGACGCGGCCAGGATGCTCTCCGGGCTGTCGGGCAGGGATCACGTGGTCATCACCGGCTTCACGGTTTTCGACAAGGTCAGCGGTGTCCACATCAGCAGGAGCGTCAGCACGGAAGTGACGTTCAAAAAGCTGGAGGAAAAAGAGATCGCCGCATATATCGGTACCGGCTGCCCGATGGACAAGGCGGGAGCGTACGCTATTCAGGGTGGTGCGGTGCATTTTGTCCGCTCGATCAACGGCTCATACACCAATGTGATCGGCCTGCCCATGACTGAGCTGTATGAAGTACTGCAGACAATGCAGGCAGTGGAATAAGGACAGTTCCATGGCGATTCACGAAAATCTTGACCGGGTAAAAGAGCGCATCCGTGCAGCCGCTGAAGCAGCCGGGCGCGACCCGGCAGCCGTCCGCCTGGTTGCCGTATCAAAGACCCGCCCTGCGGCTGATATCGTTACGGCCTTCCTGGCAGGCCAGAAGGTGTTCGGCGAAAATTATATCCAGGAACTGGTGCCGAAACTGACGGAGGTGCACGAGGCGGTCCAATGGCACTTTATCGGGCACCTGCAGAGCAACAAGGTCAAGTACATCGCCGGGCAGGTGGCATTGATCCATTCGGTCGACCGCATTTCGCTGGCAATGGAGGTAGACCGGCAATGGGGAAGACTCGGAAAGGTCTGCGACGTGCTGATACAGGTAAATATTTCCGGCGAAGCCACAAAGTCCGGAACGACCGAGGCGGGGGCGATTCAGCTTGTGCGGGAGTGTGCGCTGCTCCCGAACATCAGGGTGAAGGGGCTGATGACGATGCCCCCCTTTTTCGATGATCCGGATGCGGCGCGGCCATATTTTGCCGAGCTTAGACGACTGTCGGAAACCATCTCCGCACAGCAGATTGCCGGCGTTGACATGAGGGAACTTTCCATGGGGATGTCCGGTGATTTTGAAGCGGCGATCCAGGAGGGTGCAACTCTGGTGCGGGTCGGTACGGCAATCTTCGGACAGCGCTGAGGCTGATGTCAGGAAACGGCCTTGAGGATCGGCGCAATGTCAGGCTGGTCCACCCATTCAAGATATTTCAGCACAAAACCCTGGGCCGCTTCAACGGCCCGCCGCATATCCCACTTTTTCAGATCACGCTCCTCCACCATGTTGCTGATCCCGCGTATTTCAAGACAGTCGACACCGCAGCGGAGGCAGACCTGCGCCACCGCCGCCCCCTCCATGCTCTCGGCAAGGGCGTTCCAGCGGCCGTAAAGTTCAGCGCCATACAGGCTGGTGCCGCTGCAGGTCGAAACGGTAGCAAAGCGGCCACGCATCAGAGAAACGCCATAACAATCCGCCAGCTGCATCGCCTTTTCCGAGGCATGCCGGGAAAGCGGCAGCAGATTATAACAGTTCATCCCCCCCTGTGAGACGGAGGGGAGATTCATGTAGCGCAGATCTTTCCACCCATCCGCAACAATGACACCATCATCCGCCAGGACCTCCTCGCTCGCTACGACCAGATTGCCGACGCCAAGGCCGCTGCCGCTGTACGCTCCTGCGCAACCGGTGTTGACAACGAGGTGGGGCTGACAGCGATCAATCATGACGGCAGCCGCTGCAGCCGCATTGACCTTGCCGACCCCGCCGGCGCAGACAACGACCCGCAGGCTGCCGATGACGCCCTCGACATATTCAAAACCGCCGGTGCTTATCCTGTTGGAATGTTCGAGCGCCTCTTCCAACAGTTCAATTTCCTTCTGTACGGCAGCGATGATAACAATTGTCTTCATCTGCGATCCAGCTCCACGGCGGCGTAGGCCGAATGGTTGTGGATTGATTCGAAATTTTCAGCCTCGACCGAAAACCAGGTGATGTTGTCAAGCGCCGACAACCGGGAATGTGCCTCGCGTACCATGTCCTCGACGAAGCGCGGATTTTCATAGGCCTGTTCGGTGACAAACTTTTCATCGGCACGCTTGAGCAGCGAATAGAGCGGACTTGAGCCGCACTGCTCAATCAGCTCCACCAGATCCTCGATCCAGATGAAGTCGCGGTAGCGGACCCTGACAGTCATGATGCTGCGCTGGTTGTGTGCACCGAAACGGGACAGTTCGCGGCTACAGGGACAGAGCGAGGTAAGCGGCACCTTGATGCCGAGCACGAAATCGAGACCGTCAGTCATGGAGGCGCTGAAGTCGCAGGTGTACTCCATCAGGCTCTTGGCACCGGAAACCGGCGCGGCCTTGTCGATAAAATAGGGAAACTGGATCTCAAGATGGGCACTCTCCGAACCGAGCTTCGATTTCATCTCTTCAAGAATAGTCTCCAGCTTGTCCAGGGCGATCTGCTCGCGGTACTTGTTGAGAATCTCCACAAAGCGGCTCATGTGGGTGCCCTTGAAATGGTGCGGCAGATTGACATACATGTTGATCCGTGCCACGGTGTGCTGCAGGGTATGGTTCTTGTCCATCACCACAATCGGATAGGTGATATCCTTGACGCCAACCTTGGCAATCGGTATGCGGCGGGTGTCCGGACTCTTCTGCATATCCGGCATCGGTGCGGAGACCGGGAGTGCGACTGTATTTTTCATGGTTGGGTTTCCGCTTTCAGGTTGATTTCAAGCACGCTCAGGATCTCGTTCCAGATGCCGTCCCGGCCATCTTTGGAGAGCGCCGAAAAGGGGAGCAGCATTCCCTTGTCACGCTTGATCGCGGCGGCAATGATCCCCTTCTGTTTGGCCTGTTCGTTTTTCGACAGTTTGTCACACTTGGTCACCACAAAAATCGGCCGGATATTGTACAGTTCCAGCCAGCGCAGCATCTGCAGGTCACCATCCGAAGGCACCCGACGGATATCGAGGATCAGCACGACCGCTTTCAGGGATTCACGGGAGGCAAGATAGGCCTCGATCATCGGTCCCCACTGTTTGCGCAGTGCAGGTGGCGCCTTGGCGTACCCGTAGCCGGGAAGGTCAACGAGGGTCAGAATGCTGTTGATGTCGAAGAAATTGATCAGTTGTGTCCGGCCGGGGGTGGAACTGGTCCGCACCAGCCCCTTGCGCCCGGACAGTACGTTGATCAGCGAAGACTTGCCGACGTTCGAACGCCCCACGAAGGCGACCTCCGGCAACCCCGGCGGCGGGTAGTCTTTCGGTTTTGCAGCACTCTTTATGAAATCAGCCTGAAATACATTCATGGATACGCTCTCCTTGGAACGGGCATTATAGTGTTTAGAACCCTTTAGATTCAAGCGCTTAATTCTTGCGGTGCATTTTTCGTACATATAAGTCAAATAGCACGTGGCTTCCTTCAGAAATCTATGATATACACAAAACACTGTTATTTAGAGGTGGTTCGCTTCTTTCTCCTGCCTGTTCCCAGCGGGTACTCATGACAGCATTTTCACTGGACATAACGCTATTCGTCGTGAAAGTGGCGTTGGTATTCTTCGTTATCCTTACCCTGGCCGCCTATCTGGTATTTGCAGAGAGGAAGATTCTGGCCTGGGTTCAGGACCGCAAAGGGCCTAACCGTGCCGGCCCTTTAGGTCTGCTGCAGCCGTTGGCTGATCTGATAAAACTCCTCACCAAAGAAGATGTCGTCCCGGGCGCTGCCGACCGCTGGTTGTTTTATCTGGCTCCGGCGATGGCCGCCATTCCCGCTATCCTGATTTTTTCCGTAATACCCTTCGGTGCACCGCTGACGATATACGGGCATACCCTGCCGCTGGTGGTTGCCGATCTGAATGTGGGGCTGCTCTTCTTTCTGGCGCTGTCTTCGATCGCTGTCTATGGGGTTGCGATCGGCGGCTGGGCCTCCAACTCAAAATACTCCCTGCTGGGCGGCATTCGAGGTCTGGCACAGCTGATATCCTACGAGCTGTCAATGGGGCTTTCGCTGGTTCCGATCGTCATGCTGTCGCGCTCTTTCAATCTGACCGATATAGTCGCGGCACAGCGGAGTGTGCCGTTCATAGCCTACCAGCCGCTGGCGTTCATCATCTTTCTGCTGAGCATCACCGCCGAATGCAAGCGTATCCCGTTTGACCTCCCCGAAGCGGAGGGAGAACTGGTAGCCGGCTTCCATACCGAATATTCAGGGATGCGCTTCGGTTTATTTTTTGTCGGTGAGTATATCAACATCATCGTACTGGGCGGGCTGGCGACGACTTTTTTTCTCGGAGGGTGGCACGGCCCGTTTCTACCGCCGGTAGTCTGGTTTTCGCTGAAAACTCTGGCATTCGCATTTTTCTTCATCTGGATGCGCGGAACGCTGCCTCGACTCCGCTATGACCAGTTGATGCATTTTGGGTGGAAGGTGTTGACTCCGCTGGCGCTCTTGAACATACTGGTAACCGGTTGGTGGCTTGTATCGAAATAGCATCTAACGGGCTATACCGCCCGATCATGTAACCAGGGAGGAATCGAACATGGAAAGCGTGAATGCGAAAGACCGTTATGGCCACACCCCACTGATCAGTGCTTCCAAAGAGGGGCTCAAGGACTTTGTCCAGGACCTGCTGCACCGTGGCGCCGATGTTGATGCCGGCAGCGACAAAGGTAAGACCGCACTCCACTACGCTTCTGCCAATGGACATACCGAAATTGTAAAAATGTTGATTGCAAAAGGGGCTGATGTTGATGCCCGTGACCGCGAAGGGCATACATCGCTTATGCTGGCTGCTATTTACGGCTGTAACCAGACTGTGCAGGCTCTGCTTGATGGCGGCGCAAACCCGATGCTTAAAACACCGGCAGGGAATACCGCCGGCCTGTATGCCGAGAACAACTCTCATCCGCTGGCAGCGGCACTATTGAAGAAGGCGGAACGGTCAAAAGCCGGCAATGCCTGATCGAACTGCAACTATTTGTGAAGATGGGCAGAAGAGCTCCTGCGAGGCCTCTCGGCCTTTCCAAGGCGTAGGTTCATGCGTATAATTTCCGACATTCAGGCTATAGTGGGCGGTTTTCGCGTCACGCTTGCCCACATGCTGCGCAAGCCGGTTACAATCCAGTATCCGGAGCAGAAGCGCACCCCATACCCTCGCTTTCGGGCCAGAATTGTCCTCACACGCGACCCGGATGGTGATGAGCGTTGCGTTGGCTGCTACCTCTGTTCTGCCGCCTGCCCTGTTGACTGCATCTCAATGCAATCGGCCGAACGGGAGGATGGCCGCCGTTACGCGGCCTGGTTCCGGATCAATTTTTCGCGCTGTATCTTCTGCGGCCTCTGTGCCGAGGCATGCCCGACCATGGCTATTCAGATGACACCCGACTACGAAATATGCACACGGGACGTCATGAACCTGCTCTACGAAAAGGAAGATCTGCTGATTGACGGCTGCGGCAAGGAGAGCAGCTACAATTTCTACCGCCACGCAGGAATCGGTGTTACTCAGCCGCGCGGTAAAGGACTGGAGGAGACGCCGCCGGTGGATGTCAGGGCGCTGATACCATGATCGAACAGACCATCTTCTACCTGCTGGCCGCTGTCGCCCTGCTCGGCACACTCCTCGCCATCACCGAGAAGCACCCGGTTCACGCTATTCTGTATCTGGTAACCTCCCTGTTCAGCATGGCGACGATCTTCTACCTGCTGATGGCGCCGCTGGTGGCTGCCTTCGAGGTTATCCTCTATGCCGGCGCCATCATGGTGCTGTTCCTGTTCGTAATCATGATGCTTGATCTGGGGCATCCGGAAAAAGGGATGAATCCGGGCTGGCGGGAGTGGCTGCCGGCACTGATCCTGTCGGCCGCCAGTATCGCTTCGCTGGTTACGATTATTTTCTCGCGACACGCATCCGCAGCATCATCACCTGCGTCCCTGCCGATCAGGGAGGTTGCGCGCCGCCTCTTTCAGGAGCATGGCCTGGCGGTTGAACTTGTTTCACTGCAGCTTCTGTTTGCCCTGGTTGGCGCGCTGTACCTGGGGAAGTCACCTGCTCTTTCGCCTCCAGCCCCTCTCCCCGAGGAAGATGACAGCCAAAGGCCGGGTGAGGTGAAACAGTTATGATCATCCCCTTCGAGCACATTCTGATTCTGGCCGGCCTGCTGTTCTTCATCGGCATTGGCGGACTTTTAGCCTGGCGCGCCAATCTGATCATGATGCTGGTCAGCATCGAGGTGATGCTGAATGCCGTCATGCTGGTCTTTGTCGCCGGTTCGGCACGCTGGGGGAATGCGGAAGGGCAATTTTTCGCGCTCTTCGTCATGGCGCTGACCTCGGCTGAGGTGTCTCTGGCGCTGGCAATGGTGGTGTATCTGCACCGACGCCGGAATACGGTCGATACCGATATGTTCCATGAAATGAAGGGATGACATGAAACTCTACCTCGCCCTGATACTCCTGCTCCCACTCTCTGGCGGCCTGTTCAATGCGCTGTTCGGCCGTGCCCTCCCTCGCCGGGCAGGAGAAATTGCGGCCTGCAGTGTCATCTGGGCGGCCTTCGGCTGCAGCGTCCTTGCATTCCTGCAGTTCACAGCCCCTGTAAAGATTGAGTACGCCTCCTGGCTGTCGGATTTTGATTTCAATGCTCCGATCACCCTCTATCTTGACCAGTTATCACTTTCACTGGCCCTGATGATCACCTTCGTCTGCGGCCTGATCCACCTCTATTCGATCGGCTATATGAAAGAGGACCGTTCCCCTGCCCGTTACTTCGCCCTGCTGAACATCTTTGTGTTTGCGATGCTGACCCTGATTCTGGCTGAAAACCTGCCGCTCCTCTACCTTGGATGGGAAGGCGTCGGCTTCTGTTCCTACGCCCTGATCGGCTTCTGGTACAGCGATGAGAAAAATGCCACCGCCGGGCGCAAGGCATTCATTGTCACCCGCATCGGCGATACCGCCTTTGGCGTCGCCATGGTCTGGATGTTCAGGCTTCTCGGCACAACCTCCATCACTGAACTGAACAGTACGGCCGTACTGCTGCCGGCAGGAGTTATCACCGCGCTCGGGATTCTGCTCCTGATCGGTGCGGCCGGCAAATCGGCCCAATTG
>JAQUCU010000145.1 GCA_028686055.1 Desulfuromonadaceae bacterium
AACAGGGGATGAAATACCGGACATGGGATAGTTGGCTTCCGTTTTATATCGGTTTTAATTATGCGTACTTCCTCAAGGATTATCAGAAGGGTGCCAAGTATCTGCGACGCGCTGCTGAACTTTCCAATAACCCTCTTTTCGCAAAACTGGCTGCACGCTATTTCTATGAGTCAAGACAGACGGATCTTGGCCTAGCTTTTCTCGATACCATGATTGCCCAGACAAAAGACAAGGCAGTAAAAATTACTCTGCAAACTCGGCGTAATGCACTCTTGGCTGTAATAACTCTGGAGACAGCCTTGTCTGATTTTAAGTCTAAGCGAGGGCGGGCGGCTCATGATCTTAACGAACTGGTTGCTGCTGGTCTACTCAGCAGTATTCCCCAAGACCCCTACGGTGGTCAGTTCTTTGTCGACGAACTAGGACGAGTTCGTTCTACAAGCAAATTTGCCAACCCAAAACTATAGTTAACGAGACATTAGCCATGCAGCCAATAGAAATCGAAGCACTTTTAAAAACATATAAAAACAAATGGGGCCGCAGTATTGTTGCGTTGCAAAATCTTAATTTGAAGGTCAATGAGGGGGAGGTCTTTGGCTTTCTGGGACCTAATGGAGCCGGGAAGAGTACGACCATAAAGACTCTAGTCGGCTTGATCCGGGCAACTGCCGGTAGTGTACGTGTTTTCGGCATGCCTACGACCAATCCTCAGTGCCGCCATAGATTTGGTTATCTTCCTGAAAATCCGGCTTTTTACGACTTTCTCTCAGCTCGGCAGTATCTAAAGTTAGTTGGAAACTGTTTCAATATGGACGCAACTTCTCTCACTACCCGGATAAATCACGTCTTGGAGCTGCTAGATATTGCTAATGCAGACTGCAGGCTGATCCGCGGCTACAGCAAGGGGATGGTACAGCGGTTGGGCCTTGCTCAGGCGCTTCTACACGACCCTGATTTGTATATTCTCGATGAACCGATGAGCGGCCTAGATCCATTAGGGAGGGCTCTGGTTAAAGAAATCATGATTGATCTAAAGATGCGTGGCAAAACGATCTTTTTCAGTACCCATGTTACTGCAGATGTCGAAGCTGTGTGCGATCGCGTGGCTGTGATTGTAGCCGGGAAATTGCAGGCAGTTGATGATGTACAGGATATTCTGGAAAAGGGGATTGACGGCTATATGGTTCAGTTGACAGGCTGTCCCCCATCTGCACTCAAGGAGTTTAATGTGGTTGAGCGTCCCGGTGATGTTGTAGACGTCTATATCCCAAAGGATGAATTAAATAAATTTATGGAGCGAGTTGTCCTTACCAATGGGCGTATTCGATTAATGGAGCCCCGTCGTCGGAATCTTGAGCAGTTTTTCCTCGATATTGTCAAGCGGGGAAGGCTATGAAACTCAAGGTAAATTATTTTTGCCTTTTTTTGATATTTATTTCACTTGTTGTTTATTATCCTACCATGTTTGCCCCTTTAAATTCACTGGACGATTACTTGTTCGTAGAACAACTGTTGAACCGAGATACCTTTTCCTTGAAAAGTCACTTTGCCCCCGGCGGAACGTATGACTATTACAGGCCTTTGTTGACCCTTACTTTCGAGCTTGATAAGTATATTGGCGGGTTGGAGGAAAGCTTTATGCATCTCGTCAACATCCTACTGCATACCCTGAACGTCATTCTGGTTTTTCTGCTTGCCCGTCGCTTTACCCGTTTTGTCGGCCGCGAAGGGGATCTTTTACCTTTTCTTGCAGCAGTACTTTTTTGTCTTCATCCAATCAATACCGAGGCGGTCAACTGGATTGCTGGGCGTACAGACCTACTTGCTGCTACATTTGTACTTGTTTTTCTCATATTATTTTTCAAGGCTCTTGATTGTCAAAGCATTGTATGGGGTGGGATCAGCGCTACAGCACTATTTTGTGGATTTCTCTGCAAGGAGACGGCCCTCTTTATTCTTCCCGGAATTTTTTTGCTCATGTTCTGGCGGCCGCAATCTCCACACAAAACATGGCACGCCCGCTGGATGATTATCGGTTTCTGTCTCGCAGCTGTCGCAGTGTATTTCACGCTTCGTTGGGGTGCTTACACTACAGACCGAGGCATTGGTAATACTGCAAAGCTTGTAGCGCAGGTAGCTGCTAGCGTCCGCCCTGATTTTTCTTCAGTAACTGCAAGCACACCGAACTTTCCATTTTTGGAGGCCATACGGGTAATTTTAAAGGTCAGTGGATATTACGCAGCGAAACTTTTTCAGCCTCTTCCATTGAACTTTGCGATAGATCGAGTAGGCAGCTGGTATATTCTGCCGGGTTTAATTTTGGTAATTCTTCTAATTTTTCAGGTAATCCGCCGCCGCCCGGTGGGTGTTTTTTTTCTTATGAGCGCTTTTTTGGGGAGTTCGGCTTTGTTTGTTGTGTTTACGCGATTGGCTTGGACGCCGATAGCCGAGCGCTACATGTATATTCCCTGCAGTTTTTTTTCCATAGCCGTGATATTCGGTGCAGCGGATATGATTGATCGTATGAACTTGCAAAAAATGGTACCGCCTTTTGTTACCTTTTTGTTTGCCTCATCTGCTTGGGCAACGGTAAACCGCAATATTGTCTGGCAGGATAACTTGACACTCTACCAAGATACTGTGCTCAAGTCTCCAAATTTTAGCCCGGCAAAGAATGAACTTGCAATAGCCCTTTACGCACACGGTCGCACTAAAGAAGCCGATGAGATAATTGCCTGCATATCCGAAGTTTCCAATCAGCGCTCGTCCCTGAATCAGGCTGCAATTATGTGGAAAAACAAGGAGTACGAGGGTGCCCGGCGGATTCTCATTCAGCGTCTGCAGTCTCCCGGTGACCTTGAAATAAACATTCTTGAGATGCTTGTCAAGATAACCGGCGAGATGGCCGACAAGGAAAGTAATTATTCCAGTAAACGAACCCTTTACACTCAGATGCTCGACTGGCTCGAACTCATTGAGAAACGGACCCATAACCCTTTTTACTGGTACCGCTTAGGACGGGTTCATTTGATGCTCAATAATAGGGCTGAAGCGCAGCGCTGTTTCAACTTGGCTGCCATTAATTTGCCCAAAAATTCTATCTACAGTGTACCGGCCGCCAGGCTGGCAAAGAATCTGAGTAAAAAATGATTACACCATATATACGGCTTCTTCGGCCACAACAATGGCTGAAAAATCTAATGGTTTTTTTCCCGCCGTTTTTGAGCGGAATTCTCTTCAAACCGGGGATCATAATTGAGGGGATGCTGGCGTTTGCGGCATTCTGCTGTGCCTCAAGCACTACCTATATCTTCAATGACCTCCTTGACCAGGATCAGGACGCCTGTCATCCGGAGAAATGTAGCAGACCGCTCCCTGCCGGTGAAGTCACCCGGAACGCAGCATTGTCTTTGGCTGCTCTGCTGCTTTTAGCGGCTCTTTTGCTTGCCTGGAGGGTCTCACCTTTATTTTTTCTTTATGTTGTGCTGTACCTTGCCATTTCCTCTGCCTATTCTCTGCGCCTCAAACACATGCCGATCTTCGATATCTTCTGCATCGCTTTCGGGTTTGTCCTGCGTCTTTATGGCGGCGGTGCCGCCTTCGGCGTCTATATTTCCGAATGGCTTTTTTTGACGGTCTTCCTGCTTTCTATTTTTCTCAGTGTCGGTAAGCGATACAGTGAAAAGCGCTCACTCGGTGTCCTGGCTGTAGATCACCGTCCCGCACTTAACGAGTATCCGGATGGTTTTCTTGATGCCGCCATGTCACTTTCCGGCGCTGCTGTTCTGGTAACCTATTCCATTTATGTCATAAACAGGCCTCTGCTGGTGTATACGGTCCCGTTATGCCTGTTCGGCCTGTTGCGCTATCTCATGATGATTAAATCGGGTTGTAGCGGCGATCCGACCGACGCCCTGACAAAAGATCGATTGCTCCTGGTTATAGGCATCATCTGGGGTCTCATGGTGGGTCTGAGTGTTTATCTGTGAAGCGTGTCTATATAATCGTAGTCAACTGGAATGGTTGGGGAGACACTGTCGAGTGTCTTGAGAGCCTGATGCGTCTGGAAGGAGCCCATTTTCGTGTAGTGGTCTGCGATAATGCTTCCAGTGACGCTTCATTAAAGCACATCGCCGACTGGGCGGAAGGTTCTCTCGATGCGTATGTGCCGGACGGAAATATGGTGCGGCATTATTCGTATCCACCGGTTAAAAAGCCACTTGATTGGGTGGAATACGATCGCCAGGGAGCTGAATCCGGAGGCAGGAAGGATGTTGATCCTCCATTAGTACTTATTCGAACCGGTGATAATCTCGGGTTTGCAGGGGGTAACAATATCGGCCTTCGCTATGCTCTTGCCAGGGATGACTTTGACTATGTCTGGCTGCTGAATAACGACACCGTTGTTGAACCACAGACGCTTGCATCGCTGTTATCACGCATGGCGGCAAAGCCGACCGCCGGCATGTGCGGTTCCACCATATTGCGTTACCATGAGCCGCAGCGGATTGATGCGTGCGGTGGAGGTAACTACTGCAAGTGGATCGGTCTCCCCTGGCATATCGGCCGCACCCGGAGGGTCGACAAAGTGCCCGGCCCCGGTGGTGCAGAACGCTGGATGAACTATGTGGTTGGAGCTTCTCTCCTGGTTTCCCGTCAATTCCTGAAGGACATCGGCCTGATGTGTGAGGAATATTTCCTTTATTTCGAGGAGACAGACTGGGCTATCCGCAGCAGGGGGCGTTATACGCTCGCCTATGCACCGGAGAGCGTCGTTTACCATAAGATCGGCGCTTCTATCGGGACTCGCACCGACCCGCGTGAAAAGAGTCTTTTGTGTGACTATTACAATATTCGCAACAGGATTTACTTTACCCGCAAGTTCTATCCCTACGCCCTGGTTACGATTTACGCGATTCTGCTTCTTTCCATCGTTGTCAGACTCATATGCGGGCAATGGAAGAGGGCTGTCATGATTGCCCGCCTCATGGCGGCAGGCGGCAAGGATTTCACCCAGCGGGGTTCTGAGGAATTCAGGGGGTCGGAGTGAAGATATCGGTCATCACAATATGCCTGAATTGTCGTGAGCATATCGGCCAGGCCTTAGCGAGCGTGCAGGAACAGGATTATCCGGATCTGGAGCAGATAGTTGTCGATGGTGGCTCTACAGACGGAACGCTTGAGATTGTCAGAGAATTTGCGGCAAAAACTGTTGGCCTGCGTTGGGTGTCCGGTTTGGATACCGGTATCAGCAATGCCATGAATAAAGGGCTTAATCTGGCGACAGGAGATATTGTCGGCTTTCTGCATGCCGATGATTATTATCCGGATAAAGACATTGTGTCGTCCGTGGTGGAAAGGTTTGCTGAATCATCCGGAACCGTATGGGTTACAGGTGGATTGCTTGAAGTTGATTCGAACAACAAGGTTATCAGGGCATTGCCGGTGCGTAGATTTTCGCGACGGCGCTTGTTGCGCAATAATATAATATATCATCCTGCAACATTTGTTCGCCGGGTGAATCTTGCGAGTGCGGGTGGTTTTGACGAAAGCTTGCGATATGCGATGGATTACGATCTTTGGCTGAGGCTTTCGACCTATTCGAACCCTGTTTTGCTTAATAAGGAGCTGGCATGTTTTCGAGTCCATGACGGGAGTATATCGAGTGCCAACAGGCTAGACGCTCTAAAAGAGGAATATCTCGTACGAAAACGCCGTATAAAAGGACCGGTCGGATCCTTTTTTCATGCCCTGTATCAAAGATACAGATTATTTGTTGAAAAAAATCGGGACATTTGTCAATGAATGTTCCGCTGCATACTAATTCTGAAGCAAACTCTGTTCCACGAGTCAGCGTTATCATCCCGTGCTTTAATCACGGTAAATATCTGGATGAATCAATCGGGTCTGTCCTGGACCAGACTTTCAGGGATATTGAGATAATAGTCGTGAATGATGGCTCAACAGACACTGAAACGCTCGATATTCTGGAACGCCTCAACCTTAAAGGTTGCCGTGTAATACACACAACGAATCAGGGGCCCGCAGCCGCCAGAAATAGAGGGATTGCCGGCTGTCAGGGTGATTATATCCTGCCGCTTGATGCCGACGATAAAATTTCACCGGATTTTATCCGTGAAGCTGTGAACCTTTTGGATGCTGACCCTCTTCTTGGCGTAGTTTACGGCAAGGTATGTTTTTTTGGCGATGCTGAAGGAGCATGGGAACAGCCTGAGTTCTCTCTCGGGAGATTGCTGATTCAGAACATGATTGTTGCGAGTGCAGTATTCAGAAGAAAAGACTGGCTTGTCGTGGGCGGATACAGGGCGGTCATGAAGGAAGGGTGGGAGGACTGGGATTTTTGGCTTTCACTGGTCGGGATTTCAAAAAAAGTAAGGCGCCTGGGAAATGGATCATTCTATTATCGGATTCGTCACGACTCGAGGACACGTTCACTCCCGTTGAGATTGAAAATCAAACTATTCTCTCAACTTGTCATCAGTCACAAGGCTCTGTATATTGTTAATATACCAGACATTCTTAAAACAATCCCTGCCTGGTTACGCGATGGAAGGGGGCGTATTTGATAGGGAACGATATTTACCGGCGCCTGTTGCGTAAAATCATGGCCGCATGGGAATGCTCAAAATATGGCTTGATAAGGCCGAAGAAACAGCAGATGTTTACAATAGTTTCGTGTGAAAGGCACGCCGGCGATTACGCAATTCAATGTCTTGAATCAGTTTATCTCCAAAAGTATGGCAATGATCTTGTCCGGCATATATTCATCGATGATGCTTCCGTTGACGGCACTTATGAGAAGATTATCGCCTGGATGCAGCTTCATCCAGGCAACAGGGTTGAATTGATAAGGCGCGAAGAACGTTGCGGCGGTACTTTCAACACCCTTGATGGGATGCGGATGGCCGGGAACGATTCTGTTGTGATTGAACTGAACGGGGATGACTGGCTTCCGGATGCCGGGGTCCTAGATTTTTTAAACAAAGTTTACTCGGATAACGATATCTGGATAACATACAACTCTTTCAGAAATTTTAACGGGCCACCTTCTTCAAATGCGCGAAAAATCAAGAAAAATGTAATTGAAAACAATTCATTTCGTGATCAGGAAGTTTGGCAGGCCAGCCACCTTCATACTTTCAGGAAAAGGCTGTTTGACCATCTGGATGACACTGTATTCATCGATCCTGAGTCAGGTAAATACTGGGAATGCGCCGATGATCAGGCGCTCTATCTGAGCATGCTCGAACTGGCAGGCAGGCATTATGTCATATAAACAGGATCACATGTGTATATAATTATTGGGAATCTTGCCACAGCCATCAGGATGCGG
>JAQUCU010000146.1 GCA_028686055.1 Desulfuromonadaceae bacterium
AGCTGCTTGCCGCTATCCCGGAGGGGAAAGGGAAAAGCGTTAAGGGGGTTGCATTTCTGGAGGGTGGTGAGGTCGTATCAAATCCGGCTCAACCTCACATTGTCGAACTGGACTCCCTGATTCCGGCCTGGCATCTGTTGGACTGGGAAGACTACCAATACCTCGTCGAACCTGTCGGAAGAATGGCTTCAATACTGAGCTCCCGCGGCTGCGACATGGGCTGTGCTTTTTGCAGCCAGCGGATGTTCTGGCGCGAGGACTGGCGCTGTCGGAAACCGGAGAACGTCATCGCAGAAATGGCCCATCTTATCGATACCTATGAGATTAAATTCTTCACGCTGATCGACGCCTACCCGACAAAACACCGGGATCGCTGGGAACTGTTTCTGGACCTGTTGATTGAGCGGAAGTTCGGAGTCAAGCTGCTCATTGAAACGAGGGTGGAAGATATCATCAGGGATGCAGACATCATGCACAAATACCGGGATGCCGGGATCATCCACATCTACATCGGTGCCGAGAGTGCCGATAAGGATACCCTGAACAGCCTGAACAAGGGCACCAGCTTCGAGCAGAACAAACAGGCATTGGACCTCTGCCGTGAAGCGGACATCATTACGGAAGCATCGTTCATGATCGGCTTTCCGAACGAAACATGGGATTCCATACAAAACACCATTGACTCTGCCATCTATCTCAATCCGGACATTGCCGTTTTCCCGGTGGTCACCCCCATGCCGTTCACGCCGATACACGCCGAAATGAAAGATCGCATCAGGGTATGGGATTACTCCCAGTACAATCTGGTGACCCCGATAGTCGAGCCGTTAGAGATGACCATGGAAGAGATAACCCAGGCGCTCGGCACATGTTACATGAAGTTCTACAGCAATAAAGTACAGGAAATAGTCGCGCTGGAGGATGGTTTTAAACGACGCTACATGATGAGCGCATTCAAACTCATGATGAAAGATCATGGAAAACACTTTGATTTCGCCGGTTCCGAGATGCCGATGCATTTTACCACAGACGCTTTTGTGAGTTATTGATTCGCTCGTAAAGGTTATTGCAGAGATGAGAACAGCCGGGGGAATATCCTCCCGGCTGTTCTTCTTTAAAGGTATGTGGATGATCAGTGTCGCATGCGCATCATGCCGGAGATCGCGCCGCTGAAAAAGGCGATCAGCCAGCAGGTGTAGATGCTCAGGCTGACGCGGTGGAAAACACGGTTGACCGTTTCAGTCCTGTGTGCCAGCGAGGCGACCAGCGCCAGCATGAAATGGAAAGCCATTCCGGCCAGCGAGGCGATGCCGGTAATGTTGTGCCACTCTGGAGCCTTGCCGTAGGTCAGGGCGAACAGGTTCATCTGGTGTGTGCCAAGATAATCGCACAGCAGGCCTATGCCGAAAATGATCAGATGTTTCCGGTGCAACCCCTGTTTGCGCCCGCTGAAAACGGCCCATGTGTAAAATACCAGGGCAAGATTCATCCAGATTACCGCCTGCATCAGCATCCAAGCATCCCCTTACTCTTGAAAAAAGTCTCGTGATGTTTTACCTGAACCCAGGATGTAATTAAAGGTATATTTCGATTGGAGCTGATCTTCCGCCCTGCATAGTATGAAATTATGAAGGAGCTCTGACGTATGTATCTCAAAGCCATTGACACATTCAGCCCTCTGTGAAAAGCTATGCACTTTCTGAATTGACCTGAGGTTAACATGACTATGCGACGGACCCTGTTCTTTTGTTCTATCGTCTGCCTGCTCTTGCTGCTGGGCTTCTATGCACCGCGCTTGTTATGGGGGCCAAGGGTGGATGCTCTGGAGCTGCGGCCCAGGGATATGGTCCATACCCTGGTGGTCAATGGCCGGGTCCTGGCCCCACGGATTGTGCAGATAGGTGCGCAGCAAACCGGCATCGTGACCCGCCGTTTGGTTGAAGAAGGTGATAAAGTCCAGGCGGGGCAGCTGCTTCTGGAGCTGGATAGCGCGGAAACGCGGGCGAGCCTTGCTCAGGCCCGGGCCGGACTCTCACAGGTGCGCGAGGTGGAACAGCCGTTGTCCCGCTCTAACGTGGCACAGGCCGAAAGTACCCTGTATCTGGCCCAGTGGCAGCACGAGCGCAACGAAACACTGCTGAAGGGCGGCATTATCGCCCAGAGTCAACTGGAAGATTCCCGTAAGGCCGTTGATATTGCCAGGGCGGCCCTGATTGCGGCCCGGGCTCAATCACGGAGTTCATTGCTCGGGAGCGGTTTAAAGCTGGCGGAAGCCAGCGTGGCGCTGGCTCAGGCAAAGCTGGCCCAGACTCAGGTCAAGTCACCGGCCAAGGGGGTAGTGCTGACCCGCAGCGTGGAAACGGGAGATCAGGTGCAACCCGGGAAACTGCTCTTTACCCTGGCCCTGGATGAACCCCTGCAACTGTTGATTCAGCCCGATGAAAAGAACCTCTCGCAGCTGCAGATGGGGCAGGAGGCCCTGGCTAGTGCCGATGCCTTCCCAGAGCGTCGTTTTCCCGCCAGGATCTGTTACGTGGCCCCCGGTGTAGATGTCACGAAGGGCACCGTGGATGTGAAGCTGGAACTGCCAAAGATCCCAAGCTTTCTCCGCCCGGATATGACCGTTTCAGTGGAGATCCGCTATGGGCAGAGCAGGAATGCGCTTGCACTTCCCCTTCAGGCCCTCCGGAACAGTTCTCGTCCTTA
This sequence comes from Desulfuromonadaceae bacterium, assembly GCA_028686055.1. Lineage (GTDB taxonomy): Bacteria > Desulfobacterota > Desulfuromonadia > Geobacterales > Pseudopelobacteraceae > JACRCG01. Next base: position 2,707 of record JAQUCU010000146.1, read on the forward strand.
TGTGTTGGTGCTCCGCTCGGGACGCGCGGTGAAAGTTCCCGTAAAAATTGGCCAGCGTGGTGAACGGGAGTTCGAGGTCAGTGAAGGACTGAAGTCCGGAGACATCGTCATCCTGACTCCAGCTGCCAGGGAAGGTGACCGCTACCGGGCCCGCCTGAAGGCAACCCCATGAGATTTGAACTCCACATGGCCCTGCGTTTCCTGAAGGAGGGGCGCATGCAGACGGCCCTGATCCTGGCGGGCATCAGCACCGGAGTTGGAGTGATCATCTTTATATCTGCCCTCATCGGAGGGCTGCAGGAAAGCATTATCGATCGCACCCTGGGCACCCAGGCCCACGTGGTGCTGCGACCTCCAGATGATGAAGCAAGGCCGCAGCTTGATCGCCAGCGTGAAGATGTTTTGGAACATATCCAGCGCCCTGCCCAGCGTTTGCGAAGTATTCTGAACTGGCCCCGGTTGCTGACGGAACTGCGCCGCCGCCCCGGGGTTACGGCCGCTTCTCCGACGGTGGCGGGCAGTGCTTTTGCGCTGCGGGGGACGGCCAACCGTAGTGTGGCACTGCGGGGCGTAGATCCCGAAAGTTACTCCGGCATTCTGGATCTGCGCACCAGGCTCACCGAAGGTACGTTCGACCTGACCGGCACTCACATCGTGGTAGGAGTGGAGCTGGCCAAGGAACTTGGCCTTTCGGTCGGGGATACCCTGCGACTTACCGCGCCGGAAGATCGCAGCGAAGTCTTCACCATCTCGGGCCTTTTCGATGTGGGGAACAAGGATCTCAACCTGCGCTGGGTCTTTGTCAGCCTACGGGAGGGGCAAACCCTGATGAATCTTTCCGGGGGGGTAAGCACCGTGGAGGTCAAGGTACGGGACATATTCAGCGCCGAAAAGGAGGCTCAGGAAATCCATGCTGCGACCGGACTCAAGGCAGACAGCTGGATGACGCTGAACTCTGAACTGCTTACCGGACTCCGCGGCCAAAGCAGTTCCAGTGTGATGATCCAGTTTTTCGTCATTGTGGCAGTGATGCTGGGTATCGCTTCGGTGCTGGTGGTGAGTGTTATCCAGAAGGGGCGCCAGATCGGTATTCTACGGGCTTTCGGCACCAGGCGGGAACAGGTGCTGCGGATTTTTCTGCTGCAGGGCGGTCTTCTGGGAGTGGTGGGCAGCCTGGGAGGCATCATGCTCGGAACGTTCCTGGCTCTCTTCTTCCAAAGCATGGTCTCCAATCAGGACGGCACTCCGCTCTTTCCCGTGGCCCTGACTGCGGCCCTCTATGCCCGCTCGGTTCTGGTCGCCCTGATCACCGGTCTTGTGGGGGCATGGCTGCCTGCTCGGCGTGCGGCAAATATGGATCCTGCCGTGGCGATCCGCTATGAATAATTCCTCAGCGATCCTCCAGCTGCAGCAGGTGCGCAAATCGTATCCCGGAGCTGTAAGCACCGAGGTACTGCATGGTATCGATATCAGAATCAACCACGGTGAATTTGTGGCCCTGGTGGGCCCGAGCGGTTCGGGGAAGAGCACCCTGTTAAATATTCTGGGACTGTTGGATCGCCCCTCCAGTGGTACCGTGGAAATTCTTGGGAAGGATTGTACCGGGCTTGACGATGCCGGACTTACCAGGTTGCGGGGCAGCAGCATTGGTTTCGTGTTCCAGTTTCATCACCTGCTCCCTTCCTTTACTGCGGAGGAAAATGTCTTTCTCCCCATGCTGGCGGATACCGGTCATTTTAAACCCGAAATGCGAACGCGAGCCAGGGGGCTGCTTGCGCGCATCGGATTGGAGGGTTTTGAGACCCGCCCTGTTTCCCGGTTGAGCGGCGGCCAGCAGCAGCGGGTGGCCATTGCCAGGGCCCTGGTCATGAACCCGCCCCTTGTGCTGGCGGACGAGCCTACAGGAAATCTGGATCGGGCTTCAGGTCAGCAGACATTCGAATTCATGCGGCGATTCAACCGTGAATTAGGCACCGCCTTTCTGCTCGTCACCCACGATCCCGGTCTGGCTCAACGCTGCGACCGTATCCTCACTCTGGAGGATGGCTGTCTGATAAACGAAAACAAGAGCAGTGAGGCAGACCTGAAAGGAGCCTTAACTGCCATGCGTTGAATATACGAAATCATTTCTGCAAACAACACAATTTTATTTCAACAAAGGGGTTTATATGAAAAGAACGTTGCTGCTCTCGTTATCACTTGTCACTCTAATGGCCGCCGGTACTATGGCCGCTGAAATGCCGATGCAGACGGTCAGTCGGCCTCATGCTCCCCAGGATGAAAGAATACATGTAACCAAGGCCTCCGGTACCAATGCGATTACTGTTGCAGAGGCTTTTACAAACGGCGAGAAACTGAACAAAAAGAAGGTCGTAGTAAGTGGCAAGGTTGTCAAGGTGTCAGCCGGCATAATGAAACGAAACTGGGTCCATATTCAGGATGGCACCGGTTCCCGGAGAAATAAAACCAACGATCTGGTCTGTACCTCTAAAAACATGGTAAAAGTCGGTGAGGTGGTTACCGTCAGTGGAACTCTGGCCAAAGATCGTGACTTTGGCAGCGGTTACCGTTACAAGGCTATCATAGAGAATGCCACGTTCACGAAACAGCCGTAAGCATAACCAAAAATGTCGATTTGAATAGCTTGCAACTCTTTTCGGATGGATTATGAAGCTGGACTATGATAGAAAATGTTACTAAAAAAATCAGGAGGTTGCTGGTGAAAAGGAAAATAGTGTTGTTGCTAACCATTGCAGTGGTTGCCCTGTCAGGGTGCCAGAACAAGACCAAACCCGAAGGGTCACAGACGCCTGTTGCAACGCCTAATAGTGATCCGTATGGTGTAATAAAGGCCCAAAAAAATCCAGAGGGCTTGGATAAAAAAGGCACGGTCACTCAGACTATGAATGCAGGAGGATATACCTACGTAGAAACTGCTGACGATAAAGGACAGAAGGAATGGTTGGCTCTACCTGCGACCAAGGTGGCCGTGGGTGATAAGATCGAATACTCGGAGACACCGCCGATGCCGAATTTCAAAAGCAAAATTCTCAAAAAGAGCTTTGATAAAATTTATTTTGTTCCAGGAATCAAGGTAGAAAAGTAAGTAACCTTTTAGTAGTGCAGCATGAGAGCGGGATCCTGGCCGGGTCCCGCTCTCATAAATTCAACATGGTGTGCAACTCCGTCAAAATAAGAGAACAACCGGAATTATTTTGCCGTGACGACTTCTCCCGGAGACGTTGATTCGGCTGATAGAAGTTCAACTGTCACCGTGCCGAGCGAAACCGATGTGACAATTTTTACCGGGACCTTATTGGCATCATCGGTTATCCAGATCCTGACATCTCCTGTGCGCCTGAAAATCCCGGCCGTTTGCTGTATCGGCCGAATTACCACGGTATCAACTTTCTGTAAATTCGGCAGACGAATGGTTTCCCTGCTCAGGATCTCAACCGGCACATCTGCATAGGTTTCGCTGTCGAAAATATGGAGTATCTCCGTCTTTCCAACTTGTAACGTACGGCTTCTCAGAAGATAAATCCCTGAAAGGGTGTCGATTACTTCGTCGGATGGTACCGGCACTGTCTGGCTGCGGCCACCAATATTGTCAAACCATGACACCCTTTTTTTTGCCAGATTGACGGTAAAACCCTGGTCACTACTGAAGGTCCCTTCATGCTGGATGATTTTAGACATAATGAATTTGCCGCTGATATGCCGGGTCTCAACAATATCATCAACCGGGAAGACGCTTGAGATGGCGGTACTTGATCTCACTCTCAGAGTAAATAAAACTTCTTCTTCTTCGTGTTTTGCCTCCAGTTCGGCACTTCCTACCGGTAGCCCAAACATGCTGATCAGATAAGTGAGCTTTTCGTTTTTTGTTGACAGAAACTCACTCACTGTGTTCAACGGAGAATACGGCAAATTTACTTTCACGGGTTGGCGTAATGTGTCTGGTGAGTTGACTTTATGTAGATCGTGGTGCTGAGAAGGTGGGTTGATTTTCTCCGAAGCGGAGTCAGGTGAGTTTGAAGTTTTCTGTTGCAACGGTCCTGTGGTTAGTGGTGACGCCTTACGCTCCAGCTTTTTTGGCGGTCCGGGATTTTCCTCAATAGATTTATCTTCAGCGTTGTTACGAGCATGTCTCTTGTCCTGAGTTTCAGGGGCAATGGGCTTGGAGGCCACACTGACCGGTTCCGTCAGGTCAACAGCTATCAACTGTCGAGAGGTGACAGGCATGGTAAAATTGTACGTGCCGAACAGCCTCATCGAATACATGACGATGAGATGCACTAGCAGTGACAACACTAGAGCTGCTATCAGTAGGCGTGTTTTGTTGAAGAGTGGGATCATAGTGTGGCAGTATAATTCTTTGGGAGTATTCCCTCGCTACATAGTAGCATTAAACTAACTGTGTACCATATATTCGGATTGGTCACAAGAAAACGTAGGAAACCTGATATTATATGAAAAAAATAATCTTCTATATACTGCTTGCCGTCACTGTCTACCTCCTCTATGTTGCCGTATCCCTGGCGCTGATGCCGCCGGTCTCTAACCTGGCCGACAGGAACTTCAATACGACCATTCAGGTAAAGGACTGGCA
>JAQUCU010000147.1 GCA_028686055.1 Desulfuromonadaceae bacterium
GCCGAAAAAGAAGACTACCGCAATTACAAATAACTTGTTTTTCATGGTACCACCTCCGCACGCAAAATGGATTCTGACAAGACTATTGCATACCACGCGCCAATTACATATCATACTAATATCGTTATAATTTTATGCAGCTGTTATTATAGAAATGATTAAAATGAAAACTTTTACGACATATCTGTTGGTTAAGTTTACATATGCAATTTTCCGGGAGGTGGAAGATACATCCATAATGCAGGCATGTTTAATGACACGCCTGACAATCTGAAACGTCGGCATACTCATGATTATCCCGGCCATAGCCCTTGACAGCACTTTCCTTGTGCACCATTATGCATCGAAATTCCCCCTAAAAATCAGAGGACATATATGATTGCCCCCGGAATGCTCCTGATGTTTTTCACCACCTCTGTCCTGCTGGCCCTCTGCCCCGGGCCGGACAACCTGTTTGTCATGACCCAGGCGGCACAGCGGGGGCGCAGGGCCGGGATGTTGGTCACGCTGGGGCTTTGCACCGGACTTCTGTTCCACACGGCGGCAGTTACCTTCGGGCTGGCGGCACTCTTCAAAACTTCGGCAGCAGCCTTCACGGTTTTGAAATGTGCCGGGGCCGGATACCTGCTCTACCTGGCATGGCTCTCTTTTCGGGCGGGAACCGACACAATCCCTGCATCAGCAGCCGATCATCCGGACTCCAGAGCTCTCTACCGACGAGGCATCATCATGAATATCACCAATCCCAAAGTATCGATCTTTTTCCTCGCTTTTTTGCCGCAGTTCACCGACCCGGCCAAAGGCCCCCTCTCCTTACAGCTCATGCTGCTGGGGGGGATTTTCATTGTCGCAACAATCATTGTCTTTGGTGCGATCAGCATTCTTGCGGGAATCTTTGGGGATAAATTCAGGAGATCAGCTTTTGCGCAAAAAATAATTAATCGAGCTGCAGCGACAATCTTCGCCGGTTTGGCGCTGAAACTGGCACTGGCGCAACGGTGATGACAGCGGGCACCCTTTACATAATCGCCACACCTATCGGCAACCTGGAAGACATGACCTATCGGGCCGTACGGATCCTCGGGGAAGTTGACCTGATCGCGGCCGAGGATACCCGACACTCGCTGAAGCTGCTCAATCACTTTGACATCACCAAGCCGCTGACCTCCTATTTCGATCACAATCAGCAGATCAAGGGGGAGCGTATTCTGAACGCACTGCGCCAGGGAAAATCGGTGGCACTGATATCGGACGCCGGCACCCCCTGTGTCTCCGACCCCGGCTACCAACTGGTTCGTGATGCCGTCGCCGAGAATATCCCGGTGGTTCCGGTTCCGGGTGCCTGTGCCGCTATAACGGCCCTTGCCGCTTCCGGCCTGCCGACCGACACCTTCACCTTTGCCGGCTTCCCTCCTTCGCGCCAGGGGAAGCGCCGGACATTTCTGTCCGGAGTGAACAAACTGCCGGGTACGCTGGTACTGTACGAAGCACCCCATCGCTTGATAGATACACTGAACGATATTCGCGAGGTGCTTGGAGAGCGGCAGGTGATAGTTGCGCGGGAACTTACCAAGATGTATGAAGAGTTTATCCGCGGCAGCACGTCAGAGGTTATCGCAGCCGTTTCCCACGGCATCGTGCGGGGTGAGGTGGTCATCCTGATTGCACCGGGCGAGGTCGCGCCAGAGGAGAGCGAGCCGTTGGAAAATGTGCTCCGTCGCCTGATGGCCGGCGGGACGCTTTCAATCAAGGATATCGCAAAGCAGGCCGCCGTGGTTTCTGGAGTTTCCCGCAGCGAAGCGTACGCTGAAGCTTTGCGATTGAAAAATGATCTGCATCACACTTGAAATCATGGAATTTCAGGTGGATAGTGTGTTATAGATTCCCAATCACATATCAAATCTGGAGTAATGCATGAAAATCTGTATTTTTGGCGCCGGTTACGTCGGCCTGGTGGCCGCAGCCTGCTTTGCCGAAAGCGGCAACAGCGTCATCGCGGTCGATATCGACCACGCGAGAATTGAGGGGCTTAAACAGGGCGTTATCCCGATCTATGAACCGGGTTTGAAAGAGATGATCCTCCGCAATCAGGCCGAAGGGCGGCTTTCGTTCACGGTCGACATGGAAGAAGCGGTCAAGGCCTCACTGGTCTGTTTCATCGCCGTCGGCACCCCCCCGGGCGAAGACGGTTCGGCTGACCTCAAATATGTCCTCGGCGTCGCCAGGGATATCGGCCGGGCCATGAACGGCTTCAAGATCATCGTCGACAAATCGACCGTCCCGGTCGGCACCGCCGACAAAGTCCGCGCCGCCGTACAGGAAGAGCTTGCCGGACGGGCCGTTGCCCTGGAATTCGACGTCGTATCCAACCCCGAATTCCTCAAGGAAGGGGCCGCCATTGATGACTTCATGAAGCCGGACCGGGTCGTTATCGGCTGTGACAACGTCCGTACCGCTGAAATAATGAAAGAACTCTACGACCCCTTCATGCGCAAACAGAACCGCATGATCATCATGGATATCCGCAGCGCCGAAATGACCAAATACGCCGCCAACGCCATGCTCGCCACCCGCATCTCCTTCATGAACCAGATAGCCGGGCTCTGCGAACGGATGGGCGCCGATGTCATGGCCGTCCGTGAGGGGATAGGTTCCGACTCCCGCATCGGCTACGACTTTCTCTTCCCCGGCCCCGGCTACGGCGGCTCCTGTTTCCCCAAGGACGTCAAAGCCCTTATAAGAACCGCCGAAGAATCCAGCTACGACTTCCTGCTGCTGAAAGCCGTTGAAGAGGTCAACGAACTCCAGAAGGAGGTCCTGGCAGACAAGCTGATCAGACTGCTCGGCTCCCCCGACGAAGAACAACCACTCACCGGTCGCATTGTCGCCTGCTGGGGGCTCTCCTTCAAACCCCGCACCGACGACATGCGCGAAGCCCCGGCCATCACCATCATCGAACGCCTGCTAGGTGCCGGCGCCACCGTGCGCGCCCACGACCCCGAAGCCATCACGGAAGCCAGGAAAATCTTCGGCGACCGGATCGAATACAGCAGCAATCAGTACGATATCCTGGACGGAGCCGATGCCCTGGCGGTCATCACCGACTGGAACGAATACCGCAACCCGGACTTTGACCGCATCAAAACAGCGCTCAGATCGCCAACCATCGTCGACGGGCGTAACCTGTACAAGCCTGATCGCATGGTGGCCGGCGGCTTCAACTACATCCCGCTCGGACGCTGCAGCGGCGGGATATGCGGAGAGGTTAAATAGAATGCGCATACTGGTAACCGGCGGCGCCGGCTTTGTCGGCTCACACCTCTGTGAACGCCTCCTGGGCGAAGGGCATGACGTCATCTGCCTCGACAACTTCTTCACCGGCAGCAAGGACAACATCATCCACCTGATGGACAGCCATCGCTTCGAGCTCGTCAGACACGATATTACCGAGCCGATCCTGCTTGAAGTCGACCGCATCTACAATCTGGCCTGCCCGGCCTCGCCTGTGCATTACCAGTACAACCCGGTCAAAACCACCAAGACCAGCGTCATGGGGACCATCAACATGCTGGGACTGGCCAAAAGGGTGAAGGCGCGCATCCTGCAGGCCTCCACCTCGGAGGTCTACGGCGACCCGAGTGTACATCCGCAAACCGAAGATTACTGGGGCAACGTTAACCCGATCGGAATCCGCAGCTGCTATGACGAGGGAAAGCGGGTTGCTGAAACGCTGATGATGGATTACTACCGCCAGAACAACGTGGAGATTCGCATCGTCCGCATCTTCAACACCTACGGCCCGCGTATGGCAGAAAACGACGGCCGCGTTGTTTCAAACTTCATCCTGCAGGCGCTCAGAAACGAAGACATTACCGTTTATGGCGACGGTTCCCAGACCCGTTCATTCTGCTACGTTTCCGACCTGGTGGATGGCATGATCCGCATGATGGAATGCGACAATTTCATCGGGCCGGTCAACCTTGGCAACCCGGTGGAAAATACAATCCTTGAGTTTGCTGAAAAAATCATTACAATAACAGAGTCGAAGTCCAAGATCATCTTTCAGCCGCTGCCGCAGGATGACCCGAAACAGCGTCAGCCCGATATCTCACTGGCTCGCGAAAAACTTGCCTGGGAACCGGAGATTGAGCTGGCTAAAGGACTCAGATCGACGGCGGCTTATTTCGCAGAGCGGATCAGGAAAGGGTAAATGCTCAATCTGCCCCTTCAAAAAAGGATGTATGTCATTCCGGCCGGATGCCTGGCATTCATTCTCTTCTTCACTGTTTTTGGTGATAGGGGACTCCTGCGCATCTTTGAACTTAAACAGGACAAAAAGAAAATAGAAGAACGCCTGGCTGAAAACATAGCTGATAATGAAAAACTGAAACGCGAAATCGTTGCTCTCAAATCAGACCGCCGCTACCTCGAAAGCATATCTCGCAAAGATTTCGGCCTGGTGCGCAGTAATGAAATCATCTACCAGTTTCCGCAGGAAAATAAGCAGCCTTAATACCTTTTAGCCAGCAGAAATCTTTTCTGCCTTTTTCAGCAGAGAGCATTTTTACGATATATTCTTTATCCTGTTTATCAGGGGCGGACAAAACAATGCCACGACAAAGCTGCGCCGTATGCGCCTGGCGCGAAAACTGCTCGAAACGATTCTGCATCCCCGATGGAGGTGCCCGATGTCCTGATTTTTCGAAGGATGTCTGCATCAAAGATGAACCGGAAGACACTGATAAAACAACCGCTCAGAAAGAACAGCCAAAAAAATGATGAGAAACCGAATAGCCCCCCTGCTCGAATCCGCGCTGATCAAAGCTCATGCGGCGCAAGAAATCACGACATACCCGCTACCATCTATTATCATCGGCCACCCTGCCAATCCGGAACACGGAGATTTTTCCTGCAACATCGCGATGCAGCTGGCCAAGAGTGAGCGCAAAGCGCCACGCCAGGTAGCTGAGATCATCATCAAACATCTTGGTGATGGCGGCGGTCTGTTGGCAAAATGTGAAATTGCCGGACCCGGCTTCATCAACCTGTTCGTATCTCAGGCCGCATGGCAAACCACCCTGCTTGAGATCAAGGCGCAGGGTGACAGATATGGGCACACTATAAGCGGTGAAGGTAAAAAGGTCCAAGTCGAGTTTGTCAGCGCTAATCCGACCGGCCCCCTGCACATCGGCCATGGTCGCGGGGCCGCAATCGGCGATACCCTCTGCCGTGTTCTTGATGCCGCTGGCTGGGACGTGACCCGTGAATTCTATTACAACGATGCCGGTGTTCAGATCAGCAACCTTGCCCTTTCTGTTCAGCTTCGCTGCCTTGGCATTGAACCGGACGATCCTCGCTGGCCGGAAGGTGGCTACCAGGGGGAGTATATCAAGGATGTGGCCAAGGCCTATCTGGCCCGGGAGAGTGTTGAAGCCGCCGACAAACACACAACCGCCTGCGGTGACCCGGAAAATATCGAGGATATCAGGAACTTCGCCGTCGCCTGGTTGCGGCGCGAGCAGGACCTCGACCTTGAGGCCTTTGACGTGCGCTTTGATGTCTACACCCTGGAATCGTCACTCTACAGTGAAGGCAGAGTTGACGCGGTCGTCAAAAGTTTGATAGCCAACGGCCACGCCTACGAACAGGATAATGCCCTCTGGCTCCGCTCCACCGATTTCGGTGACGACAAAGATCGCGTCATGCGTAAAGCTGACGGCAGTTATACCTATTTCGTCCCGGATGTAGCCTATCATCAGGCCAAATGGGAGCGCGGTTTTACCCGCGTGATCAACGAGCAGGGATCCGACCACCACAGCACCGTTACCCGTGTCCGGGCCGGGCTTCAGGCCCTTGATATCGGCATACCGCAGGGATGGCCCGAGTATGTGCTGCACCAGATGGTGACTGTCATGCGCGGCGGAGAAGAGGTCAAGATATCCAAACGGGCCGGCAGTTATGTCACACTGCGCGACCTGATCGACGAGGTCGGCCGTGACGCCACCCGCTTCTTTTTTCTGATGCGCAAGCCTGATGCCCAGTTGGTATTCGACATCGATCTGGCCAAACAGCAGACCAACGAAAACCCGGTCTACTATGTTCAGTATGCCCACGCCCGCATCTGCAGTATTTTTGAAAATGCCGCCGAAAAAGGCTTCATCGCCCCGGAAAACCCGGCGCCTGCCGACCTCGTCTGCCTCTCTACCGCCGAGGACCTTCAGATGATTAAACTTCTGACAGCGCTGCCCGACACGGTCGATGACTGCGCCGTTCATTTTGAACCGCATCGCCTGACCTATTACCTGAGTGAACTGGCCAGCTGTTTCCACAGTTTCTACAACAAGAACCGGGTCATCAGCGAAGACCAGAAACTGACAGCAGCCAGGCTTTATCTGCTGAAACGGACCGCCCAGACTCTGAAAAACGCCCTTTCCATCCTGGGCATATCGGCCCCGGAACGGATGTAGCGGAGGCCACCATGCGCATTGATTACAGTGAACCCAAAAAATCATCATGTGGCTCTCCACAGACAAGCCAGAATCGGCCACGAAAGAAATCCTCCGGTGGGATACTGATCGTTGTCGTTATAACTGGCATCCTGTGCCTTGTAATCGGTTTCGGCAGCGGCTGGATGCTTTCCCAGCGGGCAGCTAAAAACGGATTCAAGGCAGCCATGGAACAACAGAGCCTTGAGAACTCGCCACAACAGATTAACTCCCAGACATCGCAACAACAACCGGTGCCCCCTTCACCCGCACAGACACCGTCCCCTCCTGCAACCGGAGGAACGCAGGCAACTGCCAATCCACCGCTCAGTTTTTACAAGACACTCCCCAGCGGGCAGAAAAACAACGTATTGGGAAGCGGCATAAATTCAATGGACAGTAAACCCGCAAAGCAACCGCTCCAAGCAGCGATACCCGCCAACTTGTCAAGATCTGCTCCAGCCCAGAAAGATGAGGATGTTCAAAAACAACCGGCACAGGTCATACAGGCAAGAACAGCTTCGCGCCAGGATTCAAACGGTCTGACTGTCCAAGTCGCTTCATACAGTCTCAAGTCAGAAGCCGAGGTACAGCGCAGCAAGCTGGCCGCCAAGGGATATAATGCCACTATCGCCGAATCTCATCTTGGAGACAAGGGCACCTGGTATCGTGTTCGTATCGGCAAACGGCTTGACCCGGATGCAGCGAAAGAACTGGCCGCAAAACTGGGGAAAGGGGCGATAGCAGTTCCCGACAAGGATTGACATCGCCACACTGATTCCCAATAAACTTTGCATTGGTGAAAGTTTTTATTGACAACC
>JAQUCU010000148.1 GCA_028686055.1 Desulfuromonadaceae bacterium
GTGCTGTCAGAGGGGAGTTTGCCGAACAGCTCCTTAACCGGATACCCTTCAATGGCATCAAGAAAGTCGGGCTTGAAATTGGTAGCGACGGACAGCTTCATATGACCCCTCCGAAGTTACTGCGAGCTGATGTAACTTTATAACAGCTTTTTTTCAGAGGGCAATCGGAGGCCACGCGGTCATGCAGCGGGAGGCCTGTCTTTGACTTACAGCCGTAAGGCTGTACACTTGTCCTTACCCAATGAAAATTCTTCTCATCAGCATAAACCGAAATAAACTTCCCATGCCCGTGATGCCTATCGGCGCCTGTATCGTCGCCCATGCCGCGGAGCGCGCGGGCCACACCGTTCATCTCCTGGATCTGATGTTCAGTCAGGACGCAATGTACGACATCGAATCGGCAGTGACTGGTTTCAGGCCCGATGTCGTGGCCCTCTCGATCCGCAACATAGACAATGTTGATTTGCGGGATCCGGAATTCTTTCTGAATGACCTGCAAGATATGGTGAATCTCATCCGATCCAGGAGCAGCGCTCCGATAATCCTGGGAGGGGCGGCGCTCGGGATCATGCCTGAGCAGATACTCCGTCTGGTGCCAGATGCCTTTGCTGTTTGCGGCGATGGAGAAATGGTCTTTCCACAGCTCCTTGATCGCATCTCGCGCGGTGAGCGCTTCAGTGATGTGCCCGGTGTCGCTTATATCGAAAACGGCATATTTTACCGGAATAACGCTACCGTTGCGGGGTTTTCAACGACATGCACGGCGCCTGACTATCATCGCTGGCTGAATATCCCCGTCTATCGCTCTCAGATGGCCACGGTTCCGCTCCAGACCAAGACCGGCTGTCAGTTCCAATGCGTCTATTGCAGCTACCCCAAGATCGAGGGGAACAACTGCCGCCTGAAGGATCCCGGCAGCATCGCCGATGCCGTGGTGCGGCTTGCCGCAAGTGGTTTGCGGGATATCGAGTTAGTGGACAGCGTGTTTAATGCGCCCTTGGAACATGCCATGGGGGTATGTGCAGCCTTGGCCCGGGTCAAACATAAAGCGCGGCTCCAGTGCCTGGAACTGAATCCACGGAATTTTGACGATTGCCTGGTAACGGCTATGGAACGGGCAGACTTTGTAGGCATGGGCATTACCCTTGAGAGCGCTTCCGATCCGGTGCTGCAGGGCCTGCGCAAAGGTTTCACCAGCCGAGAAGTGCATCATGCCGCTCAGGTGGTGCGCCGGCACTCGATTCCCTGCGCATGGATATTCATGCTCGGGGGACCCGGAGAAACGCCGGAAACGGTACGGGAAACATTGCAATTTGCCGCTACATATATCCGGCCCACGGACGTGGCGTTTTTTAATACCGGAATACGCATCTACCCGGGGACCGAGCTGGAATCTGTCGCGAGAAAACAGGGGGTACTTTCGCGTCCTCCGGAAGAGATGCTTGCTCCTGTGTTTTATGTTTCACCAGAGGTGGATGCCGGCTGGTTGGATCAGGAACTGAAGAAGTCCATGGACCGTCACATGAACTTCATCAATATTGATACCTTTAGCCTCTCCTTCCTGCCGACCATCAATCGGATCGCCTCTAAACTCGGTCTGCGTCAGCCACACTGGAGACATACTCGAATTATCAGACGGGCGCTCAGGCTCGCAGGAATTGATGCGTAGGAATTTTGTCCGGTTTTGCCCGGGGAGGAGATGAGAAAAAATGGAAGAAGCAAACAACCAGAGTACATCTCTCAACAGAAAAAATAGTAACGCTTACGTTGCCTCTATCGCTTGTGTCGTCCCACCCTACAGTGCAGATCAAACGTTTTCTGCGGAATTGATGAAAAAGCTCTTCAGCCAGAAGCTGGCCCCCCGGAGTATGGGGTTGATACGGGCTACTTTTTCGCACCCAAGCATCCGGAAGAGGCATTTCGCTCTGGATGACCCGGCGTGCGTTGTGGATGAATCACCTGACCAGCGCATAGCAAGGTTTACCGAGAAATCTGTCGAACTGTCCGCGCAGGCCGTTACCAAGGCGCTGGACCAGGCGGGTGTGAGCGTCCTGGACGTGACGGGTCTCGTCGTGAATACCTGTACAGGCTACATATGCCCCGGCATATCGACCTATCTCATTGAGCGGCTGGGCCTCTCCCGCAGCACCAGGGTGTACGACCTGGTAGGCAGCGGCTGCGGAGGAGCGATTCCCAATCTCCAGGTGGCGGAATCGCTGCTCAAATCAAATGGCGGTATTGTCGTGAGCGTATCAGTGGAAATCTGCAGTTCGGTCTTTCAGATGGACAATGATTTGAGCCTCATCCTCTCGAACGCGCTCTTTGCTGACGGTGCGGCAGCCGCTGTGCTCTGGGATAAACCGGTGGGCTTTGAGCTGGTTGCCTCGGCTGGAAGTTATGTACCGGAGCAGCGCGACGACATCCGATTCGTTCACAAGCAAGGGCAGCTCCATAATCAGCTTTCTTTGAGACTGCCGAACCTGGTCAAAAAGGCTGCGGCAGGTGTGGTGGCCGATCTGCTTTCGTCGCAGGAGCTGAAAACTGTTGATATCACACACTGGGCGATCCACACCGGCGGCGAGAAGATAATCAACGCAGTGCGGGACGAAATCGGAATCCCCGAGGAGCAGCTCCTGGCAACGCGCACAGTTCTGTCAGAATACGGCAACATGTCGTCGCCGACCGTCTGGTTTGTCATGAACGAAATCCTGCAACACGGTATTTCTGCCGGCGACACTTGTGTTATGGTTGCCTTTGGAGCAGGACTCTCGGCCCATGCCTTTTTGCTCAGGAAAATGTAACCAGATATCTAACCCCTCCAAACCTCCCCTTGTCAGGGGAGACTTAAAGGCTTCCCCCCTTATCAGGGGGGATTGAGGGGGGGCAACTGTTACAGCTTTTAGAATCTATGTCGTGACCGGAACTGATCCCCGGTAAACCACCCTCTGAATAACTCAAAATTATTCAACAAAACCTTCAGTGCTCCTTTTTCTCTTTTTCTGACAAAATAATTGTCCTCAAACATTGACGGGCTGAAAAAGATCTTTATGTTTTCCCAATTCATGATGCGGTTGAGCTGCCTAACGGTCAGGTGGCGGGTTCTAACATTGCAGATAAAACCGGTATACCTGCTCAGATCGTCCGGGTTGGTGACGAGTCCGGCTTCGAGCAACTCTTCGCGAATCCGGGTTCCCGGATAGGGCGTGACGCACTGGACGTAGGGCAGGTCGATTCGAAGCCTTTTCGCAGCACGGAAAACTTCCTTGATATCGTCGGAGGTGTCATCGGGATTGCCGATGATAAAACCGCCCATGACGGCAATTCCATGCATTCGCAGCAGCCTTACAGCCTGCTTCGTTTTCTCCCGGATGTCACCTTTTCGAAACAGCTGGAGGTTTTTCGTCTGCACGGCTTCTATCCCGAGGAAAACCAAGCTGAAATTGGCCCGTGCCAGCATTGGGATCAGTTCCGGATCACTGACAATACCGGCAACCGACGCCTGAACCAGATATTCCATGCTGTTCAGACCATTTTCGACGATCGCTTCCGCGAGTTTCCTGAAGCGCGAGGGGTCCAGGGTGATATTGTCGTCCACCAGCAGCACCGTTTCAGTTCCGCGCCTCTGCAACTCCTTCAGGTCGGCAATTACCCGGTCGATGGCATAGCAACGAAAGCTCGACCCGTACATGCCGGTAATGGAGCAAAAGGTGCACGGCATGGTGCAGCCGCGCGACGTTTCGACACAGTCCATCTTCCTGTTGAAATAGGTAAAGCCGTCCAGAACGCGGACGTTTCTGTTCGGCAGCGGCAGGTGCTGAACATCCAGAAGTTCGCCTGGCAGGTTGTGCGTGAAGACACCTTCCCGGAACCATGATAACCCCGGCACAGTTGCGAATTCCCGCGCACCTTCCAGGGCTTCTACCAGGGCAGGTAACGCCTGCTCCCCTTCTCCCCTCACAAGAAAATCAAATGGCGGTTCTCTCCCGTCGGTCAATTCTTCATAGGCCAGACTCGCATGGTAGCCCCCCAGAGCGATGCGCGCCCCCGGTGCAGACGCCCGGCAAATCGACATCACTTCCAGGGCGCTTGTGTACTGGAAACTCATGCTGCTGACACCTATCAGTTCGGGGCGGAATTCTGCCAATAATTCCTGTAGCCAGGAGCGGATATTCTTATGAACCAGCACCAGATCGGCAATCTTGACCTCGTGGTTCGTGAGATGAGCTGCAATAGAGCAGAGGCCCAGGTTGGGCACCTTTATTATCCGGTGGAAGTTATTAGCCGCATCAGGCATAGCTAGGAGCAGTATCTTCATTATTCCGTCCTTCTTAATCCCTTGGTTTTGATGCCTGGTTTCCGGGAGTATAGGTCACAGCTTCAATGGTAGCTTTTTTCCGGGAGTGAGCAAGCGGTAAAGTTTTTTTTCACGCTTGCAATTTCTTTCCGCCGCTTTAGACTTTATAGAGTAGCCGGAGCGCGGCAGCTGCCGGTTCATTTCTATGGCAGAGCTTCTCGTTGGGCAGGAATGATAGCGTTGATGGTGAGACCAAATAGGAGGAGGCGACGATTATGGCGAAGAAATTGGTTGCACACCTACTCGTAGACACTCTGGTGGCAGCCGGGGTGAAGAGGGTTTACGGGCTGGCCGGAGACTCCCTCAATGGAATTACCGAATCGATCCGCACACGGAACGACATCCACTGGATTCCCGTGAGACACGAAGAAACCGCGGCATTCGCGGCGGGAGCGGAAGCTCACCTCACCGGGAATCTGGCGGTATGCGCCGGAAGTTGCGGTCCGGGGAACTTGCATCTGATCAACGGTCTCTACGACTGCCATCGCAGTCGCGTCCCTGTGCTGGCGATTGCTGCGCAGATTCCAAGCAATGAGCTCGGTAGCGGTTATTTTCAGGAAACCCACCCGGAACATCTCTTCGCCCAGTGCAGTCATTTCAGTGAACTGGTTTCCAATGCCGAGCAGATGCCCCGCATCCTGGAGATTGCCATGCAGACCGCTATCTCGCGGCGAGGTGTTGCGGTGATCGCTCTGCCGGGAGACATCGGTTTGCGCGATGCTGTCGAACAACAACCGCGTCTGCACTTCCCGGAGCCGACATCGAGCGTATGTCCATCCGAAAAGGAAATTGATGAACTGGCAAAGATACTGAATGCATCAAAGAAGATAACGATCCTTGGCGGAGCGGGCTGTGCAGGGGCCCATTCGGAATTAATCACACTGGCTGGCAGGCTGAAAGCCCCGATCGTACACACGGTGCGCGGAAAGGAATTCATCGAGCACGACAACCAGTTTGACGTGGGCATGACCGGCTTGATCGGTTTTTCATCCGGATATCACGCCATGATGAACTGCGACCTCCTGTTGATGATCGGCACGGACTTTCCGTACCGGCAGTTCTTTCCCGGGGATGCCAAGATCGTGCAGATAGACATCCGCGGCGAGCAGCTCGGTCGGCGTACGCGGCTTGATTACGGCGTAGCCGGGGACACGAAAACGACACTCCGCGCCCTGTTGCCGAAGCTGGACGACGCCATGAATGATGAACATGTGCGGGAGTCGGTCGAACAGTTTCGGAAGGCCCGGAAGAGACTCGATGAATTGGCGATCGAGAAGCCGGGAGAGAAGCATATCCACCCACAGTATGTAACAAGAGTACTCGATGAACTTGCTGCCAAGAACGCCATCTTCTCGTGTGATGTGGGCACACCGACGATCTGGGCTGCGCGTTACCTGACTATGAACGGAACTCGGCGGCTGCTCGGCTCTTTCAATCACGGCTCCATGGCGAATGCCCTCCCGCAGGCGATTGGCGCGCAGGTCTGCCATCCCGGTCGTCAAGTCATCTCATTGTCCGGAGATGGCGGTATCGCAATGCTGATGGGCGACTTGCTGTCGCTCCGGCAATTGCAGTTGCCGGTCAAGGTGATTGTCTTCAAGAATGACGCCCTGGCTTTCGTGGAACTGGAAATGAAAGCGGCCGGCATCCTGGAGTTCGCAACAGACCTCCATAACCCGAATTTTGCAAAGATGGCCGAGGCTGCAGGCTTGCTGGGGCTGACAGTAGAGACACCGGATCAGGTTCGACCGATGATCACACAGGCTCTCAATCATGACGGACCAGCCTTGGTCGAAGTCCTTGTCCACCGGCAGGAACTCATGATGCCTCCCAAAATCAGCCTCGACCAGGTGACCGGCTTCGGCCTCTTCATGCTCAAAGCGCTTCTCAGCGGCCACGGTGACGAAATTATCGATCTGGCCAAGATCAATCTATTTCGCTAAGGCCACGGATCGATTACATCGGAGCTCTTTGCAAGAGGCGGGGCAAGTCATTACATGCTACAATTTAACAAGGGAACTTGCCATGTAGAGCAAATTTACACATAGGTTCCCATAAGCAGATCCTGAAACCATGTGCATCCGTAAAGCACAATTTGTTAATCAATCAACAAAGGAGAACACCCATGCACATTCAGATCAACACCGATCGAAACATAGACGGTCGCGAGGCGCTGGCTGCCCACCTCAGCAGCGAAACAGAACAGGCACTGAGCCGATTCAGCGATCACATTACTCGTGTGGAGGTCCACTTGAGCGATGAGAACAGTGACAAGAAAGGCGGCAAAGATAGACTTAAATGCGTTATGGAAGCCCGTCTCGAAGGCCGTCATCCCTTGGTGGTAACACACCAGGCCACAACCTTGGAGCAGGCCTTCAATGGCGCCGCAGACAAGTTAACCAGGTTGATTGAAAACACCATTGGACGGACAGGTGATCAGCGGGGGCACAGGGCTGATCTGCCTCCCTTCGGACTGGATGTTCCAGGGGATGAGGAAGATGAGTGATGTGCAACAACTGACGAACCCTCGCATCAAAAGTTTCACCGGTACTTCTATCTATGTTCTATCACAATCTGGTCTACAACCAGGTGCTGCACGAACAGGCCATCGAAAAGGAGTAAATATGAATTCAATTCGCAAAATCAAAAAAATATGGAAAGGCCAGCCGACCATCGAGGGGGCGGGTGTGCATCTTAAACGGGCTTTTGGCAATGCACAGATACCTCAGTTCGACCCGTTTCTGATGCTTGATGATTTTCATTCCAATAACCCCGCCCATTATCTGCCCGGCTTTCCCTGGCACCCACACCGCGGCATTGAGACCATCACCTACGTACAGGAAGGTCTGGT
>JAQUCU010000149.1 GCA_028686055.1 Desulfuromonadaceae bacterium
GCGCTCACTGGGTAAGGAGCGAACACAAGTCATTAAAGCCAATGCACTGGCCAAACGGGCCTATGACATCGCTTTGAAAAGCTTCCGGGCAGGGCTTACCGATTATTTGAACGTCCTCAATGCGCAGAATCAGACCCTGCTGGAGACTCAGCAAAAAGTACAGGTTGAGGCGCATTTCCTTGATGCCTATGCCGGCCTGATGCAGGCCCTCGGTGGTGGTGTGCCGGTAACGCACCCCGGGCCGGAGCGGCCGTTATGAGTTTTTCCAATTCATGTGCTACGGCACCCTGGCTGTCCGCACTGAAGCGGGAAGCCGCTTTATGGGGCAAAACAGAAGGGTGGCGATGGATATTTGTTTTTAAGTCCGCTTTAGCAGCACTTCTGGCCATGTGGTTGTCGATGCGCTTCCAGCTCGAACAGCCGCGGTTGGCGATGATAACGGTCTTTATTGTCATGCGCCCTCAAACGGGAATGGTCCTGACGAAAAGTCTCTATCGTATCGGCGGTACGCTGGGTGGCATCACGGTAAGCCTTCTGCTCGTCAGCCTGTTCGCACAGGAACCGGTGCTGTTCCTGCTCGGATTGGCGCTGTGGGTAGGTTTCTGTACAGCTGGCGCCGCATTTTTTCGCGATTTCAAATCATACGGATTCGTACTTGCCGGATATTCGGCCGCCCTTGCCGGGTTAGCGGCCGCGCCGCAGCCCCATGCATTCTTCTCGCTTGCGGTTACCAGACTCTCGGAAGTAACACTCGG
This sequence comes from Desulfuromonadaceae bacterium, assembly GCA_028686055.1. Taxonomy (GTDB): domain Bacteria; phylum Desulfobacterota; class Desulfuromonadia; order Geobacterales; family Pseudopelobacteraceae; genus JACRCG01. The sequence goes on from JAQUCU010000149.1 coordinate 756, forward strand.
CATTCTGTGCGCCGGCGTGGTCAGCGACATTATTCTTCCGCGTCGTCTTTCCGATCAGATAAAGAGCAACATACAAAACCGCTATGCGGATTTCATGGCTTTCGTGCGCGCATCGCTTTCCGGTACGGCAAACCGCATGGAACTGGAAGCCATGCAGTTGAAGCTGGTCGGCAATGTGCTTGCCCTTGAATCTATACGGAGCGCAGCCGTTCTGGAAGATTCGGAAGTTCGTTCCCGCGACCTGAAGCTGCGAAAACTCAATAGCGAATTTATGGCGGCATCAACCACCTTCTATTCCTTTCACCAGATCCTGAATCGGCTGACAAAAAATGCCACGCCGGCCGGGGAGGCGCTTACTGAACTATACGCTTCGCTGGGGCAAACACTTGCAACGCCCGGGGCCTCTCCGCGCAGTGCCGATGCGGCGCGCATGAGCACCCGTCGCATCGCGGCATTCCGGGCAATTCTCTCGCGAAAAGTGACGGCGTTGAAAAAGAATAATCCGTCCCTCAGCGACTCCCCAAATGCGGTGGATTTCGAAACGGCGATTGAACTTTTGCACCGCTTCCTGCGCGAATTGCATGCCTACACACGATCCTACGCAAACCTGCCGGATAATGATCAGGAGCCAAAGTCGCCGGACGACATCAGTTTCGCAACGCACACCGACCCGGTTGTTGCGCTTTTGGCCGGGGGAAAGGCTTTTGTCTCGATTCTGCTGGTCAGTATGTTCTGGATTGCCTCTGCGTGGCCCTATGGTGCCAGTGCCCTCAGTTTTGTGGTGGTCACGAGCGCTCTGTTCGGGTCCGCCCCTGACCAATACCGCGGGGTACGGCATATGACCATGGGGCACGGGTCAGGGTATGTCGCTGCAGTCCTGTTTGCGTGCCTCATCATGCCGCTGCTGGACGGGTTCATGCTTTTCGGTGCGGCACTTCTTCCCTTTTTAATGGTCGGGTCCTACATCATCACCTATCCCCGATGGATCGCCATCGGTACCGGTTACGTGGTCTTTTTCTGTGCAATGCTCTCTCCGTCGAATCCCATGGCGTCCAACCCTATTGGGGTCATAAATGAAGGTTCCGCTGCGCTTTTAGGTACGGCAATAGCAGGCCTGGTATTCATGACGCTGGTACCTGCCACCGGGGCCTGGTACAAGCGCCGTCTGGCCAGTCAAATCCGCCGACAGGTGGTTACGGCATGTTTTGATCCAATTCCGGGCCTTATTAACCGTTTTGAAAGTGGCACCTACGACCTGCTGCACAAGCTGGAGTCAACCAGGCACCTGGCAGATGATCAAAACCAGCGGCTTGTCGCCTGGCTATTTTCGGTCAGAGAGATCGGCCGCGCCGTGATTCATGTGCGGGAAGATACGGCTATGATGCAGATGCCTCACCATTTGTCGGACAGAGTACAGGATAGCATCCGGTCGACGGCACTCCTTTTCAGCCGGCTTTCCGCCCGTCACCGCGACGATGCCCTTGATCGCGTAACGGTGGCCATTAGCGCGGTCCAGCATGAAATGGGGCTGGAGTCACTTGCCCCGCATGAAAGAGATATCCTGCGCCGTATGCGGACTTCGCTCCATCACATTCGAACAGCACTTCTCGATGATGAAACAGCTCTCGCCGCCACAGTTGGCGGGCTGCCTGAACAAACTACGGAGGAAATTGTCTATGCCGCGTGAGTTTTCGCTGCTTGATGCACTCATACCGAGCATGTTCCTGGTTTTCCTTGCAAGTATCTTGCTGCAGACGGTCCTTGACAGGATTATGGGACGATGTGGCGTCTATCGCTATGTCTGGCACCCGCCGCTGTTCCGGGTCTCGGTATTTTTCTGCATTTTCGGCATCTGTGGCCTTCTTATGCTTCGTTAACAGATACCGGCACATATATTAAAAGGAAATTTCATATGAAAATAAGGTACCTGCTTCATTTCGCCATTACCATAGCCATAGTCATCGCTGCAGCATTGCTGAGCAGGGCATTGTGGACAAGGTATATGGATTCACCCTGGACCCGCGACGGCAAGGTCCGCGCTGACGTGATCAATATTTCCTCAGATGTTTCCGGCATCGTCGTCAGTGTCCCGGTCAAAGACAACCAGTTGGTACGCAAAGGGGATGTGCTGTTCACGGTCGATCGGGAACGGTATCGCCTGATCCTTAACCAGACAAAGGCCCGTTTGGCGGCCAGCAAGGCGATGATGTCGATGCGGAGGCAGGAGGCTGAACGGCGCGCCAATCTGGACGGTATCGCGGTGTCCGCTGAAAACCGTGACAATGCCAGGTTGCAGGCTGATTCGGCTATTGCTGTGTATCGGGATGCCGAGGTCGCCGTGGAAACGGCCAGGCTGAACCTGAACCGTACCGAGGTGCGTGCGCCGGTTGACGGCTATATCACCAACCTGGGTGTTCATCCCGGCGACTTTGCAACGTCTGGGGTGGCCAAACTGGCGTTGATCGATAAAAATTCGTTCTGGGTCAACGGTTATTTCGAGGAGACCAAACTCCATCTGCTGCACCTGGGCGACCCGGTTGAAATAAGGCTCATGGGTAACGCCGCTCCCCTGCAGGGACACATCGAAAGTTTCAGCCGCGGTATAACCGATCATGACAATCCCACGGGTCGGGAACTTCTGGCGGACGTCAACCCGGTTTTCAACTGGGTGCGACTCGCACAACGAATCCCGGTGCGGATCAGGATAGAGCAAATAGCGGAGAATACTCCAATTGCGGCAGGTATGACCTGCACGGTCGTCGCCGGTGATGACAAAGCTGCTGCTCCTGCAGTCCGATCACAGCAAAAAAATGTTCCGGTTCCGAACAAACGCGTATATTGAATTTTCTAGAGGCAATGCCCTGAATCCCCCGAGTTTAGTGCTCCCGATCGGTTCTATTGATTATGACGGTATAGGATATTCAGGTTTTTGATGTTGATTACAATTTTTGAGAAAGTCGGATGATGCAATGCCATATTTGAGATTCAAAGGGTTCGAAGAAGCTTTTCTGCGGGAACAGTTACCGGCGCTTGTGGAGGGATTTTCCCGTACAGCTGCAGTCCCGCAGGAAATTGTGAAGGTTGAGCTGCTCAGTATCACGAAGATCACAGCTACGCCCCGTTCACTGGAAATATACATGTTTCCGCGGACGAAGGAAAAACATGATGCAATTGCTGCAAATATTTATGGTATGCTTGCTCGTTTCGGATATCGGGATGTCCACATTTTCTTTGTCCTGTTGTCCCCTTCCCTGTATTACAAGGAAGGGGTGCCGCTGCAGAATATCAGTTGGCTGCAGGAAAACATGCCCCATGGAAATGAATAAAAACTCAGCCGATTGATTACTCCCGGCCGGCGGCAGTTTGTTGAAAAAAACGAAATGGTGTTACGTATGAATATAAAAGGTAAAATGATATTGGTGACCGGTGCCAATGGGAGTGTCGGTGGAGCTTTGGTTAAGGAACTACTTGACAATGGCGCTCTGAAGGTCTATGCCGCAGCTAGGAGCACCGCCGCAGTGACGGGTCAAACTGAATCGAAAACGCCCGTAAAGAGATGAAGATCAACTTCTTCGGGACCCGGTCCATGTGCCGGGCATTTGCAGCAATGATCCCGGCCTGAACTGGGGCAGCTGAATTCGGAACAGAAGATCTTTGAGAGGCCTCAAGCAGGACATTAAAATAAAGGAGTAACACATGTCTGTACTGCACGAAAGAATCAAAAGAACAAGTCTGCATGCAAAAATCGTCAAAGTTGAAGATGTCATTCCGCTGTTCAAAAACGGTATGAACCTCGGTTGGTCGGGATTTACCCCTGCCGGCTACCCGAAAGCTGTGCCCATTGCCCTGGCTGACCATGTAGAAAAAAACAACCTGCAGGGAAAACTGAAATTCAACCTTTTCATCGGCGCTTCCGTCGGTGTTGAAACTGAAGACCGCTGGGCCTCGCTCGACATGATCGACCGTCGCTGGCCGTATCAGACCGGCAAGAACATTCAGGCCGGCATCAACTCAGGCCGCATCCGCATGGGAGACCGGCATCTGTCCATGTTCGCCCAGGATCTTGGCTACGGCTTTTACACCAAGGATAATGGCGGGCGCCTCGACATCGCCATCATTGAATGTTCCGCAATTATGGAAGACGGCAGCCTGGTCCTGACCGCCTCGTGTGGAGCTGTGCCGGAAATCGTCCAGATTGCCGACAAGATCATCATCGAGCTGAACACCTCGCTCCCGAACTACGAAGGTCTGCACGACATCATTGAGCCGGTTGCTCCGCCACGCCGCCTGCCGTACCTGATCAGCCGTGTTGACGACCGTGCCGGTTCCCCCTATGTCCGCATCGATACCGACAAGATTGTCGCTATCGTGGAATCAACCCTGCCGGACAACGGCCGTTCCTTCAGCGAATCAGATGAGACGTCCGAAGCCATTGCCAACAACATCCTTGACTTTTTCCAGTTTGAGGTGAAAAACGGACGGCTGCCAAAGAATCTGCTGCCGCTTCAGTCAGGCGTCGGTTCGATTGCCAACGCGGTTATCGGCGGGTTGGCCAAAGGGCCCTTCAGCGGTTTGAATGTCTGGACCGAGGTACTGCAGGATACCATGCTCGACTTTATCGACTCCGGCAAACTCGACTTCGCCTCAACGGTTTCACTCTCATTCTCGGTCGAGGGTTTCAAACGCTTTTACGCCGATTGGGATAAATACAGCAAGAAGGTGCTCATGCGGCCGCTCTCCATCGCCAATCACCCCGAGCCGATCCGCCGTCTCGGCTGCATCGCCATGAACACCCCGGTCGAGTTCGATATCTATGCCCACGCCAACTCAACTCTGGTAGGCGGGACCCGTATGATCAACGGTATCGGCGGTTCCGGGGATTTCCTGCGCAACGCCTATCTTTCCATCATGCATACCCCCTCGGCGCGTCCGACCAAAACCGATCCGACCGGGATCACCTGTGTTGTGCCACATGTGCCGCATGTTGACCACACCGAGCACGATCTGGATGTACTGGTTACCGAGCAGGGACTTGCCGACCTGCGCGGGCTCGATCCCAAGACTCGCGCCCAGCTCATTATCGACAAATGTGCCCATCCTGACTACAGGCCGCTCCTCCAGGAGTATCTGGACATTGCGACAAAGGACTGCCTGGCCAGAAAAGCCGGACATGAGCCGCAACTGCTCGACCGGGTCTACAAGATGCAGGTCAACCTGGCAAAGAACGGCACAATGAAAATAGCTGACTGGGACCTGTAACAGGCCCGTAAATCATTCCCGCACGTCTTTCCGGTTGTTTCGAGGGGCGTGCGGGAATTCATAACCCCCTGCTGTCAGGAATGACAACAGCCTGAATTTGCCTACAAGGAGAAAACGGTTATGTCACATCTGTTTGAGCCTCTTGCCCTGCGCGGCGTAACGCTTCCGAACCGGATTGCCGTATCACCCATGTGCCAGTATTCAAGCCTGAACGGCTTCGCCAATGACTGGCATCTTGTACATCTGGGCAGCCGTGCTGCAGGGGGGGCTGGGCTGGTACTTACCGAAGCTGTTGCAGTAACTCCGCAGGGGCGCATCAGCCCGAAGGATCTTGGCATATGGCACGATGACCAGATAGAAGCTCTGGCACGGGTTGTACACTTTATCGCACAGCAGGGAAGCGTTGCCGGAATCCAGCTGGCCCATGCCGGTCGCAAGGCCAGTACTCCTCCGCCGTGGGAGAACCGGTCAGTCACCCTGACTGAATCCGAAGGCGGCTGGCCCATTGTGGCGCCAAGCGCTATTCCATTCGACGACGGCTGCATCGTGCCGGCAGTGCTGACCGAAGTTGAGATCGGGGAGATAGCGGCGGCCTTTGTACAGGCTGCCAGGCGCTCTTTACTGGCAGGTTTCCGGATTGCAGAAATTCATGCCGCCCATGGTTATCTGCTGCACCAGTTTCTCTCCCCGCTCAGTAACAGGCGGACCGATCAGTATGGTGGCAGTTTCGAAAACCGCATCCGGCTGCTAAGGGACATCGTAGTCGCTGTCAGAGCCGTCTGGCCGGAAAATCTGCCGCTCCTGGTAAGGATTTCGGCTACCGACTGGGTCGATGGCGGGTGGGATGTTGAGCAGTCTCTCGAACTGGTGCGTCAACTCCTGCCGCTTGGTGTTGATCTGATCGATTGCTCCTCGGGCGGTACTGCCCCGCATGCCACTATACCTCTCGGGCCGGGCTATCAGACCAGGTTCGCCGAGCAGATCCGCCGGGAGACCGGCAGCAAAACCGGTGCTGTCGGCCTGATTACTGCGCCGGCACAGGCAGATCACATTATACGTTCAGGCCAGGCCGATCTGGTGCTGCTTGCCAGAGAAATGCTCCGGGACCCCTATTGGCCGCTCAG